>NZ_JBFBEA010000001.1:453945-573356 GCF_040683495.1 Streptomyces sp. NPDC093544 | reverse complement strand
CCACACAACCCCCCCACGCCCCCGCCTAAAACGCCCCCCCCCCCCCCGGGCCCACCCGGCAAAACCCACGACAGGACCTAGGCCGAACGGCAGTTCACACCACCCGGCGTCGTACCAGCACCCCAAGCGTCAGCAGCCCCGGCAGCAGCGGCAGCCACACGGTCAGGAGCCGGTAGCCGAGGACGACGGATGCCGCCGCGCCTGCCGGTGCTCCGGCGAGGCTGAGGGCCAGGGCGAGGGCGGCGTCCAGGGAGCCTAGGCCGCCAGGGGTGGGAAGCAGGACGGCGGCGCTGCTCGCGGCGAGGTAGGCGAGGGCGACCTGGGCCGGGGGCAGCGGCAGATCGAGGGCCTGGGTCACCGCGATCACCACTGCCGCGTGCAGCGAGGCGAAGGCGAGCGACCCGCCCCACAACGCGGCTGCCCGCGCGGGGAGTTCGTGCACGGCGCGGACATCCGCCAGTACGGCCCGCAGGGCTCGCCGCAGCGGTCCCTTCAGGAGCAGCGCGGCGATGCCGACCACGGCGACCGCCGCCACCATCGCCGTCGCGGGGACATGCGGAGGGTGGAGGACGCCGGGACAGGCCAGTGCGAGTACGGCGATGAGGAAGCCTCGTACCACGGTCCCCGCGGTGGCCTTCACCGCGAGCGCGGTCGCCGACCGGGCGACCGGCAGCCCGCACCGGGTCAGGAAGCGCAGGTTGACCGCGCCCGCCCCCAGACCCGCGGGCAGCACATGGTTGGCCGCGGACGCCGCGAACTGCACCGCCACCAGTCGCCGGGTCGGCAACGGCCGGGCCACCGCGCCCTGTTGGGCGAGCGCCGAGCAAGCCCAGGTCGCCACGGTGGCAGCGGTCGCCACGAGCAGCCAGCCTCGGTCGGCGACGGCGAGCCGCGCGGCCCCTGCCTCGATCACCGGCCAGTGACGCCGCGCGAGATACACCGCGCACACCATCACGAGGAGCGAGACCCCGGCCTGCCAGGACACCCGCCTGTGGACGGCGGCTGAAGTCGGAGGGGCAGCAGGCGGAGCGGTCATGTCGCCGGGCCTCCCGCGACGTAGACACGCAGATCACCAGTGACGTGCGATGCCCAGGTCCGGGCGTACTCGGGTGGTTGTCCTCCGAGGGTGGTGAGTACGGCGACGGGCTCGCGCCGCACGGACCGCACGATGTCCGCCCGCGTGGTGTTGGCGTTGGGTCCGCTCGTCGCGACGGAGGAACAGCCGGCGTAGAAGGCGATCGGGACGGCCTGGTACCCGGTCAGGCGGCAGGGCGGCCGTACGCCGAGACGGTGCAGTTCCGTGGCGGTACGGGCCCAGCCCTGATGGGCGGCGGTGGTGCGGTGCACAGTCCTCTCCAGCACCACGTACTGCACCGCCAGATGACCCGCGAGGCCGAGCGTCACCAGGGTCACAGCCACTGGCCGCCATGCCCGGCTCGGGGCGGTGACCAAGTGGACGAGGGCGGCGGCGACCGGGATCGCGAGGAGCGCGTAGGCGGGCAGCAGAAAGCGTGGAGCGGCGTACCCGATCATGAACAGGTACGGAAAGGCGGCCGTCGCGGCGCAGGCCAGGAGCAGCAGCGTGCTCGCGGGGCGCCGGGCCCTGACCGCGAGCGCGAGGCCGAGAGCGGCGAGCAGCGGCAGGGCGAACCACCACACGGTCACGGCGGCGTTCGGCATCGGCCCGGTGCATGGGCGGCACAGGGTGCGCCCGCCCAGGCTGCGCAGCTGGTCACCGACGGCGAGTTTCCAGCCCAGGCCGCCCTGGATCCGCGATCCGTCGGAAAGCCGCTGCACCAGGCCGCCGTAGCCGACGTACGCCTCGACGACCCACTCAGCCGCCCCTGCCACCAGGCCCGCGACGAGCGCCACGAGCAGCCGCCGGAGACGCAGGCGGCGAACACCCACGACGAGGACGAGCATCGGGAGGGTCACCCAGACCGCGTCGGTGGGGCGCATCCACGCCATCAGCGCCGTGCTCAGGCCCACTCCCCACAGCGCCGACCGGTCGAAGCGGTCGGCCTGGGCGCGCAGGAAGCAGCCGGCGCAGGCCAGGGCGCCGATCGCGACCCAGTAGTTGGGCATGGCCTGCGGTCCGTAGAACACCGTCACCCAGAGCGTCGCGAACAGGGCTCCCGCGAGGGCCAGTACGCGCATGGGGAAGAGCCCCCGCCAGACGCGCAGCGCCAGGAACAGGCCGAGTCCGGAGAGCAGCGCCAGCCAGACGCGCAGTAGCTCCGTGGATGACGACCAGGAGGTGACCGCCGCCACGAGCAGGGAGACGCCGCGGGCCCGCGGCGCGCTGAAGAACGCGGCGGGCGCGTGCGCGCTGACTTGACTGACGTACACCGTCTCGTCCCAGCCGAGGCCCATCCCGGGGCGTACGAGGAGCAGTTGGGTCACGGTGAAGGCGCCCGCCACCAGTGAGAGCCACCATTCGGAGGAGCGTCGTGCCATGCGGGCAGCCTGGGGCGGGTCGTGGCCCGCGGCGCCGACGAGCGCCGCGCTCAACGTCTTGGCCATCCTCCACCCTTCATCCCTACAGACCGTAGGGTCCCTTCACCCTACAGTGCGTAGGGTGAAGGCGAAAACCAAGGCACCGCGATGAAAGCCCGGAAAACTGCAACACGGTTAAATTGCGGGAAACATGGATAAATTACCCCCTGCCGGCCGGGAGTGCAGGGCGGGTGCAGCATCCGGAGGCACCGCGGGACGCCGTCCCCGCTCTCCACTCCCCTACGCGCTGTAAGGTGGCCGGCATGGCTGGCACAGGCCCCCACGGCAGGGCGGAACGACGCGGCGCCGGCGAGCTGGAGAGCGAGGTCCTCGCCGCCCTCTGGGCCACCGACGATGCCCTGACGCCCGCCGAGATCCAGGCCGAGATCAGCGGCGGCCTCGCCTACAACACCGTGCACACCATCCTCAAGCGCCTGCATGACAAGGGCCTGGTCCTGCGTGATGTGGACGGGCGGCGCGGGGCGTACCGGCCCGCCAAGAACGCCGCGGAGCTGACCGCCGAGGCCATGCACGAGGCGCTCGACCGCGGGCCCGATTCCATCGCGGTGCTCCAGCAGTTCGTGACCGGGCTGAGTCCCAAGGAGGAAGAGGCTCTGCGCGAGCTCCTCGGAGGGAGCGGGTCATGAGGTTCGTCGGGCAGAGCGGGTCATGAGGATCGACGTGTACGTCCCGCTGGTCCTGCCGCTACTGCTGGCGGTCCTCGCCCCACAGGTGGGGCGCGGGTGTCTCCGGCGTCCGCCGCCCGGGTGCTGACCATCGCCGCCGCGCCGACCGCGGCCGCCTCCACCTGGGCCTTGCGCCTGCTCGGCGCCACGCTGGTCAACCAGGCGCCGAGGGTGGCCGCGGAGGCCGACGGGGAGGGCCGGCCGCCGGCCGAGGCGGCCGCGCTCGCCGCGGGCGCGTTCCTCGGCGTGATCGCCTTCCGGCTCGTCCGCGCCGTGCGGGCACGCTACGCGACACGTCCTGAACCGTCACCACCAAGGCCACCCTCCCGACAGCGAGCTCGTCGTCGCCGCGTCCTCGACTCCGCAGGCCTTCGCCATCCCGGGCAGGCCGGGCCGGATACTGGTCACGTCAGCGATGCTCGGCGCGCTGGAACCAGCGGAGCGCCGTGTCCTGCCGGCCCACGAGCGTGCCCATCTCGCCCGCCGCCACTCGGCTCCGTCGACCGCCGTCGCTCTGGCCGCCGCGGCCGACCCGCTCCTCACGCCGGTGCGCAGCACGGTCACGTTCCTGCTGGAGCGCTGGGCGGACGAGGAGGGGGCGGGTGCCGTCGGCGACCGCCGCACCACCGTACGGGCGCCGGCCCGCGCCGCCCTGGTCGCCCAGCGCGCCCAGCCGGGTTGCGCCCCGCACTTCTCCGAGCACGCCGTCACCCGCCGGATCGCCGCCCTACAGACCGCGCCGCGTCCCGACCTGTGGCCCATCGGCGCGGCCGTCCTCGCCCTGGGCGCCCCGCCGGCCCTCGGCGCGGCCGACGCCACCGGGGATCTGCTGCGACTGCCGGCCCGCACGCTGCCCAAGTGGTAGACGGACGCGTCAGTCTGCGGTCTGGTGCGCGGCGTGGCGCTGGTCGCCGGATTGTCCGGCTGGGCCGGACAACTCGGCCGTCCCGGGGCGGTGAAGCTCGTCCACCTCGGGGAGGCGCAGGCCCGCCGTCCACTTCTCCTCGATCCGGCCCGCCTTCCACACCACCAGGGCGATGACCCAGGTGGCGAAGAACAGGCCGACGATGACGAAGCCGATGACGTTCAGGTCGAGGGCGCCGACCCAGTCCCAGAAGGCTCCGTGCAGGTTCAGCTGCTCCGCGAGCAGGCCGAGGAGTTCGACCGTACCGATGATCAGGGCGACCGCGACGGACAGTCCGGTGATGGTGAGGTTGTAGTAGACCTTGCGCACCGGCTTTGAGAAGGCCCACCCGTACGCGAAGTTCATGAACGAACCGTCGATCGTGTCGAGCAGGCACATGCCCGCCGCGAACAGGACGGGCAGGCACAGGATCGCGTACCAGGGCAGTCCGGACGCCGCGCCCGATCCCGCGAGGACCAGCAGGGCGACCTCGGTGGCCGTGTCGAAGCCGAGGCCGAAGAGCAGGCCCAGCGGATACATCTGCCAGGGCTTGGTGACCGACTTCATGACCCGGCCGAGCAGGCGGTTCATGAAGCCACGGTTGTTGAGCTGCTCCTCCAGGGCCGCCTCGTCGAAGTGGCCGGAACGCATCTGCCGGAAGACCTTCCAGATCCCGGCGAGGATGACGAGGTTGATGGCGGCGATGACGTACAGGAAGGTCCCGGAGACCGTCGTGCCGATCAGCCCGGTGACGTCGTGCAGGCTCGAGTCGTCGTCGCGCACCGGCCCGGCCAGCGTCCGAACGCCCAGCGAGAGCAGGAAGGCCAGCCCGAAGACGATGCTGGAGTGGCCGAGCGAGAACCAGAAGCCGACCGACAGCGGCCGCTGCCCCTCACTCATCAGCTTTCGGGTGGTGTTGTCGATGGCCGCGATGTGATCGGCGTCGAAGGCGTGCCGCATGCCCAGCGTGTACGCGGTCACGCCGATCCCGATGCCGAACGATTTCGTGCCGATGCTGTAGTGCTCCGGCGCGACGACGGCGACGAGCGTGAACCAGCCGATCACATGCAGCGCGAGAATGAAGGCGCCCATCCCACCGAGCCGACCCCACTCCTGCCGCGTGAGCGACGTACGACGCATGGTGGGGACCTTCTTTCGGGGTGGGCGGTGCGTCTCCCACCCTCATGCTCGGCTTTCTCACCTGCAATCTATTCGCAGTAAAGCTTGGACCAGCACTTGTCCAGCTCCGAGCGGTCGCCTGAGGGGCCACTCGGACGACCGCTCGGACAGTTATACGAACAACCGTGCGAGTGACTACGCAGCGGGTTTCTCCCAGATCGAGACATGTCGGCCGCTCTCACTGGTGAACGGTTCCCGGGTCCATCCGTCCCACCGCTCACACAGGCTCAGCCCGGCGAGCTGAGCCATCAGGTCGAGCTCCGCCGGCCATACGTAGCGGAAAGGGATCGAGTGGTACTCGCCGCGCCCGTCGACGACCTCGATGTAGTTCGAGCTCATTTCCTGAGTGGCGACGTCGTAGGCGTCGAACGCCCATCGCGTCGGGCTGACGTGGAACGGCACGACGGTCTGCCCCGCCGGGAGTTTCCGCAGGTCGGGGATCATGACCTCGATGACGAATCGGCCACCGGGTTCGAGGTGGGCCGCGACGTTACGGAAGCAGGCCACCTGCTCCGCCTGTGTCGTCAGGTTCATGATCGTGTTGAAGACGAGATAGGCGACGGAGAACGTCCCGTCCACCTTCGTCGTCGCGAAGTCGCCGATCGTCACGCCGATCGCGTCGCCGTCCGGCTTGGCGCGCAGCCGGTCGACCATCGCCCGCGACAGGTCGATGCCGTGGACCGGGACTCCCCTGCGTGCCAGTGGCAGCGCGATACGCCCTGTCCCGATGCCCAGTTCCAGGGCCCGGCCATCGTCGGCGAGCCCCGCCAGAACGTCGACCGCCGCCTCCACGACGCCCGTCTCGAACTCGCTCGCCTCCGACTCGTCGTAGGTCGCCGCGACACTCTCTCCGAAGTACCCATCCGCATCAGTCACCGCTGGACGGTACTTCGGAAGGCGTCTTCAACGCCCGGCAATTTCCGCGGGCCGACGCCTCCCGGCAGGTGCGGTCAGCGGACCTGCTCCGCGAACGCCTCGTACGCCCGCTCGTCGAAGAGGACGAACCTGACCTCTTCGACCGCCGTCTCCATGTCCCCGACCGTCTCCACCGCGACGCGGGCGGCGTCCTCCATCGGCCATCTGAAGACACCGGTCGAGATGGCCGGAAACGCGACGGTCCGCGCGCTCAGCTTGTCTGCCACCCGGAGGGACTCTCGGTAGCAGGAAGCGAGGAGCGAGGGGTCGCTGCCGGGTCCTTGCCACACCGGACCGACAGTGTGGATCACCCAGCGCGCGTCCAGCTCGCCGGCCGTGGTGGCGACCGCTCGTCCCGTGGCCAGGCCCTTGCCGTAGTGGGAGGCGCGGAGCTTGCGGCACTCAGCGAGGATGGCGGGACCGCCCCGGCGGTGGATGGCGCCGTCGACGCCGCCCCCGCCGAGCAGCGAGGAGTTCGCCGCGTTGACGATGGCATCGACGCTCTGCCGGGTGATGTCGCCCTGTACCAGCGTGATCGTGGTCATGCCTGCCTCAGCCTCCTCCATACCGCCTTCGCCGCATTGTGCCCCGACATGCCGTGGACACCGGGGCCCGGCGGGGTGGCCGAGGAGCAGATGAAGACGGCCGGGTGCGGGGTGCTGTACGGGAAGAGGGAGAGCTTGGGGCGCAGGAGGAGCTGGAGCCCGGAGGCGGCGCCGGAGGCGATGTCACCGCCCACGTAATTGGCGTTGCGGGCGGCGAGTTCGGGTGGGCCCGCCGTCGCGCGGGCAAGGACGCGATCGCGGAAGCCCGGCGCGAAGCGCTCCAGCTGGCGCTCGATCGCGTCCGTGAGGTCCCCGGTCCAGCCGTTCGGGACATGACCGTACGCCCAGAAGACCTGCTTGCCCTCGGGTGCCCGGGAGGGGTCGACGACACTGGGCTGCACGGTGATCAGGAACGGCGCGTCGGGCGCCCGGCCCTCGCGCGAGGCCGCCCGCAGGGCGGTGCCGATCTCCGCGCGGCTCGCCCCGACCTGCACGGTCCCGGCGGTGCGCGCCTCCTTCGCCGTCCATGGCACGGGGCCGTCGAGCGCGTAGTCGATCTTGAAGACGCCCGCTCCGTACCGATACCGCTCGTAGTAGCGGCCGAAGCCGGCGATCCGGGACAGCGCGGTGGGCGAGGTGTCGAAGACGTAGGCGCGCGCGGGCGGCAGGTCGTCGAGGCGCTTGACCTCGTAGTCGGTGTGGACGCTGCCGCCGAGGTCCTTGAGATACGCGGTGAGCGCGTCGGAGATGGACTGGGAGCCGCCACGGGCCACGGGCCAGCCACGGGCGTGCGCGGCGAGCGCGAAGACCAGGCCCACGGCACCGGTCGCCATCCCGTCGAGCGGGGCGATGACATGGGCGACGAGCCCGGCGAACAGCGCCTTGGCCCGCTCGTCGCGGAAACGGCGCATCAGCCAGGTCGAGGGCGGCAGTCCGGCGAGGCCGAAGCGGGCGAGGGTGACCGGGTCGCGGGGCAGCGCGGTCAGCGGCAGCGACATGAAGTCGTGGACCAGCGTGTCCCACTTGGGGAGGAAGGGGGTGACCAGGCGCCGGTACGCACCGGCGTCGCGCGGCCCGAACGAGGCGGCCGTCTCCGCCACCGACCGCGAGAGCACCGCCGCCGTGCCGTCCAGGAAGGGGTGCGCCATGGGAAGCTCCGCGTGCAGCCACTCCAGGCCGTACCGCTCCAGGGGCATCGCCCTGAACGCCGGGGAGTTGATGCCCAGCGGATGCGCCGCCGAACACGGGTCGTGCCGGAATCCGGGCAGCGTCAGCTCTTCGGTACGGGCTCCGCCGCCGACGGTGTCCCGCGCCTCGAACACGGCCACGGAGAAACCCCGGCGGGCCAGCTCCACGGCAGCCGTCAGTCCGTTCGGCCCCGCACCCACCACGACCACATCGAGCATCGACGGCACCTTCGGACTCCTTTGTCAGCCGATGGCAACTGGGATCAGGATATGCCGGAGGACTGACAGCGTTGACGGCGCGGGCGGTTGTGCGGACGCGCGGACGGCTACGCGGAGGGCGCTGGCGGTTGCTCGGACGACGCGGGCGGTTGCGCGAACGGCGCGGGCGACTGCTTGGACGACGCGGGCGACTGCTCAGACGGTCGGAAGGCAGCCTGCCCCGACTCTCAGGCTCCGGCCGCCAGCACCGCCACAACCCTGCGGGCCGTCGCCTCGTCCCGGGCCGACGTGAACGGCAGCGCGTTGCCCCCAGCGATACGGAACGGCTCGCCCCCGAGCGTCAGATGCGCGCCGCCCGCCTCCTCGACAAGCAGCAGGCCCGCCGCGTGGTCCCAGGCGGCCTCCCAGGAGAAGGCCGTGGCGTCCAACTCCCCGCGGGCCACGGCCAGATACTCCAGGCCCGCCGAGCCGCACGGGCGGGTGACGATGCCCTCGGTGTGCAGGGCGAGGAGGGCGCGCTTCTGCTCGTCCGTGGTGTAGTCCGGGTGCGAGGTGGCGATGTCGAGGTCGCGGCCCGGCACGGGCGAACCCGCTCGCAGGGGCGCACCGTCGAGGAAGGCGCCCCGGCCGCGTATCGCCGTGGCGAACTCGTCGCGCGCGGGAGCGAACGTCCAGGAGGCGTGCACGACGCCGTCCAGCGCGAGCGCGACCAGCATGCAGAAGCCGGGGTCACCGTGGACGAACTGCCGTGTCCCGTCGACCGGGTCGACGATCCAGACCGGCGCCGAGCCGCGTATCGCCTCGTAGGTCGCCGGGTCGGCGTGCACCGCCTCCTCGCCGACCACGACCGAGCCGGGCAGCAGCGCGGTGAGGGCCTCGGTGAGGTACGCCTCGGCCAGGCGGTCGGCGTCCGTCACCAGATCGTGCGGGCCGGTCTTCTGGTCGATCTCGTGCGCCGCGAGCTGCCGGAAGCGCGGCATGACCTCGGCGGCGGCCGCCTGCCGGACCGCTTCTTCGACGTCGGAGGTGCGGTGGGTGAGAAACTCGTCGATGGTTTCGATGTCTACGATCATGCCTCCATGACAGCACGCGCCTCTGACAATCCTCACCGGGCCGGTGCACACCGGGTGGAATGACCATGAATTCCCAGAGCGCACGGCGACGCAGAGTGCACGCGCATCCCGGGTACCGCGACCGTCCGGCACCCCTGATGACACTGAGTACGTGATGACGCGGGCGTACGTCATGACGCGGGCGTACGTCATGACGCCGCGTGCGCGGATCAGCGCCCCACCGCATACCCCTGCATCCCCCGCGGGTTCGCCGCCGCCGACAGCACACCCGTCTCCGGATCCCGCGCGACCGCGCACAGCCGGCCCTCGGACCAGGCGTCACCGACCTGGACGTCATGGCCGCGGCGGCGCAGCTCCTCGACGACCGCGGCGTCCATGCGGGACTCGACGGTGACGCTGCCGGGACGCATGCCGCGCGGGAAGAAGGAGCCGGGGAAGCTGTCGTTGTGCCAGTTCGGCTCGTCGATCGCGCCCTGGAGGTCGAGGCCCCCGCGCACCTCGGCGCGCAGCGCCACGGAGAGGAAGAAGTGTGTCTGCCACTGGTCCTGCTGGTCACCGCCCGGCGTGCCGAACGCCATGACAGGCACCCCGTCCCGCAGCGCGAGCGAGGGGGTCAGCGTGGTGCGAGGACGACGGCCCGGCGTCAGGGAGTTGGGCAGCCCTTCCTCCAGCCAGGCCATCTGGAGCCGGGTGCCGAGCGGGAAACCCAGTTCGGGCACGACCGGGTTGGACTGCAGCCAGCCGCCGCTGGGCGTGGCGGCGACCATGTTGCCCCAGCGGTCCACGACGTCGAGATGGCAGGTGTCGCCCCGGGTGCCACCGTCCGGCGCCACCCCGGGGTCCGCGGCAACCCGGGCCACCGTGGGTTCGCCGGCACCCGGCACCGCGAGCGCGTCGAAGCCAGGCTCCCCGGCGGCCACCACGCGCGCGTGCCCACTCATCCGCGGAACGCGCCCGCCGGGGCTGCCGGGGCACAGCTCGTACGACGCCTTGTCCCCGACGAGCGCGCGCCGGGCGGTGTTGTACGTCTCCGAGAGCAGCGCGTCGAGCGGCACCTCGGCCGCGTCCCCGTACCAGGCCTCCCGGTCGGCCATGGCGAGCTTGCAGCCCTCGATCAGCAGGTGGACGTACTCGGCGGAGCCGTAGCGCGGCAGTTCCGGCGGCAGCAGGGCCAACTGCTGGAGCAGGACCGGGCCCTGGCTCCAGGGGCCCGCCTTGCACAGGGTCCAGCCTCGCCAGTCGTACGTCGCCGGAGCCTCGTAACTCGCGGACCAGGAGGCCAGATCGGCGGCCGTCAGGGTGCCGGCGTGGCGCTCGCCGCTGGTGTCCATGGTGGCCAACCGCGCCTGTCGTACGAGCGCCTCGGCGATGAAGCCGGAGCGCCACACGATCCGCGCGGCCTCGATCTGCGCCACCCGGTCGGCCTCCTCTGAGACCTCCGCGAGCAGCCGCCGCCAGGTGTCGGCAAGGGCGGGATTACGGAACAGCTCGCCCGGCCGCGGAGCCCTGCCGCCCGGCAGATACACCTCGGCCGAGGACGGCCACTCCGTCTCGAACAGCTCGCGCACGGTCTCCACCGTCTCGCCGACCCGCTCCACGGGCGCGTGCCCGTCCTGCGCGTACCCGATGGCGTACTTCAGGACGTCGGCGAGGGACTTCGTGCCGTGATCGCGCAGGAGCAGCATCCAGGCGTCGAAGGCGCCGGGCACGGCGGCGGCGAGCGGCCCGGTACCGGGTACGAGATCCAGACCGAGTCCCCTGTAGTGGGCGATCGTCGCTCCGGCGGGCGCGACGCCCTGCCCGCACAGCACCCGCACCTCGCCGCCCGCGGGGGCGAGGATGATCGGGACCTCACCCGCGGGTCCGTTGAGGTGCGGCTCGACGACGTGCAGGACGAAACCGGCGGCGACCGCGGCGTCGCAGGCGTTGCCGCCGTCCTCCAGTACGGCCATCGCCGACTGCGAGGCGAGCCAGTGCGTCGAGGACACCATGCCGAATGTGCCTTGGAGCGTCGGTCGGGTCGTGAACATGCAGTGCCACCTCGCCGTGTGGAGTTACCCGGAGACGTGCGGAGCGATCAAGCTCGCGCTCGACTATGGCACTTGCGGCGCCCAGGAGGACAGGGCAGGCGGACACCGCAGGCACCCCGCCCGGAATGACCGGAATCAATCGTCCGAGGTCGGCGTTGGTCCTCGTGAAACGGATGACGGAGGCGGATTCGGTGCACGGTGAGTACAAGGTCCCCGGCGGCAAGCTCGTCGTGGTGGACCTGGACGTCGAGGGCGGAGTCCTGCGGCACGCGCGGGTGGCGGGCGATTTCTTCCTCGAGCCGGACGAGGCGCTGGACGCCGTCAACGACGCGCTGAACGGCGCTCCCGCGGACACCGGCGCGGCAGGACTGGCCGCCCGTGTCGACGCCGCGCTGCCCGAGGGCACGGTGATGTACGGCCTGACCTCGGAGGGCATCGCCATCGCCGTCCGCAGGGCGCTCGCGCACGCCACCGACTGGACCGACTACGACTGGCAGCTGATCCACGAGGCGCCCCAGTCCCCCGCGCTGCACATGGCCCTGGACGAGGTCCTGACCGCCGAGGTCGCCGCGGGCAACCGCCCGCCGACGCTGCGCGTGTGGGAATGGGCCGCGCCATCCGTGATCATCGGCAGCTTCCAGTCACTGCGCAACGAGGTCGACCCGGCGGGCGCCGAGCGGCACGGCATCGAGGTCGTGCGGCGGATCTCCGGCGGCGGCGCGATGTTCGTGGAACCGGGCAACACCATCACGTACTCGCTCTCCGTGCCCGAGGCCCTCGTCCAGGGGCTGTCGTTCCAGGACAGCTACGCGTACCTCGACGACTGGGTGCTCGGCGCGCTCGGTGACATGGGGATCAAGGCGTGGCACCAGCCGCTGAACGACATCGCCACGGAGGCCGGGAAGATCGCGGGTGCCGCGCAGAAGCGGATGGTCGGCCCGGGTGGCGGACCCGGTGCCGTGCTCCACCACGTGACCATGGCGTACGACATCGACGCCGACAAAATGCTCGAAGTACTGCGCATCGGCCGGGAGAAGCTCTCCGACAAGGGCACAAGGAGCGCGAAGAAGCGGGTGGATCCGCTGCGCCGGCAGACCGGCCTGGCGCGCGAGGCGGTCATCGAGCGGATGATCGACTCGTTCCGCGGCCGGTACGGGCTGGCAGACGGCAAGGTGACACCGGAGGAACTGGCGCGCGCGGAGGAGCTGGCGCGGACAAAGTTCGGGTCGCCGGAGTGGACGAGCCGGGTGCCGTAGGCGGGGACCGCGTACGGCATCGCCTTCAGGAAGCCGACTTCGGGGCAGGGGTCCACGGATGCGTCCCGAGTAGGTTCTCCGGGCCGATGTCCAGGGGCCATTCAGGGCGTACGTTCACTGTGCCCCGCTCCTTGTCCGGCGCGACGCGGAGGTATGTACCGTCCTCGGCAGCCATCCGCCACACGAGCCCCGCCTCCGCGGTCTCGCCCGGCTCGAGTGTGAAGGGCTCGGGGCCGGTGTCGTCCGACGCCATGGGCACGCCCTGCGTCCCTTCGATCGTGCGCACGCCCGGAATCGGGTCACCCGCCTCGTCGAGGACGCTGACGGAGGGGTAGCCGTTCAGCTCGTACGGCTGCTCACCGCAGTTGGTCACGGAGAGCGTCATGGCTCGCAGCCCCATGGCCCCGTCGATGGGACCGGCCGCGAAGCGCAGACCGGACGACGGACAGCCACTCACCGGCTGGACCGATACCGACGGCACTGACGAGGGCGTGGCGGACACGGGCGGCGGCACAGCCCGGGTCCGCGACGGCGCAGGCGTGCGTTCGGAGTTGAACTCGCGGTCCAGCTCGGCGGAGAGCCCGCACCCGCTCGCGGTCAGCGCCAACACGCAGCCGAGGACGACACCACGGGTCGGCTTCAGGCGTATCGCGATCACGCGCCGATGATGACACGCGGCCTCGACGAGAGCCGCGACAAAGGGCGAGCTGCGCACGACCTCCGGTAACCCCAGCGGCAGTCTCCGTAGCCCCAACCGCAGTTCGGCGCACGCAGGGAAGCCGGACTCCGCATGCCCCCCTTCGTCATCGACACCGATGGCAAGCTCCACAGCCCGTCAACAGTGAGTCACTGTCACCGCACAGACACAGAGCGAGTTCGCACTTTCCCCCCACAGGGACTCGTGTGACACTGGCGTCCCGTCCGCAGTGCGGACCATCTCCGCACCGTCCCCCACGAGAAGTGCGCCGTGAGTTCTCTTCCTTTGCCGCTCGCTCTCGCCGCGCGTCTGCTGCCGGTCGCCCTGCTCGCCTCGGCGGGCTGGGCGTTGACGTCCGGTCCGCTCGCCGCGACCCCGACCGCCGCTGCGGACAAATCGCCGCAGAAGCCCACGAATTCGGCGTCCGCGCCGTCGTCGTCCGCGGCCACCAAGACGTATGCCTCATCCCCGGCACCCTGCACCAGCGTGACCGAAAAGACGATCAAGGCGCTGGTCCCGGGCGCCAAGACGGCCGGTCAGGAGATCGCTTCGACGGACAAGTCGGTCCGCCGCACCTGCTCCTGGAACGCGCTGAAGGGTTTCGACTACCGCTGGCTCGACGTCTCGTACGAGATCAAGGAGACGGACGCGGCGGCACAGACGTCCTACAAGGAGCGCGTCGCGGACAAGAGCGGCGGCGGAGCGGTCCCCGGCGTCGGCGACACGGCCTATTCCGTCGTGAACCTCACCTCCGAGGACAAGCAGGACACACGCGAGGGAGTGGTGATCGTCCGTGCGTCCAACGCGGTGGTCGTCATCACGTACAACGGCAGCGACTTCGAGACGAAGAAGTCGCCCAGCGCGGACGTGATCAACAAGGGCGCCATCAGTGCCGCCAAGGACGCGGTGGCCGCACTGGACAAGACACAGCAGAGCTGACCGTCACAACGCAGCAGAGCCGACCGTCACAACGCAGCGGAACTGACCGTCAAGGCACAGCGGAGCGGACCGTCAAAGCACAGCGGAGCCGACCGTCACCAATCGGTCAGCTCCGCCCAAGTGCCCCTGAATCAGACAGCCGTCTTCCCCCGCCCACGCGCCAGCATCAGCGCCAGGTACAGCACCATCGACGTGCCGAGCCCGACCGCCCAGCCGTAGTCGGCCAGCGACTCCAGCGCCGGAATGGGCCGTCCGTCGATCAGCGGATGGAAGTCGGCGCCGCCGATGGCCAGCACACCGCCGGTGACGAAGGCGACGACGGCCCGCCAGTTCCAGCCGCCGTCGTACCAGTAGCGGCCGTCCGCGCTGTACAGGTCGGCGAGGTCGAGCTTGGTCCGGCGCAGGATCCAGTAGTCGGCGATGAGGATGCCCGCGACCGTGCCGAGCAGCCCGCCGACCAGGCCGAGCCAGGTGAAGATGTAACCCTGCGGGTCGGAGTACAGCCTCCACGGGAAGATCAGTACGCCAAGGACACAGGTGACGAGCGCGCCGGCCCGGAAACTGATCTTCCGGGGCGCGATGTTGGAGAAGTCGAAGGCGGGCGAGACCAGGTTGGCGGCGACGTTCACCGACAGGGTCGCCACCAGCACGGTGACCAGCGCGAAGATGATGCCGAAGACGTTGTCCGTCTTGGCGGCCAGCTGGACCGGGTCCCAGATCGCCTCGCCGTACACCGCCTGGGAACCCGAGGTGACCATGACGGACAGGAAGGCGAACAGCGTCATGGTGGTGGGCAGTCCGAGCGCCTGGCCCCACGTCTGGGCCTTCTGGCTCCTGCCGTACCGGGTGAAGTCCGGGATGTTCAGCGACAGCGTGGACCAGAAGCCGATCATGCCCATGAGGGCGGGGGCGAAGAGTGTCCAGAAGTCGCGTCCCCAGCCGAGCTTGGACGGCTGGTCGAGCAGCGGGCCGAAGCCGCCCGCCTTGTCGCTCATCCACCACAGCATC
The DNA here is from genome assembly GCF_040683495.1 of Streptomyces sp. NPDC093544. NCBI lineage: Bacteria > Bacillati > Actinomycetota > Actinomycetes > Kitasatosporales > Streptomycetaceae > Streptomyces > Streptomyces sp. NPDC093544. The sequence goes on along the minus strand of NZ_JBFBEA010000001.1, from coordinate 558,222 downwards.
ACGCCGGCGCCGACGAGCACGAAAGGCGCCGCCCAGTTCTCGAAGCGGCGGATCGTCTCCATGCCCCGGTAGATGATGGCGACCTGGAGCACCCAGAAGATCGCGAAGGACAGCCACATGGTCCAGGCGTAGCCGCCGATATGGCCGGCACCGGCCCAGCTGTCGCCGAACAGCTTCCCGGCGAGGAAGAAGATCGCCTCGCCGCCGATCCAGGTCTGGATACCGAACCAGCCACAGGCCACCAACGCCCGTACGACAGCGGGCAGGTTGGCGCCGCGGACGCCGAAGGAGGCACGCGCGAAGACAGGGAACGGAATGCCGTACTTGGGTCCCGCGTGCCCGGTGAGCAGCATCGGGACAAGCACGATCAGGTTGGCCAACGCGATCGTGAAGACGGCCTGCTTCCAGTCCATACCGACGGCGATCAGACCGGAAGCCAGGGTCCAGGAAGCGGTGTTGTGGGCCATACCGACCCAGAGCGCCGAGAAGTTGTACGTGGTCCAGGTGCGCTTCTCGATCGGGACCGGCAGCAGGTCCTCGTTGGCATAGGGGCCGCTCGGCACGGGCGTGCCGGGGGCTATCTCCACCCGGCCGTCCGGGAGCGTGACTTGAGCGGCGGGCGGCGAACTGTCGGTGGGGACGGTCTCGGTCATGGGCAGGCCAATCAAGTGAGGAGTGGCGGGAAAGGCCGTGCGGGGCGATTTCGGGGGCGCGGGGAGCGCCCTGATCCCCTTCCCGGGACGGCGGGAAGGGGAGAACGGTAGGGGGCCTCAAGTGCCCCTGCACTACTGACCGTTGATGGCCGGGATGACCTTCGTCCCGTACGCGTCGATGGTGGCCTCCTGCGCGTCGTGCATGTCGTACACCGCGAACTGGTCCACGCCCAGGGCGCGCAGCGCGTTCAGCTTCTCGATGTGCTGCTCGGGCGTGCCGATCAGACAGAACCGGTCGACGATCTCGTCGGGCACGAACTTGGTGTCGGGATTGTCGCTGCGGCCGTGGTGGGAGTAGTCGTAGCCCTCACGGGCCTTGATGTAGTCGGTGAGTTCGTCGGGTACGGCGGCGGAGTGCTCCCCGTACTTGGAGACGAGGTCGGCGACATGGTTGCCGACCATGCCGCCGAACCAGCGGCACTGTTCGCGGGCGTGGGCGAGCGCCTCGGGTGAGTCGTCCGCGGTGATGTACGCGGGCGCCGCCACACAGATCTTGACGTCGGACGGGTCACGCCCGACCGCCACAGCCGCGTCCTTCACGGTCTTGACCATGTACTCGGTGAGATACAGATCGGCGAGCTGAAGGATGAATCCGTCGGCCTCCTCGCCGGTCATCTTCAGGGCCTTGGGCCCGTACGCGGCCATCCAGACCGGGAGTTCGGCGCCGGGCCTGACCCAGGGGAACTTGATGACGGTGCCGCCGAGGTCGGCCTCCTCGCCGCGCCCGAGGGCACGGATGACCTTCATGGCACCGCTGATACGGGCCAGCGTGTTGGGCTTGCGTCCGGCGACGCGCATCGCCGAGTCGCCGCGTCCGATGCCGCACACCGTGCGGTTGCCGTACATGTCGTTGAGCGTCGCGAAGGTGGAGGCGGTGACCTCCCAGGTGCGGGTGCCCGGGTTGGTGACCATCGGTCCGACCGTCAACTTCTCGGTGTTCGCGAGGATCTGACTGTAGATCACGAAGGGTTCCTGCCACAGCACGGCGGAGTCGAAGGTCCAGCCGTACGTGAAGCCGTTGCCCTCGGCCCGCTTCATCAGGTCGATGACGCGGGAGGCAGGGGGGTCTGTCTGCAGGACGAGTCCGAAGTCCATGGCGCCACTCCTGGTCGCTCAGAGAAGGTACTGACAGGTGGAGCGGGGGGTGTAGACGCCGTGACCCGCGCGTCCGGTGAACTCCCGCTCGGTGATGACGAGTTCGCCGCGCGAGAGCACCGTCTCGACCCGGCCCGTGACGCGCTTGCCCTCGTATGCCGAGTAGTCGACGTTCATGTGGTGGGTCTCGACCGACATGACCTGCTCGGCGTGCGGGTCGTAGATGACGATGTCGGCGTCGGCGCCCGGCGCGATGGTGCCCTTCTTCGGGTACAGGCCGAACATCCGGGCAGGGGTCGCGCAGGCGATCTCGATCCAGCGGCGACGCGAGATGTGCCCGTCGACGACGGCCTGGTGGAGCAGGTCCATACGGTTCTCGACGCCCGGGAGCCCGTTGGGGATCTTCGAGAAGTCACCGCGTCCGAGTTCCTTCTGACCCACGAAGCAGAAGGGGCAGTGGTCGGTGGAGACGACCTGGAGGTCGTTCGTACGCAGTCCGCGCCACAGGGCGGCCTGGTGCTCCTTGGGCCGAAGCGGCGTACTGCACACATACTTCGAGCCCTCGAAGTCGGGCTCGGCCAGGTTGTCCGTCGACAGGAACAAGTACTGCGGGCAGGTCTCGCCGAAGACGTTCAGGCCTTCGTCGCGCGCCCGTGCCAGCTCGGCGAGGGCCTGCTGCGCCGAGACGTGCACGACGTACAGGGGCGCTCCGGCGACCTGCGCGAGCTTGATGGCACGGTGGGTGGCCTCGGCCTCCAGGAGGGCCTTGCGGACCTCGCCGTGGAAGCGAGGGTCGGTCTCCCCCCGCGCCAGGGCCTGTTCCACCAGCACATCGATCGCGATGCCGTTCTCCGCGTGCATCATGATCAGGCCGCCGTTCTCGGCGGAGCGCTGCATGGCGCGCAGGATCTGGCCGTCGTCGCTGTAGAAGACGCCGGGGTAGGCCATGAACTGCTTGAAGGAGGTGACGCCCTCCTCCACCAGCAGGTCCATCTCCTTGAGCGTCTCCTGGTTGACGTCGGAGACGATCATGTGGAAGCCGTAGTCGATGGCGCACTTGCCGTCGGCCTTGGCGTTCCAGGCGTCGAGGCCCTCGCGCAGGGAGTGGCCCACGCTCTGCACCGCGAAGTCGATGATGGTGGTGGTGCCGCCCCAAGCGGCGGCCCGGGTGCCCGTCTCGAAGGTGTCGGAGGCGAAGGTGCCGCCGAAGGGCAGTTCCATGTGGGTGTGCGCGTCGACGCCGCCCGGGATGACGTACTTGCCGGTGGCGTCCATGGTCCGCTCGGCCGTCCACGCGTCGGCCGCCGGGGTGCCGGTGGCGGCGAGAGCGGCGATCCGGCCGTCCTCGATCAGGACGTCGGCATGGATCTCGTCGGACGCGGTGACGACGAGACCACCACGGATGACGGTACGGCTCATGCTCCCTCTCCTTCCGGTCGTACGTGCACTGGGGGAACACCGAAGCTGTCGAGAACCGAGATCAACGCTGCTCCCTGGTAAGGAAATTGGTCCCGCCGGGCCCGACCCCGGTACGGAAATTGGTCCCGCGGGCCCGACCCCCCGTGAGCATGGCCCGCGGAGTTCAAGGCGGCTACGGAGCCGTCAGCGGCCCGTACGCCCCCGGAGCACGGTCCCGGTAGAACTGCCACCGGTCGCGCACCTCGCGGAGCTTGGCCAGGTCCAGGTCCCGGACGACGAGCTCCGTCTCCTTGTCGCCGGCCACCTCGCCGACGAACTGGGCTTCCGGGTCCACGAAGTACGAGGTCCCGTAGAAGTCGTTGTCGCCGTACTCCTCGACGCCCACCCGGTTGATCGCGCCCACGAAGTACTCGTTGGCGACAGCCGCGGCCGGCTGCTCCAGCTGCCACAGGTAGCCGGACAGTCCGCGCGAGGTGGCCGACGGGTTGAACACGATCTCGGCGCCCGCGAGGCCCAGCGCACGCCAGCCCTCCGGGAAGTGCCGGTCGTAGCAGATGTAGACACCGATCTTCCCGACGGCGGTGTCGAAGACCGGCCAGCCGGAGTTGCCCGGCCGGAAGTAGAATTTCTCCCAGAATCCCTCCACTTGGGGGATGTGGGTCTTGCGGTACTTGCCCAGGTACGAACCGTCCGCGTCGATCACCGCCGCGGTGTTGTACAGGACGCCGGGCTGCTCCTCCTCGTACATCGGCAGGACGAGGACGATGCCCAGTTCCCTGGCCAGCGCCTGGAAGCGCTGCACGATCGGGCCTTCGGGGATCTGCTCGGCGTACTCGTAGAACGCCTTGTCCTGGACCTGGCAGAAGTACGGCCCGTAGAACAGCTCCTGGAAGCACAGGACCTGTGCGCCCTGCGCGGCCGCGTCGCGGGCCGCCTGCTCGTGGACCTGGATCATCGATTCCTTGTCGCCGGTCCACGCGGTCTGAAAGACGGCGGCTCGGATCACTCTGCTCATCGGGACCTCCGGTCGCTCGGTGTGCTGGGGCGAGCGTCGGAAGTGGCGTCGTCTGCCCGAAGGGCGGGCCCTGCGGCGTCCGGTGCGTGCTGTCGGCGTGCCGGGCGTAAGTCCTCGTACTGGATGTACTTGGGCTTGCGCCCGGTGCGGCGAGAGTGCGTGCCGGGCGTCGCAGGGCAGACGGCACTTCCGACGCCCGCCCCAGGAGCCTAGGAAGTCCTGGAGCCTGGATTGAGTTGCACCGTGTCACGTCTACGGACGCCGGGCGTTCCACCGTGTCACTCTCGCCCGCACGCACGCGTTTCCCGCTCATTTCCACGGCATTTCACCTCTGTTGGGCGTCGTGCGCGAGGAGCGCGATGTGTACGGAGGCGGCCTGCTCGAAGTCGTCGAGGTCGACGCCGAGACGGGCCTCTATGGCCTCAAGACGGCGATACAGCGCGGGCCTGCTGACATGGTGGAGCTGCGCGGTGCGCGACTTGTTGCGACCGGTCGCGAGATACGTCCGCAGCACCGGCAGCAGCTCCGAATCGGCGTCGGCGCCGCACAGCAGCCCGTCCAACTCCCGCTCGGCGAAGGCCTGCACGTGCGGATCGTCCCGCAACAGCCTTACCAGGCCGCGCAGATGGACGTCACGCAACCGCAGGAGCACCGGCTGTTCCTGGTCGGCGGGTGCGTCGGCGGCGGCCTCAGCGACGTGCAGGGCCTCGCGCAGGCCCGCGGGAACGTCGTCCCATGCCGTACGGGGGGACGCGGCGGCCACGATCGTACGGACACCGCTCTCGTGCCGCAGCCGTACGGCGAAGTGGGTGGCCAGCGCCTCCGCGTCCTGGTCCCGGGCGAGGCTGAGCAGCACGGCGGTGGCCCCGTCCGCGAGCTCGGCGACAAGCCCCGGAAGGCCCAACAACCGCAACACACGGTCGAGTTGAGCCGGTTCGCCGTCCCGTACCACCAGCGGCACGAACGCCCGCCGGTTGACGGGCAGCCCGGCCGCCCGCGCCCGCGGCAACAGCTGCCGGGCCGGTACGACACCGCTCACCAGGTCGGTCAGCAGGCTCTGCGCGGACTGTTCCTCCCAGGTGTGCACGGAGCCGCCGAGCATCCGGTGCAGGACGAGGGCCTCGGCGGCCCGGTCGGCGAGCAGCCGCCCGGTGGCGGCGTCACCGCGGTACCCGCACAGCACGATGCGGCCCCAGCGCTCCCCTCGCCCGCCCAACTCGGCCCTGATCCACCCGTCGCCCTCGCTGCCGCCCGCCTGCCGGGAGATGCGCTCCCAGTCACGCAGCACGTCGTCCACGGCGGACCGCTCCCCCGCCGTGGCGAGGACCCGGTGGGCGAGGTTGGTGACGACCACGGGACAGCCGGCGTGCCCGGCGATCTCGTCGAGCATCCGCTGGAGCGGCGCACCCGAGGTGATGAGCCCGGTCAGCGCCGTCCGTACGGCCTCGGAGAGACTCACGGCCGCGAACTTGCTTCTGACCAGCCGGGATTGAACCTCTTCCGTCAGCTCGGCGAAGGGAAAGGGCCGATGGAGCACCACCATCGGCAGCCCGCACCGCTCGGCCGCCCTGCGCATCACGTCCGGCGGCGTGGGGAAGGCCCGGCCGAGTCCGAGGACGACGGCCGCGGCCTCCGCGCGGTGCAGCGAACGGATGTACTCGGCCTGCGCCTCCACGTCACCGGCGAGCAGCACTCCGGTGGTGAGCACCATCTCGCCGCCCGTGAGCATCACACCGACGTCGGCGGCCTCGGCGACATGCACCCAGCGCACGGCCCGGTCGAGATGGCTCGCGCCGGCCACCACCTCGGGCTCTCCGGCGAGCACCCGATCCAGGTTGAGGACCTGGCGTACCGAAAGCGCGGGTTCCAAGGCGGTGGTCATGGCGGCGTTCCCTTGCTCAGTCCTACTGGGTGGTACACCTCAGCGCGCGCTCCAGGATCACCGCGCCCTCCTCCGCCTCCGCGACGGTGAGGGTCAGCGGCGGCGCGATCCGCAGCACGCTGGTGTTGTGGCCGCCGCCCTTGCCGATCAACAGGCCTTCGTCCCGGGCCGCTTCGAGCACGGCCGCGGCCCCTTCGGGATGAGCCTCGTCCGTGCCGGGCTTGACCAGTTCGATGCCGATCATCAACCCACGGCCCCGGACCTCCCGTACGCCGTCCACGTGCGCGGTGATCGCCCGCAGCCGCTCGATGAGCAGACCGCCGACGCGCCGGGCGTTGCCCTGGAGGTCGTGTTCGAGGAGGTAGGTGAGGTTCGCAAGGCCCGCCGCCATCGTGACCGGCGAGCCGCCGAAGGTCGAAATGGAGTTGGAGTCAAGGCAGTTCATGATCTCGGCGCGCGCCACGACACCGCCGACAGACATTCCGTTGCCGATGCCCTTGGCGAAGGTGAGCATGTCCGGCGGGCCCGCGTCAGCGTGCGCCTGCCAGCCCCAGAAGTGCTCGCCCGTCCGCCCCCAGCCGGTCTGCACCTCGTCGGAGATCCAGAGGATGCCGCGCTCGTGCAGAACCTCGCGGAAGGCCGCGAACAGACCGTCGGGCGGAGCCGTGAAACCGCCGACGCCCTGGATGGGCTCGGCGATCAGAGCCGCGGGCGGCCGCACATGACCGAGCAGATCCTCCAGGTCGGCGACGCAGGCCGCGATGAACTCGGCGTCGCTGAGATGGGCGTACGGGCCGCGGGTGCGCACGCCGCCATGGACGTACAGCGTCTGGAGCGGTGAGAGCGAGGTCGGCGACCAGCCCTTGTTGCCGGTGATGCCGACCGTGGTGAACGAGCGGCCGTGGTAGCTGTTGCGCATCGCCAGGATCTGGTTGCTCCGCCGGTAGGCGGTGGCGAGCAGCAGGGCGGTGTCGTTGGCCTCCGTGCCGGAGGTGGTGAAGAAGACGCGCGCGTCCGGGATGCCGGACAAGTGGGCGATCCGCTCGGCGAGTTCGACCATCGGCCGGTTGAGATAGAGGGTCGAGGAGTGGATGATCCGCCCGGCCTGCTCGCTCACCGCCTTCGTCACCTCGGGCAGCGCGTGCGCGGTCATGGTGGTGAGGATGCCGCCGAAGAAGTCGAGGTACTTGTTGCCCTTGGCGTCCCAGACGTGCCGACCCTCGCCGTGGGTGATCTCGATCGGGTCCTCGTAGTAGAGGGCGAGCCACTCGGGCAGGACGGCCTTGTGGCGTGCGTACAGATCGGTCACGGCTGCACCAGCCCCTCGTAGGCGTCGGGACGCCGGTCGCGGTAGAACGCCCACTGCTGGCGCACTTCGTCGATCAGGTCGAAGTCGAGATCGCGGACGATGAGTTCCTCGGCCTTGTCGCTCGCCGTCTCGCCGACGAACTGCCCGCGCGGGTCGACGAAGTACGAGGTCCCGTAGAAGTCGTTGTCCCCGTACTCCTCTTCGCCGACCCGGTTGATCGCGGCGATGAAGTACTCGTTGGCGACGGCCGCGGCGGGCTGCTCCAGCTGCCAGAGGTGGGAGGAGAGGCCGCGGGAGGTCGCCGACGGGTTGTAGACGAGCTGGGCGCCGTTGAGACCGAGCTGACGCCAGCCCTCGGGGAAGTGGCGGTCGTAGCAGATGTAGACGCCGACGCGGCCCACCGCGGTGTCGAAGACGGGCCAGCCCAGGTTCCCCGGTTTGAAGTAGTACTTCTCCCAGAAGCCCTTGACCTGGGGGATGTGGTGCTTGCGGTACTTGCCGAGGTAGCTGCCGTCGGCGTCGATCACCGCCGCGGTGTTGAAGTAGAAGCCGGACTGCTCGACCTCGAAGACGGGCACGACGATGACCATGCCGGTCTCGCGGGCGAGCTCCTGCATACGTGTGACGGTGGGCCCGTCGGGCACGGGCTCGGCCCAGCTGTAGTGCTCGGGCTCCTGGACCTGGCAGAAGTAGGGCGCGTTGAAGACTTCCTGGAAGCCGATGATCTTGGCGCCCTGCCGGGCCGCCTCGCGGGCGTGCTCCTCGTGCTTGGCGACCATGGATGCGGTGTCGCCGGTCCAGGTGGCCTGGACGAGAGCGGCGCGTACGACGTTGGCCATGAGCTGCTCCTTCGACAGGGACGTCAGAGAGCTTCTACGCCCGTAGACAAAGGCGGTAGAGGCTCGAAAGTAAGCCCACTGAACAGCCTTGCCAAGACCATCGTCGTTAACCCGCTGAGTCGATCACGTTTCGCACCTCTTGTGGGTGAGCGCGCGGGCCCCGTGCCGGCCCGGTCAGGCGGTGAACCCGGCGACCCTGAGGGCGTGGACGAGATCTCGGTGGCGCTCCTCGGAAACACCCTTGGCGGCCTCCAGAAGGAGCGGCACCAGCCGCTGCGGGTCCGCTTCCGCGCTGCGGGCCGTCTCCTCCGGGGTGCGCATCCGTACGTACGCGCCGAGCAGCGCGCGGACCTCCCGGTGGCGCCCCTCCTCCGCGAGGCCCAGGACGGCGGCCCCGATCTCCGGCGCGGGGCGGGCGACACCCTGGCGCAGCAATTGCTGCCCGTCGGCCGTGCGGCCCGCCGCGACGAGCGCGTCCGCGGCGGCGACCAGCCGGTCGGCGGGCAGCGAGGCGGCCTCCCACAGCAGGGTGGCCCAGTCGGCGTCGAGGCCCGCGCGGTGCAGTTCGGCGGCGAGCAGCGGGAAGCGGGCCGCCGGCCAGTAGGCGGCCTCCACGAGCAGGGCGTGCGCCTCACCGCTGCGGCCCTCGTTCCGCAACCGGACCAGCGCCCCCACGGTCGCGACGGTGTCCCGCCGGGCGTCGTCGTCCAGCGGGACCCGCCGCGGCTGTGCCACTTCCGCTTCCGCGGCGGCTCCTGCGAAACGGGCACCACGGGGGGTACGGCCGCCTTTAGCGGCCGGAGCGGGCGCGGTGGACGCCACCGACTCGGGGGCGCCCGAGGGAGCCGTCTGCGCCTCCGCCTCCATCATTCCGGCGAATCGGGCGCTGCCCCGGCTGCGACGCTTCGAGCGTTGCTTGGTGGTGGGGGGCGTGCGGTCCTCGGCGGGGGGCTGGGGGCTGTCGGGCTGCGCGGAGGGCGCGTGGGGGCCGTCGGACTGCGCTGCGGGCGTACGAGCACTCTCGGGCCGCACGGAGGGGGCGTGCACGCCGTCGTGTCGCGCCGCGGCGGCTCGGGAGCTGTCATCGCGGTGGTCGGTGGAGGCGTACGCGCCTCCACGCTGGGCGTACGCGCCGGAGCCGTCGGCGTCGGCGGCGTACGCGCCGTCGCGCTGGGCGTACGCGCCGGAGCCGTCGGCGTCGGCGGCGTACGCGCCGTCGCGCTGGGCGTACGCGCCGGAGCCGGAGCCGTCAGCGGCGAACGAACCTTCACGCTGGGCGTACGGGGTGTGCTCGGAGGCGTACTCATCCGGATACGCATCGGCAGAATTGTTCGAGGTGGGGCGCGCGGCAGAGGCGTATGTGTTGTCGGGGGAGGGCGCCCCCGGGACCGCCCCGTCGTCCGGCATACCGGGATCCGCGGACGGCGCTCGCGGCGCCGTCTGCTCCGGGATCCCCGCGCGGCGGCGAGCCGCGCGGCCCGGCCCCAGCCCCCCGCGGCCGGCCTCGGACGGCCGGTCCTCGCCCCCTTGCCGGGCAACGGCCCCACCGGACGGCTCCGCCCCACCCTCGGGCTCCCACAGCCCCAGGTTCGGTGCGCTCCGGGAACGAGGGCTCAGGGCGCTCTCGTCGAGGTTCTCCACGCGACGGCGGATCTCCGCGCAGCGGGCGGTGGCCCGTTCGTGGTCGTCCTGGGCCCAGGCGAGGTCGAGGCGGATCGAGTCGGCCTCCTCCTGGGAGGCGGCCGAACGGAGCAGTCGGGCCAGCTCCGCCTGGCGCTCGGCGGCGTAGCGCTGTTCGCGGAGAACGACGTCGAGACGGTCCCCGAGGGCGTCGCGGCCGCCGGGCCGGGCGTCGTAGGCGGCGAGTGAGGCACCGTGCAGGGCGCGGGCGCGCTCGCTCTCCCGGGCGGCGGCGCGGTCGCCGTACTCAGCCGCGACGTCCTGGAGGAGCGCCTCCACAACGTCCCAGGGCGGCACTTCCCACCCGCCCAGGCAGGCGCGCATACCGTCGGGGTCACGCTGCCAGAACACCCCGCACCAGCCGCCGCCCTGGTCGAGCCGTTCCATCAGCGTGTTCAGAAACCTCGCGAACTCCCCCACCTGAACCGGGAGTTGTTCCACAGCCATCACACAACTCCCGCCAGAATGGAGTGCTCTGATCCGGTAGAAAACACCCTCCGTGTTACGGAACAGCTACGAGTAGTTTGCGGACCGGACGCAGAGTTCTGTGACCCTACTGGCAGTTGACGTGATCCCGCAGGGGGTTGGGGTGTCCCAGGCGCCCCGAAAGCGGCCGCCCCTGTCACACCCTGGCCGGCACACACTCGCCCGCGAGGTCGTCCATGGACAGCCCGAGCGCCCGAGCGAGCGCCGCCACGGTGAAGAAGGCGGGGGTGGGCGCCCGCCCGGTCTCGATCTTGCGCAGGGTCTCGGCGGAGATCCCGGCGTGCGCGGCGACCTGAGCCATGCTCCGGCCGGCGCGGGCCTCACGCAGCAGTCGCCCGAGCCGCTCGCCGCGTTCATGCTCTTCGGGAGTCAAGGGGTTACGGACCATGCCCGCATTCTAATACCGGTATAGTAATTGGCATGGTGGAACTGAAGACGGACACATCGATCGACGAGATGTACGAGGCGGGGCAGGTCGTGGGCCGGGCCCTCACGGCGGTGCGGGAGGCCGCGGACGTGGGCGTCTCACTCCTGGAACTGGACGAGATCGCGCACCAGGTCCTGCGCGACGCGGGCGCGAGCTCCCCCTTCCTCGGCTACCGCCCCTCCTTCGCACCCACCCCGTTCCCCGCGGTCATCTGCGCGTCCGTGAACGACGCGATCGTGCACGGCATCCCGACCGGCTACCGGCTGCACGACGGCGACCTGGTCTCCATCGACTTCGGCGCCGAACTGGGCGGCTGGGTGGGCGACTCGGCGATCAGCTTCACCGTCGGGACGCCGCGCGCCGCCGACGTACGCCTCATCAAGGCCGCCGAGCGCGCCCTCGCGGCGGGCATCGCGGCGGCCGTGGTCGGCAACCGCATCGGGGACATCGCACACGCCATCGGCACGGTGTGCCGCACCGCGGGGTACGGCATCCCGGAGGGCTTCGGCGGCCACGGCGTGGGCCGTCACATGCACGAGGACCCGTCCGTCCCGAACGAGGGCCGCCCCGGCCGTGGTCTCCCGCTCCGCCACGGCATGGTCATCGCCATCGAGCCCATGCTCATCGGCGGCGGCACCGACGGCTTCCACGCGGCCCCCGACGGCTGGACCCTCCGCACGAACGACCACTCCCGCGCGGCCCACGCGGAGCACACCGTGGCGATCACGGACGCGGGCCCCCGCATCCTGACGGCGCGCTGACGCCCGTACCCCTGCACAACCCGTGCGCATCCGGCGAGGCGGGCGTACCGGCCGCCCGCCTCACCGCCTCGGCCCCGCTACGACACCGGCCGCGGTCCCGCTAGGACACTGGCCGCACCACCATCGCCGACCCGCCGCCCCGTCGTACCGTCTCCGCCGCCGCGAGCCACTGCCCGTTGGGCAACCGCTGTACGCCCGTCGCCGCGCCGATCTCGGGGTTCTGCCGGAAGGCCTGTCCGACGGATTCCAACTGAGCCTTCAACGGACTGTTCCACAGGCCAGGTTCGAGTTCGGTGGTGGTCTGGTTGCGCTGGCTCGCGCGGGGCGCCGCGATCGCGTCCACCAGCGGAAGACCCCGGTCCACGAACTCCGTCAGCGTTTGCAGCACGGTCGTGATGATCGTCGCGCCACCGGGCGAACCGAGCGCCACGACCGGCTTGTTGTGCTGGTCGAGGACGATCGTCGGCGAGATCGACGAGCGCGGCCGCTTGCCGGGACCCGGCAGGTTCGGGTCGGGCACGTCCGGGCTCGCCGGGGTGAAGGAGAAGTCCGTCAGCTCGTTGTTGAGGATGAACCCGCGGCCCGGGACAGTGATGCCGCTGCCGCCGGTCTGCTCGATGGTCAGGGTGTACGCGACGACGTTGCCCCACTTGTCGGCCACCGTCAGGTGCGTGGTGTTCTCGCCCTCGTACGTCGTCGGAGCCGCCGTACCCGCCGTCGAGCAGGCCGTCGGGTCACGCGGATCACCCGGCGCCAGCGGGCTCGTCAGTGTCGCGTCGTCCTTGATCAGGCACTCGCGCGAGTCGGCGTACTTCTGCGACAGCAGTTCCTTCGTCGGTACGTCCTCGAAGGCGGGGTCCCCCACCCAGCGCCCCCGGTCCGCGAACGCGATCCGGCTCGCCTCGATGTAGCGGTGCAGGTACTCCGCCTCGCTCGCCTTCGAAAGGTCGGTCTTCTCAAGGATGTTGAGCGCCTCACCGACCGTGGTGCCGCCCGAGGAGGAGGGTGCGATCGAGTAGACGTTCAGACCTCGGTACGAGGTCTTCGTGGGCGCCTGCCGCTTCGCCTCGTACGCCGCGAGGTCCTTGACCGACAGCTCGCCGGGGCGGGCGTTGTAGCCCGAACTCGGGTCCACCGGCGGATCGTTCACCGTGTCGACGATCTCCTGGCCGAGGTCGCCGTCGTAGATCTCGTCGACGCCCTTCTTGCCCAACTCCTTGTACGTGCGGGCGAGATCGGGATTCTTGAAGGTCGAGCCGACCACCGGGAGCGAACCGCCGGGAAGGAACAGCTCTGCGGTGTCGGGGAAGTTCTTGAACCGGGCCTGGTTGGACTCGGTCTGCGAGCGGAAGGTCGCGTCGACCGTGAAGCCGTCGCTCGCGAGGCGCTCGGCGGGCTTGAGCACGGTGCTCAGCCGCTTGCTGCCCCAGCTGTCCAGCGCGGTCTGCCAGGTCGCGGGCGTGCCCGGCGTGCCCACGCCCAGTCCGCTGGTCACGGCGTCGGCGAAGGGGATCGGCTGCCCGTTCTCCAGGAACAGCCCGGAGTCGGCCGTCAGCGGCGCGGTCTCCCGGCCGTCGATGGTCTGCACCTTGCGGGACTTGGCGTCGTAGTAGACGAAGTAGCCGCCCCCGCCGATGCCCGACGAGTAGGGCTCGGTGACGCCGAGGGCCGCCGCCGTGGCGACCGCCGCGTCCACCGCGTTGCCGCCGTTCTTCAGGACCTCGATGCCCGCGGCGGAGGCGTCCGCGTCGACACTGGCCACCGCGCCGCCGTAGCCGACGGCGACCGGCACCTTCTCCGCGGCGGCACTGCCGCCGGTGGCGGACGGTGGAGCCGCCGCGCCGACCGACACCACCGCGGTCGAAACTGCCAAAACCGCCAGACTCCGCGCAACAGGGCGACGCATCCGTACCTCCAGTCGACAACCGTCCGCGCAGCGTAACTTCAGCGCGGCGCTCGCGTCAGGACCCCCTCGAACACCGTTGCGTATTCCCGCTAGCATGCGCGCCCATGACTGACGACGTGCGCAACATCGTCCTGGGCGTGCTCGCCGCCGGCATCAGCGCCGCGCTCGGCTGGCTCGCACGGACCTATCTGTGGAAGCGGAAGCTCCGCCGCAAGCAGGCCTTCTTCGGGCTGCCGGCCAACTCCGAGTCCCTGCTGGTGGTCAACCGCGACGCGGGCAGCGCCGACCTCGCGGTGCACCGCTACGACGTGTTCGCGCTCCTCGAACTCGCCGCGCTCATCAAGGACTGCGGCGCGCACGCCGAGGTGATCACCCAGGACGCGGCCCGGCAGGGCTTCGGAGAGCGGACGGAGTTCTGCGTCGGCGGCCCGGGGTCGAACCGGCGCATGGCGGCCCATATGCAGGCCATGCTGCCCGGGGTTCGCGTGAACACCGACCCCGAACCGGTCCCGGACCGGCTGGCGTTCCAGGTCGGCAGCGAGCGCTACCGCATGGACCAGGGAGTGACGGAGTACGTGCTCCTTGCCCGGCTCACGGCCGGGCAACCCGGCCCTGCCCGGCCCGTCTTCCTGTTCTGCGGCCAGCGTGCGATCACCAACCAGGCGGCCTCCCGCTACCTGGCCCGCAACCACGAACGGCTGGCCCGCAAGCACGGCAACGACTCCTTCGTCCTCCTCCTGAAGGTGGTGAACTCCCAGGCGTACGGCCCCGACGTCGTCGAGCTCGTGGCGGATGTGACGCGCGCGGCACAGGCCCCGCTGCCGGAGGCGACGGCGGCGCGGAACTCGCATCGCGCCTCTTAGGTTTCATCACCTTGCAACAATCGTTACTGCCGCGTAACTTACCGACGGGTTACTTACGGTAAAACGCCGAGGTTACTGTCGAGTCACTTCGCACGTGCACGAGTAGGGAGTGACCCGTGGGACACCCGCGCAAGGCCCTGCGCATGACCGCCACCAGCGTCGTCTCGGCGACCCTGATCGTCGGCGCCACCCTCGGTCCGGCCCCCGCCGCCCAAGCCTTCCCCACCACGGCGGGTGTCCGTTTCGTAGACATCGCCGGAGACGGCGGCACCGTCCTCAAGGCCAACGTCGTCACCCCCTCGGGCGCCGCCGGCACACACGGCTACCCACTCATCGTGCTGCCCACGAGCTGGGGCCTGCCCCAGGTCGAGTACCTCGCCCAGGCCCAGAAACTGGCGGACTCCGGCTATGTGGTGGTCAGTTACAACGTCCGCGGTTTCTGGCAGTCGGGCGGGGAGATAGAGGTGGCCGGCCCACCGGACATGGCGGACGTGTCCAAGGTGATCGACTGGGCGCTCGCGAACACTCCGGCCGACGCCGGGAATATCGGCATGGCGGGCATGTCGTACGGCGCGGGCATCAGCCTGCTCGCCGCCGCGCACGACCCTCGTATCAAGGCCGTTGCCGCCCTCAGCGGCTGGGCGGACCTGATCGAATCGATCTACTCGGGCCGCACCCAGCACGTCCAGGCAGCCGCCCTGCTGGACGGCGCGGGCACGCTCACCGGCCGGCCCAGCGCCGAACTCCAGCAGGTGTTCAAGGACTTCTTCGCCTCCGACCTCTCCAGAGAGCAGGAGATCATCGCCTGGGGAAAGAAACGATCCCCGGGCGCCTACGTCGACCAGATCAACGCCAACGGGGCCGCGATCATGATGGCCAACACCTGGGGCGACACGATCTTCCCGCCCAACGAATACGCCAAGTTCTACGAGCAGTTGACCGGCCCGAAACGCCTGGAGTTCCGCCCCGGCGACCACGCCACCGCCGAGGTGACCGGTCTCCTCGGGGTCCCCAACGACGTATGGACGGACACCGGCCGCTGGTTCGACCACTACCTCAAGGGCGAGGACAACGGCATCGACCGCGAGCAGCCGGTCCAGCTCAAGTCCCGGTCCACCGGCGGCTACGAGGGCTACCCGGACTGGAAGTCGGTCGGTGCGACGACGCAGAAGATCGGCCTCGCGGGCACGACCACGATCCGCACGAACGTCGACTCGGGCGCGAACGGCGGAGTCATCTTCCTCTCCAGCATCCTCGACCAGCTCGCCCAGCTGCCCCCGATGGCGTCGATCCCGCTGCTCCCGCGCCGCTGGGCGGCCGTCTGGCAGTCGGAGAGGTACGGGAGTACCCAACAGGTACGCGGCACCGTCAAGTTGCACACCACGGTCACCGGGACCAAGGAGAGCGGAACCCTCGTCGCGTACCTCTACGACGTGGGCCCGCTCGGCCTCGGCAAGCTGGTCAGCAACGCGCCGTACACCTTCCACGGGCAGACGCCCGGCAAGCCGTTCGGCGTGGACCTGGAGCTGTTCTCCACGGCCTACGACGTCCCGGCAGGGCATCGACTCGCCCTGGTCGTCGACACGGTCGACCCGCTCTACATCGAGCACAACCCGTCCGGCGCGCAGCTGACCTTCTCCTCGCCGGGGCACGACCCGTCGTATGTGTCCGTGCCCCTGCGCAAGCAGTGATCTCCGGCTGCTGCCGGGCGGGTTGAGGGCCCGTGAGCTGCTGCTCCCCTACAACCTCGGGGCTGTGGGGGGACCCCCACCCGGCAGCAGCGTCCCTGGTTCGGCCGGTGCCACATCCACGGCCTCGGTCTTGGGACTGCGCTGCTCCCGCCGGGACACCCATTGGGCGAACCAGCTGAGCAGCATGCACATCCCGATGTAGATCGGCGAGATCACCATCACCACGGGGATGAACGGCAAATCGTAGTCGAGGTTCGACGCGATGAGCTTGCCGGCGTGGAGAAACTCCTCGTAGGTGATCAGATAGCCCAACGAGGTGTCCTTCAGGGCCACCACCAACTGGCTGATGATGGTGGGCAGCATGGACCGTACGGCCTGTGGCACGAGGACGTACGACATCACCTGCGTCTTGCGCATGCCGAGCGCGAACGCCGCCTCCCGCTGGCCGCGTTCGACGGAGTTGACGCCCGAGCGGAAGACCTCGGCGAGCACCGAGCCGTTGTAGAGCGTCAGACCGGTGACCAGCGCGGGCAGCGGCTGCACCTTGAGCGCGACGAAGATGAAGAAGATCATCACCAGTACGGGCATGGCACGGAAGAACTCGACGAGCAGAGTGGAGACCCAGCGCACCGGCGCGTGGTCCGACAGCCGGCCCGTCGCGAGCACGGTGCCCAGCGCCAGCGACAGCACGGCGGCGATCGCGAAGGCCCTGAGCGTGTTGCCCAGGCCTCTCAGCAGCAGCTCCTGAATGCCCTTGTACTCGAAGGGCATCCACTTCGTGTACGTGAACTGGTCGGTGTCGAACAGGAGATACAGGAGCCAGCCGACGAGCCCGAGGATCACGGCGGTCGACAAGGCCCCGTACATCCGGTGCCGCCCGCGGGTCTTGGGCCCCGGGATGTCGTAGAGGGCGGTGGATTCGGTGGCGGTGGCGGTCATCGGGCGACTCCCCAGCGCTTTTCGAGGACATTGAAGACCGCGCTGATGGCGAGGGTGATGATCAGGTAGCCGACGGCGATCCAGACGAAGGTCCAGACGATGTCGTAGCCGAGTTCGCTGAGGGTCTTGTAGGTGCCGAGCAGTTCGGTGACGCTGAACGCCCCCGCGATCGCCGAGTTCTTGGCGAGCGCGATGAGGGTGGAGCCGACCGGCGGGATCACCGAACGGAAGGCCTGCGGCAGGACGACCAGGGACAGGGTCTGCCCGAACGTCATACCGAGGCTGCGGGCCGCCTCCCCCTGCCCCTTGGGGACGGTGTTGATGCCCGACCGCAGGGCCTCGCAGATGAAGGCCGAGGTGTAGCAGCCGAGCGCCAGGATCGCGAACACCTCGAAGGGCAGCACGAGTCCGAAGCGCGGCAGGCCGAGCAGCACCGCGAAGAACAGCAGGGTGAGCGGGGTGTTGCGCAGGACCGTCACCCACGCGGTGCCCAGGGCCCGCAGCGAGCCGACCGGCGCCACCCGGAAGGAGGCCATGAGAAAGCCCAGGGCGAGCGCCAACAGCGAGGCGTAGAAGGTGAGTTCGACGGTGCCGAGGAATCCGTCGCCGAAGGTGGAGAAGTTGTTTGTCAGTACGTTCACGACGCCCTCAACTCCCCTGGTAGCGGTCGATCTTGGGCGGGGTGGGCGCGGGCACGCCGGACAGGCCGAGCGTCGCCTCGTACGCCTTCTTCCAGTCGCCGTTCTTCTCGCGTGCCTCCAATGCGTCGTCGAGCGCGAACCGCAGCGCGTTGTCGCCGCGCGGTACGCCGATGCCGTACGGCTCCTGGGAGAACGGCTTGCCGACGACCTTGAGTTCGTCGGGCACCTTCGCCGCGTAGCCGATCAGGATGGCGTCGTCGGTGGTGACGGCGTCGACCTGGTAGGTGAGCAGGTTGTCGACACAGACCGAGTACGTGTCGTACGAGACGAGCTTCGCCTTCGGGTAGTCCGCCTTGATGCGCTGGTACGGGGTCGAACCGGCCGCCGAGCAGACGGTCTTGCCCGCGAGGTCCTGCGGGCCGTGGATGTCGTTCTCGTCGGTGCGCACCAGCAGTGCCTGACCCGCCATGTAGTACGGGCCGGCGAAGCCGACGAGCTTCTTGCGCAGGTCGTTGATGGTGTACGTGCCGACGTAGTAGTCGATCTGGCCGTTCTGCAGGGCGGTTTCGCGGTTCGCCGAGGCGATCGTCTTGAAGTGGACCGTCTGCGGGGCGAAGCCGAGGGAGGCCGACATCATCTTGGCGATCTCGATGTCGAAGCCGGAGTAGGCGCCGCTCGCCGGGTCCTTCTCGCCCAGGTAGGGCTGGTCCTCCTTGGCGCCGACGGTGAAGTAGCCGCGCTTCTCGGCACGCTTCCAGGTGGCCGAGGCGGGGAGCTGGAAGCCTTGCGTCACCTGGTAGTTGGGCAGTTTCCCGGCGGCGGGGCCCTTGGTGGGCGGGCTGCCCTCCTTGCCGCAGGCCACGGCCGTGGCGATCAGTGCCGTAAGCGCCGCGAGGGCACAGCACACACGTGAGTTACGGATCATGCGGTGCGCTCCCCCGCTCAGTGCTTGAGGATCTTGGAGAGGAAGTCCTTGGCCCGGTCGCTGCGCGGGTTGGTGAAGAACTCCTCCGGGGTGCGGTCCTCGACGATGCGGCCGTCGGACATGAAGACGACGCGGTTGGCTGCGGAGCGCGCGAAGCCCATCTCGTGGGTGACGACGACCATCGTCATGCCGTCGCGGGCCAGTTGCTGCATGACCTCGAGCACTTCGTTGATCATCTCGGGGTCCAGCGCCGAGGTCGGCTCGTCGAAGAGAAGGGCTTTGGGATCCATGGCGAGAGCGCGGGCGATGGCCACGCGCTGCTGCTGTCCGCCGGAGAGCTGTGCCGGGTACTTCAGGGCCTGCGAGGCGAGGCCCACGCGGTCCAGGAGTTCGTGGGAGCGCTTGTCGGCCTCCTGGCGCCCCCGGCCGCGGACCTTGATCTGGGCGAGCGAGACGTTCTGGAGAACCGTCTTGTGGGCGAAGAGGTTGAAGGACTGGAAGACCATGCCCACCTCGGCGCGGAGTTGGGCGAGCGCCTTGCCCTCTTCCGGGAGTGGCTTGCCGTCGAGCTTGATCGTTCCCGACGCGATGGTCTCCAGCCGGTTGATCGCCCTGCAGAGTGTCGATTTGCCCGACCCGGACGGGCCGATGACGACGACCACCTCCCCCTTGCCGACGGTGAGGTTGATGTCCTGAAGGACATGCAACTCCCCGAAGTACTTGTTCACGTCATGCAGCTCGATCAACGGATCGACAGCCATGCCCGGCCCTACCCACTCTCAGCTGTGTCGCAGTTGCCGCAAACTATCGGGACAAGAACGGACTTATTGCGCGACACGCACTTTTCAGGCATTAGCCGTATTGTGCGGTTAGCCCTCCGACACCTCCGCGTACAGTTGCGAGAGTTCGGGCTCGCCGCTGGACGCCCAGGTCTGGCCGGAGGCGACCACGTCGATCTCCCGGCCGGACGGCAGAAGCACCACGGGATGGCCGTTGGGCCAGACCTGCCAGACGGCTCCGGGGACGGTGCGCACGATCACCGTGCCGACGTACAGACCCGCGTCGTTGCCGAGCCACGGCAGGCTCTCCTCGTCGTCCCGCCAGCGTGGCAACAGTTGATCGAGCGCCTCCAACGAGGCCACGGAGTCGTCGAGTTCGACCCCCGCCAACTCCGCCTGGGAGCGCAGCAGATCGCACTCGGCGAGGAGTTCGGCGACACCCTCGGAGTCGGCCGCGCCGTCGGAGAGCACCGCGACGCCGAACGCGGGGGCACGCTTCTTGCGCCAATTGCCGAGAAAAGGGATGTTCATCGGCCCAGCGTGTCATTCGCGCCGGGCAGCGCACCACAGGCGCGCGGGGTCGCCTGTTCGAGAGACGCGCCCCTGTGTGGAGGCTGTGTCCCAAGACGACTGTGTGGAGTCTGCGTCCCAAGACGACGCCGGACCAAGGAAGTTCAACCCCGGCGAACCGACCGTCTCCCCTCAGACGTCCAGGTCCACCACGACCGGCGCATGATCCGACGCGCCCTTGCCCTTGCGCTCCTCGCGGTCCACATACGCGTCGGTGACGGCCTTCGAGAACGCCTCGTTCCCATAGACCAGGTCGATGCGCATGCCGCGGTTCTTCGGGAAGCCGAGCTGGCGGTAGTCCCAGTAGGTGAATGGGTGGTCGTACTTGAGGGGGCGCGGGACCACGTCCGAGAGGCCCGCCTCGCGCAGGGCGGCGAGAGCGGCGCGCTCGGCCGGGGTGACGTGTGTGGCGCCCTCGAAGAGGGTGATGTCCCAGACGTCTTCGTCCGTCGGCGCCACGTTGTAGTCACCCAGCACCGCGAACGGCCGACTGGCCGCCGCGTCGCCCGCGATCGCCGCCTTGAGGGCCTCGAACCACTGGATCTTGTACGCGTAGTGAGGGTTGTCCACCTCGCGTCCGTTCGGCACGTACACCGACCAGACGCGGACCGGGCCGCAGGTCGCGGAGACCGCGCGGGGCTCCTGGACGCCGTCGAAGCCGGGGTCTTCGGGGAGGCCCTTGACGACGTCCTCGAGACCCACTCGGGAGACCACCGCCACGCCGTTCCACCGCCCCGTGGCGTTCACCGCCGACTCGTAGCCCAGCTCTCGCAGCTCATCCGTGGGGAACTGCTCGGCGGTGGTCTTGGTCTCCTGGATGCACAGCACGTCCGTGCCGCTGCTCTCCAGCCAGGCCAGCAGCCTCGGGAGACGGGCGGTGACCGAGTTCACGTTCCAGGTGGCGATGCGCATGACCCACAACTTACCGGGCGGGTACGACAACGGGCCCGGCGGCGCCTTCCGCGTGCGGGAGCCGCCCGTCTCCCGCGGCTCAGACCTTCGCCGACGCCCCCGGCGTGAGCCGCAGGTGCTCGGAGCCGCCCAGGGCGCCGATCTGGTTGTCGTAGATCGGCCGGGCGAGGTCGGTGAGCAGGACGTCGTGGATGTCGTACGCGCGCTGGGGCTTGACCTCGCGCACGTAGTCGATGACCTCGGAGATCTTGCTCCAAGGGGCCATGACGGGGAGCAGCAGCGTCTCGACCTGATGGTCGGGGACGGTGAGGGCGTCGCCCGGGTGGAAGACACGGCCGTCGACGAGATAGCCGACGTTGGTGATGCGCGGGATGTCCGGGTGGATCACGGCGTGCAGTTCGCCGTGCGCCTGGACGTCGAAGCCCGCGGCGGTGAAGGTGTCGCCGTGACCGACGGTGTGCACGCGCCCGGGGAACGCCGCCGATATCTGGTCGGCGACCGATTTCAGCGTCCAGATCTCGGCGCCCGGGTTGGCTTCGAGGCCGGCCCGCAGCCGCTCCTCGCTGAAGTGGTCGGCGTGTTCGTGGGTGATCAGGATCGCGTCCGCGCCGACCGCGGCATCCTCCTCGCTGAAGGCGCCCGGGTCGATGACGAGCGTGCGTCCGTCCTTCTCCAGACGGACGCAGGAGTGCAACTTCTTCGTGAACTTCATCAGTGTCATGCTTCCATCCTGCCCCCGCCGACCCGCCGCCGGCCTGCTCAGACTGGTGGTCCGACTGCCCGGATGAAGATCACGGGGGCGGTCACTCCTGGGGCGTGGTCTCCTCTCGGATGACCTGCTGGGCCACCTTGAAGGCGCTGTTCGCGGCCGGTACGCCGCAGTAGACGGCCGCCTGGAGGAGCACTTCCTTGATCTCCACCGGGGTGAGGCCGTTGCGGAGGGCGGCGCGGATGTGGAAGGCGAGCTCGTCGAGGTGGCCGCCCGCGACCAGCGCGGTGAGCGTGACACAGCTGCGCGAGCGCCGGTCGAGCCCGGGCCGGTCCCAGATCTCGCCCCAGGCGTACCGGGTGACGAATTCCTGGAAGTCACCGGAGAAGTCGTCCGCCGAGGCCAGCGCCCGGTCCACGTGCGCGTCGCCGAGCACCTCGCGGCGCACCTTGATCCCGGCGTCGTACGGGTCGGGCCGCCCCAGGCCCTCGGGCTGCGCGGCGGGCGGCGCGATCTCGGCGACGGGGGACGCGGAAGGCGGCGGGGCGATGACCGGCTTGACCGCCGCCGCCGGAATCGCCATCTGGCCGGTCGAGGAGTCGAAGGCCGGCTGCCAGGCACTGGAGAAGTGCCGTACGAGGAGATCGGTGACCGCGGCGGGCTGTTCCACCGGGACCAGATGCGAGGCGCCGGGTACGACCGCGAGCCGGGCGTCCGGTATCCCGGCGACCAGCGTGCGGGCCTCGGCGGGCCCGGTGACCTGGTCGTCGGAGCCGACCAGGACGAGGGTCGGCACACCGATGCGGGTGAGTTCGGCCCGCACGTCGAACGCGGCGAGCGCCTCGCAGGCGGCGATGTAGCAGCCCGGGTCGGTGGTGCGCACCATCTGTACGGCCCACTCGGTGATCGCGGGCTGGGTGGCCGCGAACCCCTCCGTGAACCAGCGCTCGGGCGACATCCGGGCAATCGGGTCGAGCCCGTTCGTACGTACGATCACACCGCGCTGCCGGAACTCGTCGGCCGTGCCGAAACGCGGCGAGGCGGCGATCACCGCGAGCGAGGCGAGCCGCTCCGGGTGCCACAACGCCAGCTCGATCCCGATGGCGGCGCCGAACGCGCACCCCGCGTAACCGAAGCGCTGCACGCCGAGTCCGTCGAGCGTGGTGAGCAGCCGCTCGACGACTTCGGCGACCGAACCCGCCGGGTAGGCGGGCGCACCGCCGTGTCCGGGCAGGTCGAAGCGGAAGATCCGCCAGTGCTTCGCCAGCTCCGGGACCTGGCGATCCCACATGTGCCACGTTGTCCCCAGTGAGGGACCCAAGATCAGGACTGGCGCCTCTTCTGGTCCGTCAAAGCGATATTGCAGGGTGTTGGACGTACTCTCACTCACCCGACTCACGCTCCCACATCTCACAATTTCTTACGTACTTGGGTCGGAACCCCGTGCAAGGCATCCCACGTTGTGGCAGCTTCGCGAAGATTTCCACATCGGGCTTCACATACCACCGGGCAAAGACGTGGTCCGGCACCCCGTTGTCGGCCAGGTATGTGGGACACGATGCGCGTGCATCGTACAGACAGACCCTACGAAGCGTCCCATTCCAGGTCTGCCTGCAGGAATGGGGCGATCATCGCCCCAGGTCCAGCGTCAGCCCGCCACCCACTTGGTCCAGTGCGGCTTCCGGAACGACAAACATGGGCGATACCGTCACATTTATGACGATTGGTCTGCCTGGGCGGGTTCGGGCATGTCTCTTTGACCTCGACGGCGTCCTCACCGAGACGGCGACGGTGCATGCCGCGGCCTGGAAGGAGATGTTCGACGCCTACCTGCGGTCCCGCGCCGGGACGTGCGTACCCTTCGATCCAGTGGCGGACTACGACGCCTATGTCGACGGCAAGACCAGAGCCGACGGGACCAGGTCGTTCCTGGAGTCGCGCCATATCGATCTGCCGGCCGGCGCACCCGACGATCCGCCGGGCACGGAGACGATCAACGGCCTGGGCAACGCCAAGAACGAGATCGTCCTGCGCCGGCTCAAGACGGACGGGGTGACTGTCTACGAGGGGTCGGTTCGCTATGTCGAGGCTGTGCGCGCGGCGGGGCTGCGCCGGGCGGTTGTGTCTTCCAGCGCCAACTGCGCGAGCGTGCTGGAGTCCGCGGGCATCGCCGAGTTGTTCGAGGTCCGCGTCGACGGGGTGACCATCGCCAGGGATCACCTGCCGGGAAAGCCGGCCCCCGACGCCTACCTCGCCGCCGCGAAAGCGCTGGGTGTGGATCCTGATCAGGCTGTGGTCTTCGAGGACGCGCTGGCCGGTGTGCAGGCCGGCCGGTCGGGCGGTTTCGGGTTCGTGGTGGGGGTCGACAGGGTCGGGCAGGCCGAGGCCCTGCGCTCCCACGGCGCCGACACGGTCGTCACCGACCTGGCCGAACTCCTGGACCGGACATGATCCAGCATCCGTCCTACGCGGTGGAGCCGTGGAGGCTGCGCGAGACCGAGTTCAACCTGGACGTCCTCGGCCAGAGCGAATCGGTTTTCGCCCTGGCCAACGGGCACATCGGCTGGCGGGGCAATCTCGACGAGGGCGAGCCGCACGGCTTGCCCGGCTCGTACCTCAACGGTGTCTACGAGTCCCGTCCGCTGCCCTACGCCGAGGCCGCGTACGGCTATCCCGAGGCGGGCGAGACCGTCATCAACGTCACCAACGGCAAGGTGATCCGCCTCCTCGTCGATGACGCTCCCTTCGACCTGCGGTACGGACAGGTACGCGACCATGAACGGGTCCTGGACTTCCGCACCGGTCTGCTGGAGCGCAGGGTCGAGTGGGAGTCCCCGGTCGGCCAGGTGGTGAAGGTGCGCTCGACCCGGCTGGTGTCGCTGGTCCAACGGTCGGTCGCCGCGATCTGCTACGAGGTCGAAGCCGTCGACACGGACCTGCGGGTGGTGGTCCAGTCCGAACTGGTCGCCAACGAGGCTCTCCCCAAGGCCGACGGCGACCCCCGGGTGTCGGCCGTCCTCGAGGCGCCGCTGCGGTCGGAGGAGCACCGATGCGAGGGCGCCGGGGCTGTGCTGGTGCATCGGACCGCTGCCAGCGAGCTGCGCCTGGCCGCCGCCATGGACCACCAGGTGCAGGCGCCGCCGTCCCTGCACGAGACGGTGGTGAGCTTCGAGGATCTGGCCCAGTACACAGCAACGGCCACCTTGAAACCGGGCGAGCGGCTGCGCCTGATCAAGTACGTCACCTACGGCTGGTCACGGGGGCGTTCGGAGCCTGCCGTACGAGCCCAGGTCGAGGCAGCGCTGGCCGCCGCGGTCCAGACGGGCTGGGACGGCCTGATGGCCGAGCAGCGCTCGTATCTGGACGACTTCTGGGAGCGCGCCGACGTCGAGGTCGAGGGCGACGCCGAGGTGCAGCAGGCGGTGCGGTTCGCGCTGTTCCACGTCTTGCAGGCCGGGGCCAGGGCCGAGGGCAGGGCCATCCCGGCCAAGGGACTGACCGGCACGGGGTATGACGGTCACGCGTTCTGGGACACCGAGAGCTTCGTGCTGCCGGTGCTGACGTACACCGTCCCGCAGGCGGCCGCCCACGCCCTGCGCTGGCGCCGCGACACCCTGCCGATCGCCCAGGGGAGCGCCCGCCAACTCGGCCTGAAGGGTGCCGCGTTCGCGTGGCGGACCATCACCGGGGCCAGTTGCTCGGGGTACTGGCCCGCGGGCACCGCGGCTTTCCACGTCGGCGCCGACATCGCCGACGCGGTGGTCCGCTACGTCAACGCGACAGGTGACGTCGACTTCGAGAAGGGCGTCGGCCTGGAACTGCTTACCGAGACGGCGAGGCTGTGGCGGTCACTCGGCCACCATGACGCGCAGGGCCGGTTCCGTATCGACGGGGTCACCGGGCCCGACGAGTACAGCGCGGTGGCGGACAACAACGTCTATACGAACCTCATGGCGCAGCACAATCTCCGGTCCGCGGCCGCGGTCGCCGAACGGTACGCCGACAGGGCACTGGAGTACGGCATCGATGCCGAGGAGGCGGCCTCCTGGAGCGATGCGGCCGAGGCCATGTTCATTCCCTACGACGACATGCTCGGGGTCCATTCCCAGTCGGAGGGCTTTACCTCACACCAGACCTGGGACTTCGCCGGCACCTCGCCGGAGCAGTATCCGCTGCTGCTCCACTTCCCCTACTTCGACCTCTACCGAAAACAGGTCGTCAAGCAGGCCGACCTGGTGCTGGCCATGCACCTGCGCCACGACGCCTTCACCAAGGAGCAGAAGACACACAACTTCGCCTACTACGAGGCGCTGACGGTGCGGGACTCCTCGCTGTCGGCCTGCACCCAGGCGGTGCTGGCCGCCGAGGTCGGGCATCTCGGGCTGGCCTACGACTACCTGGCCGAAGCCGCGCTCATGGATCTGGACGACCTCGAGAACAACACTCGAGACGGGCTCCACGTGGCGTCACTCGCGGGAACGTGGATCGCGCTGGTCGCAGGGCTGGCGGGCATGCGCGAACACGAAGACACCCTCGGCTTCGCGCCCCGTCTGCCATCCGGCATCACCCGGCTCGCCGTCAACCTCTCCCATCAGGCCAGCAGGCTCCGTGTCGAGGTCACCGCGGACGCCGTCACCTACCAGGTACTGGACGGCACGCCCTTGCGAATCCTGCACAACGGACAGCCGGTCGACGTCGCCGTGGACAGCCCGGTCACCCGACCGATCACCAGGGCACCGTCCACCACCCGGCCCCACCAGCCGCCCGGGCGTGAACCTGCGCGGCGGGGGGCGGAGCAGTGACCGCCGACGTCCTGGTGATCTTCGGAATCACCGGCGACCTGGCCCGCAAGATGACCTTCCGGTCGCTCTACCGGCTGGAGGCGGCCGGACTCCTGGACTGCCCGGTCATCGGGGTCGCGCGCGAGGACTGGTCGCACGACCACCTGGTTTCCTCCCTGCGCGAGGCCCTTCAGAGCGCCGGTGAGACCGTGGAGCCCAAGTCCTTCGACCGGCTGGCCCGGCGGCTGTCCTACCTGCGGGGCGACTTCGCCGACCCGGCCACCTACCAAGCGCTGGCCGACCGGCTGAAGGACGCCGAGAAGCCGCTGTTCTACCTGGAGATCCCACCCTCACTGTTCGCCCCTGTCGTGGAGGCACTGGGCGCGGCGAACCTCACCACGCACGCCACGGTGATGCTGGAGAAGCCCTTCGGCCACGACCTGGCCTCCGCCCGAACGCTCAACGCGCGGCTCCATCGGGTGCTCACCGAGGACCAGATCCTGCGCATCGACCACTTCCTGGGCAAGCAGCCCGTACTGGACATCCAGTTCCTGCGGTTCGCCAACACACTCCTCGAACCGGTCTGGAACCGCGACCATGTGGCCGCCGTACAGATCACCATGGCCGAGGACTTCGGGGTCGAGGACCGAGGCGCGTTCTACGACCCGGTGGGCGCGCTGCGCGACGTGGTCCAGAACCACCTCCTTCAGGTGCTCGCCCTGGTCGCCATGGAGGCACCGGTCGGTCCAGGGTCCGACGCGCTGTGGGACAGGCGGGTCGATGTCTTCCGGGCCATGGCCGACGTCGATCCGGCCCACTGCCTGCGCGGTCAGTATCAGGGCTATCTGGAGGTCCCCGGAGTCAAGGCGGGCTCGGTGACCGAGACCTATGTCGAACTCGGCCTGGAAGTGGACAACTGGCGGTGGAGCGGGGTGCCGTTCTTCATCAGGGCGGGCAAGGCACTGGCCGCCAGGGCCACCGAGGTGCGAGTGCTCTTCAAACGCCCGCCCCGGCTGGCCTTCCTGGACGAGCCCGAGCACCCCGACCCCAACGAACTGGTGCTGCGGATCGACCCGGATCCGGGACTGCGGCTCGGCATGCTCTCCAAGAAGGCATCCGGTCACTCGGCCGGGACCGTCCACCTGGACCTGTCCTTCGCCGCCGAACTCGGCAAGCCGCCCGAGCCCTACGAGCGGCTCCTCAACGACGCGCTGACCGGCGATCGTTCGCTCTTCACCAGGGAGGACGTCGTGGAGGAGACCTGGCGCGTCATCCAGCCACTGGTGGATCACCCGCCCGTCCCGGTGCCCTACGAACGCGGCTCCTGGGGGCCCGCGCAGGCCCCGCGCCGCACGTCCTGGCAGCTGCCCTGGCTCTCGAACCCCGACCACAGGAGAACAGACCATGCCGACAAGTAGCCCGATGCAGATCGGCGTGATCGGGCTCGGCCGGATGGGCGCCAACATCGCCCGCCGCCTGATGCGCGACGGCCACAGCTGCGTGGTGTACGACGTGAACCCCGAGGCCGTCGCGGCGCTGGAGAAGGACGGAGCGACCGGCGCGACGTCGCCGGCCGACCTCGCCGAGAAGCTGACCCCGCCCCGGGCGACCTGGGTGATGGTGCCCGCCGGCGACATCACCGGCAAAACCATCGCGTCGCTCGCCGCCGAACTGGCACCGGGCGACACCATCATCGACGGCGGCAACTCCTACTACCGCGACGACATCAACCGCGCCGCAGCCCTGTCGAGCGACGGCGTTCACCTGATCGACTGCGGGACGAGCGGCGGCGTCTGGGGACTCGAACGGGGCTACTGCCTCATGATCGGCGGCGAGACCGCCGTCGTGGAGCGCCTGCGCCCGATCTTCGCGACCATCGCCCCCGGGAAGGGCAGCGTGCCGCGGACGCCCGGACGCACCGGTGAGTCGGTGCCTGCCGAGGAGGGGTTCCTGCACTGCGGCCCGAACGGTGCCGGCCACTTCGTGAAGATGGTTCACAACGGAATCGAGTACGGGATGATGGCCTCGCTCGCCGAAGGCCTCAACGTCCTGCACAACGCCGACGCCGGCAAGCGCCGAACCGACTCGGATGCCGAGACGGCACCGATGGAGCAGCCCGAGTACTACCAGTACGACATCGACACCACCGCGGTCGCCGAGGTATGGCGCCGCGGCAGCGTCATCGGATCCTGGCTGCTGGACCTGACCGCCGCCGCCCTCGTCGAATCTCCCGGCCTGGAGAACTTCGCAGGCCGCGTATCGGACTCCGGCGAGGGACGCTGGACGTCGACCGCCGCGATCGAGGAGGGTGTCCCCGCCCCGGTCCTCACCATGGCCCTGTACTCCCGCTTCGCCTCACGCAACCTCGACGACTTCGCCGACAAAGCGCTGTCGGCCATGCGCAAAGGCTTCGGCGGCCACGAAGAGAAGAACAGCTGACCCACCGGCCGCCTGGCGGTCCACGCGCTGGACGACGACAAGCCCTCAGGACACCTGGACGGGGTGCCGTACCACCGCGTCGAAGAGGTAGCCCTGGGTGTTGAGGACGGTCGTCTCCGGCTGGGTGCGGCCCGTGGTGTCGGTCGCTCGGGCCAGCAGTGTGTACGTCCCTGGAGTCTTCGGACGCCAGTCGGTGGACCAGCGGACCCAGCCCGCGCGGCTCGGGGCGTCGTACAGCCGGGCACGCCGCCAGTTCGTACCGCCGTCGGTGCTCACGTCGACACGGCGGACGCCGCCGGCACCGGACCAGGAACGGCCGGTCAGCCGATGCTCCGTGCCGACCGGGAGGCTCGCGTTCCAGGCGAGCTCGAAGGCGCTCTTGAGGGTCTGGTGGGTGAGGGGCGCGCTGCCGCCGTCGGGGTACGCGGCGCCGAACAGCCGGTAGAAGTCGATGTTCCAGGGCGAGTAGAGCGGCTGGGCGGACACCTCGATGTCGCCGACCCACTTGATCGAGGCGATGCCCACCCAGGAGGGCGCAAGGACGCGCACCGGGTAGCCGTGGTCGACAGGCAGCGGTTCGCCGTTCATCTCATACGCGAGGAGTACGTCGTCCAGCGCTTTCGACAGCGGCAGTGGGCGGCGGACATGGCCGAGGTTCGTGCCGTCCGCGGTGACGTACTCGGCGTCCAGGCCCCGGGGCATGACGTCCACGGCGCGGTCCGTGAGCCCGGCCCTGCGCAGTACCTCGGCCAGCCGTACGCCCTTCCAACGCGCCGTGCCGATCGCGCCGAGTGTCCACGCGGTGCCGCTGACCGTCTGCCCCTGCTGGGTCGTGAAGAAGCTGCGGCCGTTGCCCGCGCACTCCACGAACGCGGTGCGGGTGGTGGCGGGGAGCCGCTTCAGGTCGTCGAGGGTGAACTCGACGGGCTCCTCGCGCGCGAGCCCGTCTCCCCAGAGGGTGAGGGTCCATGCCTTGACGTCCAGTACGGGGGTGGAGGTGTGGTTGCGTACGAAGAAGTGGTCGTTGGGGGTGTGGTGGCCGGTGCCGGCGAGGGACGCGAACTTGGTCTCGGCGTTCGTGCCGCGAGCCGTGAACCATTCGTCCGGGAGGGGTTTCACGATGCCGGGGACCGTCGCGGAGGGAGTCACCGATGTCCCGGTGGCGGCCGCGGCGGGTGCGCTGAAGGCCGTGGGCACGGCCGCGGTGAGTCCGGCCGCGCCGAGCAGCCTGAGCATGTCGCGGCGGGCCACCCCGTCGGCCCGGGCGTCCCCCGCCAGCCATTGCCGGAGTCTGCGGCGGTCGTAGGCGGATTCGGAGCCGGGCGTGTGAGACGTCTGGGGCATGGAGGGGCCTGCCTTTCGGGCGGGAGGCGAACGTGCGAGGCACCGCGGGGTGGGCCGCGAACGTGCGGGGGG
Organism: Streptomyces sp. NPDC093544; assembly: GCF_040683495.1. Classification (NCBI taxonomy): domain Bacteria; kingdom Bacillati; phylum Actinomycetota; class Actinomycetes; order Kitasatosporales; family Streptomycetaceae; genus Streptomyces; species Streptomyces sp. NPDC093544. The sequence continues at coordinate 528,025 of NZ_JBFBEA010000001.1, read as the reverse complement.
GACGGCACTCGGGAGGTGCCTGAACCACAAAGGGGCTAGGGAGCTATGGCGTCGGCAGCGGGGCCGCGACGGCCAGGGCACGGACCGTGTCCGTGGCGAGGATCAGCAACAACAACAGCCGCGCGACGAACGCGCGCGGGACCGCGGGACGGGGCGGTGGTCGCTGATGAACATGAGCGCCAGGGTACGAGTCGGAGGGCCAACTCGTCGAGAATTCGGGGCAGTCGGTGTTCCGGAGCATCAACTGGTGGACAGCGGAGGGCAGAGGCGCGAGCGGCGGCGAGCGGGTCACAGGTCGCCCGGTGCGCCGCGGGTGCGTGCATGGTGGCGCGGGGCTGAAGGGCACCCCCCACGCCCCTCAGGCAGTGGGGAAGGGAATTGTCAGATGGACCCGAGGCCCGTGAGCGCGCCGACCGGGTCGAGGTCGGGGGTGCCGCGGGGCCACCAGTCCTCCTGGCCCGGTTCGGATTCGTAGGCGTACCAGAGGCCGCCCCGGCCGAGGCGGAGTTGGGCGTGACCCCGCGGGTGGGTGAGGTGGTTGCGCCAGGGGCGGAAGGCGGGGAGGTCGGCGGCGAGGAGCAGCGGGCGGGCCCGGTCGAAGCGGCCCGCCGGTGGATCCCAGGGCTCTTCGAGGACGGCGAGCCCTTCGAAACCGCCCTGCCGCCAGGCGGCGACCGCACGCGCGAGGTCGGCCCGAGTACGTCCCGCCGCGGCGGCGAGCGAGGCGTAGAGAGTGCGGGTCGCGGCGGTGAGACCGGATCCGGGCCGGGCGGCGGCGAGGCGCACCGCGTCCTGCCAGAGCGTCAGTCCCGCGACCGGATCGCGGCCCGCCGTGAGCAGCGCGTGCGCGCGGGCCGCCGCGTCGGTGGCCAACTGGTCCAGCGCGAACGGGTCCGGGCCGCCCGGCGCGCCCGGGTAGGTCGGCGGCTGCTCGGGGTGCGCGGGCGGTGGGAGCGGCGCCGGAAGGGGTGGCAGTACGCGCCGCGCGAGGGCGTCACTGGCGCGGATACCGGGGAGGGGGGCCGGTTCCTGGTCCTGGGCGGCTCGGGCGATCCGGGCCGCGTTGCGGCGGGACAGTGCGTCGAGCAGCTCGCGTTCGCCGCGGCCGCGCAGGAGGAGCAGCACGAAGGGGTCTTCGTCCAGCAGCCGTGCGGCCTGGTAGCAGAGGGCGGCCGCGTGCTTGCAGGGGTGCCCGAAGTCGGGGCAGCTGCAGTGCGGTTGGAGCTCGCCGGGGCCGGGGAGCAGGGCGACCCCGCACTCGGCGAGCGACTTGGGCATCTCCTTGTCGAGCAGCGCGGCGATGTCCCCGGGCCGCTCGGCGATCGCGTCGAGGAAACGGTCCCAGTCGGCGTCGGACAGCGTCTCGACGGCGACCTGCACGCGATAAGGCCGCGGACGACTCCCGTGCACATACGCGAGCACCAGCCCCGGCGTGACGGTGACCGCGTCCACGTGCCCGCGTCCGGCATACGCCCGCCCCCGAGCGAGCCGCGCCGCATCGAGCGCGCCCTCCTCCAACGCCCGCACCCACGCGTTCCCCCACCACGTCTCCGCAAAGCCGACATCCCCCGACGCCCGCGCCGGAAAGGCCTCGAACGTACGGCGCAACTCACCGTCGCGACCAGGGGATCCCATGGAACGCGGGAGGCGGGTGGCCGTAGCTGCGGGCCGCTCTGTCGGCGAGGGGTGCGCTGGGCGCGGGGGCTGGGTCGTTCCGTGGGCGGGCGGGGGTGGAGCGTCCGGGGACGTGACGGCTGCGGCGGCGTCGGGCTGCGCCGGGCGCCGGTCGGTGGTATCGCTTCGCGGGTCGGTGGCATCGCTTGGGTAGTCGGAGGCATCGCTTCGCGAGTCGGTGGCATCGCTTGTGGACCCGGGGTGCGCACCCTGGCTCGTTACGGTCGCGTCTCCGGGCGGCTCGGGGTGCGAGGTCGAGTCTGCCTCGACCACGGCTCCGGTGTCGGAGGGCAGTTGGAAGGCTCCGGCGAGCAGATCGCGTACGTCTTGAGGCTGGGTCCGTCGGTTCTGGCTCCGGGTGTCGCGCCGGGCACCGGAAGCGGCTCGCGTCGGGTCGGTGGACCGGCGGACCGCCTCAACTCCCCTGTTGCCGGGGCTCGTTACCCCCTTGGTCCCGGCGTCCGTCCGCGTTTGCCTCGCCTCACCCCGCGCGGCGCGCAACGCCTCGCGTGCGATGTCCCCCGGGCGCGAGCCTCCTGCGGCGGGACTGCCGGGCGGGGTGGCAGACGCCTCAGCCGACGTCTCAGCCGGCGCCGCAGCCTCCGTCTCCACCGACGACTCGGCCCCGGCCCCGGCCCCGGCAGCAGCCTGTGCCTGGCTGCGTTCCACAGCCCCCTCGGTCCCCTCAGCCACCTCAGCCGCACCGGCGTCGGCGCCCTGAACCGCTCCGGTACCGGCGGCGGATCTCCCCGCCCGCGTCGCCCGTCGCAGCGCCTCCCGTGCCACGTCTCCGGGTCGCGCTCCTGGGGAGGACGCCTTCCGGGGAGACGGATCGGCCGCGACTGGGGCAGCAGGCTGATCCGACTCGTCGTCAGCCGCCCCGTCCCCCCGGACCTCGCGCTCCCGCGCGGCCCGCAGAGCCCGACGGGCCACGTCGGCGGGGCGCGTCCCCGACGCAGGGCGTGACTGGTCGGTGCCCGAACTCTCGGCCACCGGAGGGGTCTCCTCCACGCCGTCGTTCACCCGGACCTCCGAAGGGACACCAGGTCCGACAGCTCGCGGTCGGTCAGCTCGGTGAGCGACGCCTCGCCGGATCCGAGGATCGCGTCCGCGAGGGCCCGCTTCGCTTCGAGCATCTCGGCGATACGGTCCTCCACCGTGCCTTCGGTGATGAGGCGGTGGACCTGGACGGGCTGGGTCTGGCCGATGCGGTAGGCGCGGTCGGTGGCCTGTTCCTCGACGGCCGGGTTCCACCAGCGGTCGAAGTGGACGACATGGCCGGCCCGGGTGAGGTTCAGGCCGGTGCCGGCGGCCTTGAGGGAGAGCACCAGGACCGGCGTCGCACCACTCTGGAAACGGTCCACCATGTGCTCGCGCTCGGGGATCGCGGTTCCGCCATGGAGGAGCTCCACGGGGACCGCGCGCGCGGCCAGGTGTTCGGTGATGAGACGCGCCATGCCCACGTACTGCGTGAAGACGAGTGCCGAGCCGTCCTCGGCGAGCAGCGTGTCCAACAGCTCGTCGAGCAGGGCGAGTTTGCCGGACCGGGCGGAGGGTCCGTGGGCGGCCGCCCGGGCTTCCTCCTTCAGATACAGCGCCGGGTGGTTGCAGATCTGCTTGAGCGCGGTGAGGAGTTTCAGGACCAGGCCCCGTCGCGCGATGCCGTCGGCGATCTCGATGGCGAGCAGCGACTCGCGGACCACCGCTTCGTAGAGCGAGGCCTGTTCGCGGGTCAGCGGGACCGGGTGGTCCGTCTCCGTCTTGGGCGGGAGTTCGGGGACGATCCCGGGGTCCGACTTCTTGCGGCGGAGCAGGAAGGGGCGGATCAGCCGGGCCAGACGTGTCACCGCTTCCTCGTCCTCGCCGTTCTCCACGGCGCGCGCGTGCCGGGCGCGGAAGGACTTGAGGGGGCCGAGCAGGCCGGGGGTCGTCCAGTCGAGCAGGGCCCAGAGTTCGGAGAGGTTGTTCTCCACGGGGGTGCCGGTCAGCGCCACGCGCGCGGGGGCGGGGATCGTCCGGAGCGCCTTCGCCGTCGCCGAGTAGGGGTTCTTGACGTGCTGGGCCTCGTCCGCGACGACCATGCCCCAGGTCTGCTGGGCGAGGTGCGCCGCGGCCGACCGCATCGTGCCGTAGGTGGTGAGGACGAAGCCGCCGTCGAGGTCTTCCAGGGTGCGGTCGGGTCCGTGGAAGCGGCGGACGGGGACGCCGGGCGCGAAACGGGTGATCTCCCGCTGCCAGTTGCCCAGCAGTGAGGCCGGGCAGATGACCAGGGTCGGTTCGCTTCGGGCCCGGCGCAGGTGCAGCGCGATGAGGGTGATGGTCTTGCCGAGCCCCATGTCGTCGGCGAGGCAGCCGCCGAGGCCGAGGGAGGTCATGAGGTCCAGCCAGGCGAGACCCCGGAGTTGGTAGTCCCGGAGCTTGGCCTGGAGACCGGGTGGTGGCTCGACGGGAGTCACGCCCGCCGTCAGCCGGTCGCGCAGCGCGGCCAGTGCGCCGACCGGCACCGCCTCGACGGTCTCGCCGTCGACCTCGGCGCTGCCGCTGAGCGCCACGGACAGCGCGTCGACCGGGTCGAGCAGGCCAAGTTCGCGTTTGCGGGCCTTGCGGACGAGGGCCGGGTCGACGAGCACCCACTGGTCCCGCAGCCGTACGACCGGGCGGTGGGCCTCGGCCAGGGTGTCCATCTCGGCTTCGGTGAGCGGGTCACCGCCGAGGGCCAACTGCCAGCGGAACTGGAGCAGTTCCTCGCTCTCGAAGAACCCGGTGCCGTCCGTGGCCGAACCGGGCGCCGGGCGCACCACCGCCGACGCGCTCAGGTCGTGGGCGAGGTCCCGAGGCCAGTGCACGGCGACGCCGGCCGCGCCGAGCCGGTTCGCCGCGATGCCGAGCAGGTCGGACAACTCCTCTTCGGAGAGCGCGAGTACGTCGGGCACGTCCTGCTCGGACAGTCGGTCCAGGGGCGGCCAGACGCGGGCCGCACGACGGACGGCCAGGGCGGCGTCCACGCGCGCGCGGGCACCGAACGTCGCGTCGGCCTCGCCCGCCCACAACGCGGCGGCGTCGACGACGAGGGTGGGGTCGGCGAGGCTGTGCACCTGTACGACGGCCGCACCCGCGCGGCGTGCTCCCTCGCCGTCGTCGAAGAGCTGGTACGCGGACAGGTCCAGGCGCAGCGAGATCCGCACGCCCGCGTCCATGCCCGCGGCGACCTCAGCGGCCCAGTCGTGGGCTCCGGGCAGCCGCTGCGGCGCGATTGCGGCGAAGGGTTTACCGGAGGTGTACCGCGCTGCCGGGGTGCGCGGCAGTGTGTCGGCGACCGCGTCCAGGAAGGACCGCATCAGCGCTTCCGGTTCCGGCAGCCGGAGCGGGCCCTTGCCGGGAAGGGGGACGGCGTGTCCTTCGTACGGCAGGGCCGCGGCGACCGCCCTCAGGTGGGCGATGTCGTCCGGGTCCAGCGGCCCGGCGCGCCAGGCGTCGAAGCCGTCGGCTGTCAGGCCCGGCAGCAGCCTCCCGCGCGCGACGAGCCGCAGCGCATGCAGCGCGGCCGCGCCCCAGCAGGCCGTGGCGGGATGCGCGGCGGGGTCACGGCGCGCCCCGGCCAGCAGCGGCAGGGCTTCCTCGATCGGCAGGCTCACGGCGGGGACGGTGCCTCTGCGGACGCCGGAACCATGCCGTCGTACCACCGTCAGCTCGGTCGGTTCACCGGAAGATCCCCGCTCGGCGTGCTCATCGGAGGACGGCCTCCGCACCACGCTCACGCCGGACGACGGCCCCCGTTCGTCGGCGGATCCGTCGGACGGCAGCGGCTCGGCGTCCGGATCCCAGAAGGCGACCCGCCCCTCGCGCGGCAGCGGCGCGGGCAGGAAGACGGCGGCGAGGCGCACCGCGACCACCCTCTCGGCCACCGCATCCATCCCGTCCCCCATACGCCCGGTCACCTCCCGCCCTTCAGTCGGATCAGTTGTCTTCGACTGTACGGGCGGGCTCTGACAATCGGCCTCGGCGGCGGCGCAGGCAGGCAGGCAGCGGGACCTGTCAGGGGGTGGTGCGCGAGACCACGTACACCATGGGGTGCTCGGGGTTGGCCTGGTTCACGACGATGTCCAGGGTGGGTGCCGGGTCCTTCTGCTTGTGGACGAGGCTCGACCACGGGCCTGGGCCGGTGAACTCCCAGCCGACGACCTGCTGGTCGCGGGCGTTGATGGTGAGGTCGTCCGGCTGCAGGGCGGCGCGGCTGGTGCCGACGTTGCCCAGGAACCCGTCCAGGCCTGCGCTGGTGGTGCCGAACTGAACGTACAGGCGGCTGGTCTTCCAGTTGTTCGTCTCGTAGTAGGCGACGTCGGTCGACTTGCTCGGGATGGTGACCTGGTAGACGCGGCGCTGGACGCGCGACGGCCAGCCCGCGGTGAGGCCGGTCGCCGAGTACTTCTCCTCCTTCTGCTTACCGGCGTCGCGGCTCTGGTTGGCGGAGATCACCAGATAGCCGGCCGGGACGCCGATGAGCAGCCCGATGATCAGCAGGGTGATGGCGCGGCGGCGGAACTTGCGGCGCGGGTTCTCAGGCGGCCGTTCGGGCTCGTCCGGCGGGGACGCCTGGCGCGGCAGCGAGGCCGTCACATCGACTCCTGCGACGTACGGCGGGACTCCACGAAGCGCTCGTACCGCTCGTAGCGCTCCACTCGGCGGCGGTTGGCGCGGCGGAAGCGGCGGGCGACGAGCCGGGCGAGGTCGGCGGCGCCGACCATGCCTGCCTCGGGGCCGAGCTGGGCGCGGGCGATGCGGGCCTCGGGACGGTAGCCGCGGCCGGTGAGGTGCCTGCGGAACGCGTCCCGCGCGGGGACGATCAGCAGGTCGTCGGCCGCGCTGACGCCGCCGCCGATCACGAAGCAGGACGGGTCCAGGGCCGCAGCCAGGTTGGCGATGCCGACGCCCAGCCACTGTCCGATGTCCTGGAGCAGCTCGACACACATGGCGTCGCCCTCGCGGGCCAGTTCGGTGATCAGCGGCCCGGTGATGTCGGGGATGTTGCCCTTGACCCGTTCGATGAGCCCGTACGCCACCGGGGAGTCGGCGGCGGCGAGTTCGCGGGCCTCGCGTACCAGCGCGTTGCCGGAGCTGTACTGCTCCCAGCAGCCGCGGTTGCCGCACGGGCACCGGTGGCCGCCGGGCACGACCTGCATATGGCCGAACTCGCCCGCCACGCCGAACTTGCCGCGCTTGACCTGGCCGTCCTCCAGGATCGAGCCGCCGATACCGGTGCCCAGCGTGATCATGACGAGGTGGTCCTCGCCGCGGCCCGCGCCGAAGCGCCACTCGGCCCAGGCGGCGGCGTTGGCGTCGTTGTCGACCAGGACGGGGACGGCGAGGCGGCTGGAGATGCGGTCCCGGAGGGGCTCGTTGCGCCACGACAGGTGCGGGGCGAACAGGATGCGGTTGCGGTCGGCGTCGACCCAGCCGGCCGCGCCGATGCCGACCGCGTGCACGTCGTGCCGGTCGGAGAGGTCCAGGACCAGCTCGACGATGGTGTCCTCGACGACCCTGGGGCTCTTGGACTTGTCCGGCGTCTCGGCGCGGAGCTTCTCCAGGATGTTGCCGTCGGCGTCGACGACACCCGCCATCACCTTCGTACCGCCGATGTCGATGCCGACGGTGGGCACGCGGGGTGCCGTGAGGTGGGAACGGCGCTCGCGTGTTCCCACGGTCCGCAGGACGGTGGCCCGCGCGGAGCCGCGGTGTGCGAGGTCGCGGTAGGTGCTCATCGCGCCGATTCTGCCCTACGCTCGCGCTGGCCTGCACGGTGGGAGACCGGCGGTGCGCCGGGCCGGTCCGCAATCCACCGGGGCTGCGGGGATCCGCGGCGGCTTCGGGCCGGTACGTACACCGCGGGCTCGCGGTGGCTGGTCGCGCCCCGCGGCGGGGCCGCACATGTCACAGCCCCGCGCCCGTAACGGGGCGCCATCCTCACGTCGCCCGTTCCAGCTCGTGCCGCAGATCGTCCAGCTCACTCCCGCCCGCCATCTGGCGGGTCAGCTCATCGAGCGTGATCTCGTCACGCAAATGACTGCCGGACATCGTGCCCCGCTTCAGCAGCACGAAGCGGTCGCCCACGAGGTACGCGTGGTGCGGGTTGTGGGTGATCAAGACAACACCCAGACCGGCGTCCCGTGCTGCGGCCACATATTTGAGGACCACACCGGACTGCTTCACACCGAGGGCGGCGGTGGGCTCGTCGAGGACGAGGACCTTGGCGCCGAAGTAGACGGCGCGGGCGATCGCCACGCACTGGCGTTCGCCGCCGGAGAGGGTGCCGATGGCCTGGTCGACGTCGCGCAGGTCGATGCCCATGCGCAGGAGTTCCGCGTGGGTCGTCCTGCGCATGAACTCGACGTCCATGCGCTTGAAGGGGGCGACGCCCTTGGACGGCTCGGAGCCGAGGAAGAAGTTCCGCCAGACCGGCATCAGCGGGACGACGGCGAGGTCCTGGTAGACCGTGGCGATACCGCGGTCCAGGGCATCGCGCGGCGACGACAGGCGGGTCTCCTCGCCCTCGATGCGCAGGGTGCCCGCGTCGTGCTGGTGCAGACCCGCGATGATCTTGATGAGGGTCGACTTGCCCGCGCCGTTGTCGCCGAGCACGCAGGAGATCTCGCCCGCGTGGACTTCCAGCGAGACGCCTTCGAGGGCGCGGATGTTGCCGTAGTACTTACTGACGTCGTCGAGCTCGACGAGTGCCTCGCGTTCCGGGGCGGCCGTGTCCTTCGTCATCTTCGCGTCCGTCGTCATTTCGTCGCCTCTGCGTCCGTCGTCATTTCGTCGCCTCCGCGCGCTTGCGGACCCAGTGGTTGAGCAGGGTCGCCAGGAGCAACATCACTCCCAGGAAGAACTTGAACCAGTCCGGGTTCCACTCGGCGAACACGATGCCCTTGCTGACCATGCCGAAGATCAGGGCACCGACCGCCGCGCCGACCGCGGAGCCGTAGCCGCCGGTGATCAGACAGCCGCCGATGACGGCCGCGATGATGTACGTCAGTTCGTTGCCGACGCCCTCGCCGGACTGCACGACGTCGAACGAGAACAGCAGGTGCTGGCCGGAGATCCAGGCGCCGAAAGCGACGCCCATGTAGAGGCCGATTTTCGTCTTGTCGACCGGCACGCCGACCGCGCGCGCCGCTTCCTCGCCGCCGCCGACGGCGTAGATCCAGTTGCCGATGCGGGTGCGCAACAGGATCCAGGTGGCGACGACGATCAGGCCCAGCCACCACAGGATGGTGATCTTGAAGTCGACGCCGCCGATGGTGAGCGTCGAGGCGAAGACGGCCCTGGCGGAGGAGAAGCCCTGCATGTCGGAGATCGACTTGGTCGAGACCGTGCCGCTGATCAACTTGGTGAAGCCGAGGTTCATGCCGGTCAGCATCAGGAAGGTGCCGAGCGTGATGATGAAGCTGGGCGGGTCGGTGCGGGTCAGCATGACGCCGTTGAAGACGCCGATCGCCAGCGTGACGACCAGCGAGACGAGGACGCCGACCCAGACGTTGGCGGTCATCTGGTAGCTGAACATCGAGGAGATGAGCGCGGAGGACGTCACCATGACGCCCGCGGACAGGTCGAACTCGCCGCCGATCATCAGCAGCGCCACCGGGACGGCCATGATGCCGATGGTCGAGGAGGCGTACAGGACCGTGCTGAGGCTGGCCGCCCGTACGAAACTGTCCGCGAAGATCGCGAAGAAGACGAAGACCGCGATCGCGCCGACCACCGAGCCGAGTTCGGGACGCCCCAGGAGTTTGCGCAGCGGCGAGGTCTTGAGAAGGCGCTCATCGGACTTGGCACCGGGCGCGGGCGCAGGCGCTGTAGCGGTCATCGAGTGCCCCGCTCGGTGTACTTCTCCAGCGCGCCGGCCATGTCCTTGGTGATGATCTGCGGTCCGGTGAGGACCGGCTCGCCGCCGCCGAGGACATCGGCGTTGTACTTGTAGAGCCAGAGCAGGTCCACGGCCTCGTACCCCTGGAGGTAGGGCTGCTGGTCGACGGCGAAGCCGAGCGTGCCGTCCTTGAGCTCCGTCGCCACCTTCGCGTTCAGGTCGAAGGTGTCGATCTCGGCCTTGCTGCCGGCGTCCGCCTTGGCCTTGACCGCGGTGTCCGCGTACGGGGCGCCGAGCGTGACGACCGTGTCGATGGAGTTGTCGGCCTGGAGCTTGGCGCCGATGGAGGACTGCACGTCGGGCATGCTCGTGCCCGTGACGTAGAGGTTCTCCACGGTGCCGTCGAAGGTCTTCTTGATGCCCGCGCAGCGCTGCTCGTGGCCGACGTTGCCCTGCTCGTGCAGGATGCACAGGGCCTTCTTCTTGCCCCGCTTGTCGAGCTCGTCGCCCACGGCCTCACCGGCGATCGTCTCGTCCTGGCCGATGTGCGTGAGCGCGCCGAACTCCTTGGACTCCTCGGAACCCGAGTTCACGGTGATCACCGGGATGCCGGCCTTCTCGGCGCGCGCGACCGCAGCCTTCATGGCGTCGGGCTTGGCGAGCGTGACGATGATGCCGTCGACCTTCTTGTCGACCGCGGTGTCCACGAGCTGCGCCTGCTGCTGTGCCTCGTCGTCGTGCGAGTACAGGAAGTTGATGTTGTCCTTGACCGCGGCCTGCTTCGCGCCGCTCTGGACGATGTCCCAGAAGGTGTCGCCATCGCCCGAGTGGGTGATCATCGCGAAGGTCCACTCGGGAGTGTTCACCGCGGCCCTGCCCTGGGCGGCCGCCGCCTCTCGGGCGTCCTCGGCCCGCTTCCCGCCGGTGGCGCTGCATCCCGCGAGGGACACCCCCAGCGCCCCTGCGAGCGCGATGCTTACCCAGGTCCGAGTCCGTGCCACGAGGCCGTGCCCTTCTTGCCGTGCTGCTTGGTGCGCGGGGCCCTGCGGACCGGCCAGGTGGGCCGTCCCATGGATCCCGGGGGCCGACATCTCACCGGCCCAAACGCCCAAGTATCAGTCACGGGGATCATGCACCCCACCAGCGGGTCCCGCGCGTGGCGTACTTCTGTCGCTGCCGTACGCCCTTCTCGGTGACGACCTTCAGGCAGGGACTGTCGGCGGAGCCGCCGTGCGTCAGGGCCGTACGAGAAGCTGGAACTCGAAGGAATAGCGCGAGGCCCGGTAGGTGTGGGACCCGAACTCGACCGTGCGGCCGGTGTCGTCGAAGGTGGTGCGCTGCATGGTGAGCAGGGGTGCTCCGGCGGGCTCGCCGAGTCGCTCGGCCTCCTCCGCGGTGGCCGCGCGGGCGCCGATGGACTGGCGGGCGCTGTGCAGCGTGATGCCCGTGGCGCGCATCAGCCGGTACAGGCCCGTGGCCTCCAGCTGGGCCGTGTCGAACTGCAGCAGTCCCTGGGGCAGGTGGTTGCAGAGGTACGCCATCGGCTCCCCGTGGGCGAGCCGCAGCCGCTCGACACGGTGTACGTCGCTGCCCTCGGCCACGGACAGAGCGGCCGCGACCTCGGCGGACGCCGGCTCGACGGTGTTGACGAGCACCCGGGTCGCGGGACGCTGTCCGGCCGCCTCGAGGTCGTCGTACAGGCTGCTGAGCTCCAGCGGGCGCTTGACCTGGCTGTGCACGACCTGGGTGCCGACGCCACGGCGCCGCACGAGCAGGCCCTTGTCGACGAGGGACTGGATGGCCTGGCGAACGGTGGGCCGGGACAGCCCGAGCCGTCCGGCGAGCTCGATCTCATTGCCCAGGAGGCTGCCCGGGGTCAGCGTTCCGTGCTCGATCGCGGCCTCCAGCTGCTGGGACAGCTGGAAGTAGAGCGGGACCGGGCTGCTGCGGTCGACGCTGAGCTGGAGCGACACGGTCGGGTCCACATCTGGTTTGGGCACGGCCCCGAGCGTAGCTCCGGGAGATGTTGACGGGAAGTTGTGAAGTTCGATTGTCCGGACAAACCATTGACAGGGCGCCGGGTCCGCCCTCACTTTGTAGCCATGCGCATCGGACTCATCGGAGCGGGTCGTATCGGTACATTCCACGCGACCACTCTGAGCCGCCACCGCGAGGTCGGCGGCTCCCTCATCGTCACGGACGCTGACACCGCACGGGCTCAGGAGCTCGCGGACCGCCTGGGTGCGACCGCAGCGCCCAGCGTGGACGAGATCTTCACCTGGGGCGTGGACGCCGTGGTCATCACCGCGGCGACCTCCGCCCACGCGGAACTGATCGGCCGGGCAGCACGCTCGGGACTCCCGGTCTTCTGCGAGAAGCCCATCGCTCTCGACCTGCCCGGCACTCTCGCCGCGCTCGCCGAGGTGGACGCTGCCGGAACCGTGCTCCAGCTGGGCTTCCAGCGCCGCTTCGACTCGGGCTACACGGCCGCGCGCGAGGCGGTGCGCTCCGGACAGCTGGGGCGGCTGCACACGATCCGGGCGATGACGTCCGACCAGTCGCCGCCCCCGGCCGGCTACCTCCCGCTCTCCGGCGGGCTGTACCGGGACTGTCTGGTCCACGACTTCGACATGATCCGCTGGGTCACGGGCCGAGAGGTCGTCGACGTGTACGCGACCGGGTCGGACGCCGGTCCCGCGATGTTCCGCGAGGCCCACGACATCGACACCGCCGCGGCCGTCCTCACCCTCGACGACGGCACACTCGCCACAGTGACGGCGACCCGTCTGAACGGTGCGGGCTACGACGTCCGCATGGAGCTCTCCGGCGAGCTGGACCAGATCGGCGTCGGCCTCGACGACCGTACGCCGATCGCCTCCACGGAGCCCGCCGGGCCGCCGGCCGCCGACAAGCCGTGGACGGGTTTCCTGGAGCGCTTCGGCCCCGCGTACGAGGCCGAGCTCGCCGCCTTCGTCGACCTCGTCCGCGGCGAACGCACCAACCCGTGCGACGGCCGCGAGGCCCTGCACGCGCTGCGCATCGCGGAGGCGTGCGAACTGTCACGGCACGAGCGGCGCCCGGTACGGCTGGCGGAAATTCCCGGCGGACGGGACTGATCGCGGCCCCTTTGGGCGTACGGAACCGACGACACGGGCGCCTCGCTTTCGAGCCGGGTGCCCTCGCCCGTCTCCTGGAACCCGACTGGGACCCGACTGGAACTCGGCCTCAGGCTCGACCTCGGGCTCCACCTTGAATAGCTCACCACCGCACGGGCAGACGGCGCATGCCCCGCATCAGCATGCCGGGCAGCCAGTCGCCGGGCGGGCCGTCAAGTGCGAGGTCCGGACAGCGGTCCAGCAGGGAGCGGAGGGCGACGCGGGCCTCCAGGCGGGCGAGGGGCGCGCCCAGGCAGTAGTGGAGGCCGTGCCCGAAGGCGAGGTGACCGCGGGCGACGCGCCGGATGTCGAAGCGGTCCGGCGCCGGGTACCGCACCCCGTCGCGGTCGGCGGCGGTGAGGCCGATCATCACCGCGTCGCCCGCCTCGACGGCCCTGCCGCCGATGTCGAGGGGTTCGGCGGCGTACCGGAACGTCGCGTTCTCCACCGGACCCTCATAGCGAAGCGTCTCCTCCACGGCGCCGTCCAGGAGCGTCATGTCGGCCCGCAGCTCGGCGAGTTGGCCGGGATGGGTGAGCAGGGCGTGGACACCGCTCGATATGAGGTTGACGGTCGTCTCGTGCCCGGCGACGAGCAACACGAACGCCATGCCGCGCAGTTCCTGGGGCGAGAGTCGGTCGCCGTCCTCCGCGGTCGTGCGGATGAGACTGCTGAGCAGATCGTCGGCCGGGGCGGAACACCGCTTGTCCTCGATCAAGTCGGTCAGATAGTCGGCGAGTTGGACAAAGGCGTCGTACTCACTCTCCGCACTGCTGGGCGCGACGGCCTCGCTCGACAGCGCGCGGAACGCGGCCCGGTCGATCTCGGGCACGCCGAGCAGCTCACAGATGACGGTGAGCGGCAGCGGATACGCGAGCGACTCCACGAGGTCGGCGCGCCCGCGCGGCAGCATCGCGTCGAGCAGCTCGTCGGTGATCTCCTGGACGCGCGGCCGCAGTGTCTCCACGCGGCGCATGGTGAACTCGCGCGCGATGAGCGCCCGCAGCCGCGTGTGCTGCGGCGGGTCCGCGACCAGCAGATACTTGCCGATCAGCTCCTCGTCGAGGAACGTGACCCCGATCTTCTCCCCGTCCTTGGCCAGTCGCGGATCGGCGAGCGCCGCCCGCGCCTCCTCATAGCCGACCACGAGCCAGGTCTCATGGTGCGCGTCGGGGACCGGCAACCGCACCCGGTGCACCGGCCCGAGCGCGCGCAACTCGGCATACACGGGATGCGGATCCTCCCTGAACCGCGCCCCGTACTCCCCCAGATCAATCACTTCCGCCATACGTCTCCCCCTCCACCCCCGAAACGCCCGAGCCCCCCGACTAGTGCCCGTCCTCTTCGAGCAGTCCGGCGTCGTACGTCAACAGAGCGATCTGCACACGGTTGTTGAGATCGAGTTTGGCGAGGACGCGCGAGACATGCGTCTTGACGGTGGCGATGCTCATGAAGAGCTCGGTGGCGATCTCGGCGTTCGCCCTGCCCTGCCCGACAGCCACGGCGACCTCGCGCTCGCGGTCGTTCAGCGCGGCGATCCTCGTGCGCGCCCCGGACCGCCGGGTGTCGAGGGCGGATTTGGCGGCGTGGGCCATCAACTGGCGGGTGACGGTGGGCGAGAGCACGGGATCGCCCGCGGCGACGCGTCGTACCGCCGCGAGGATCTCCGTCGGGGGCGTGTCCTTGAGAACGAACCCGGCCGCGCCCGCGCGCAGCGCTCGCAGTACCTGGTCGTCCGCGTGGAAGGTGGTGAGGACGACGACCTGGGGGGCGTCCTTGCGTGCGCGCAGTTCCTCGGTGGCGGTGAGTCCGTCGACGTTCGGCATCCGGATGTCCATGAGGACGACGTCCGGGTGGGTGCGGTCGACGAGCGCGGGCACCTCGCTGCCGTCGGCGGCCTCGCCGACGATCTCGATGTCGTCGGCGCCGCCCATCATGAAGGACAGGCCGGCTCTCACCAGAGGGTCGTCGTCGACAAGCAGCAGTCGGATCGCAGTCATGGCCCTACCGTAGTGACGCGCCGCGGGAGGTGACCGACAGTTTCCTCGCCCCCTCCGCCCCTACCCAACCCGTACCTGGGGCTCCGCCCCCAGACCCCCCATCGGCCTGAACGGCCTCGTCCTCAAACGCCGGACGGGCTGAAACAACCCCAAAGCACACTCAGGCACCCCACGGCAACCAAGCCCGCACCTCGAACCCCCCACCCCCCACGCCCCCGTGCGAAAGCCGCCCACCCGCAAGCGTCGCCCGCTCGGTCAGCCCGATCAGCCCCTGCCCCGACCCGGGAACGTGCGGAACCGCCCCCGGCGGCGCCGGATTCTGGACGACCACGGTGAGGCCTTCCCCGGGAGCACCCGAGACGGACACCGTCACCTCCGCCCCCGGCGCGTGCTTACGGGCGTTCGTCAGGCCCTCCTGCGCGATCCGGTACGCGGTGCGGCCGACGGACGCGGACACGGCGGCCGGATCGGTGACGCGACCGTCGAGGACGACCTTCATACCCGCCGAGCGGGACTCGGAGACCAGCCCGTCGAGCGCGGCAAGCGTGGGCTGCGGCCGCCCCGCCTCCTCGGAGTCCCCCGTCCGCAGCACCCCGATGATCTCCCGCAGATCCTGCAAGGCCTCGTGCGCGCTCTCCCGGATCACCCCGGCCGCCCGCGCGACCTCCTCGCGAGGCGCGTCCGGCCGGAACTCCAGCGCCCCCGCGTGCACGCTCAGCAGCGTGAGCCGGTGCGCGAGCACATCGTGCATCTCGCGCGCGATGTCCTCACGCGCGAGCCGCTGCGCCTGCTCGGCCCGCAGCGCCGCCTCCGTCTCGGCCCGCCGCGCCCGGTCCCGCAGACTCAGCATGAGCTGCCGCTTGGACCGCACGAACATGCCCCAGCCGACCACGGCGACGTTGAGCAGCACCGTGAGGGCGACCATCCAGCCGTACGGCAGCTCGGGGTCGGGGCGCAGCCAGAAGAAGACGAAGCTCAGTACGGCGGAGATGCCGCCGATCCATGCCCCGTACTTGAAAGGCCGATGCACGGCGACAGTGAAGAGGGCGACCAGACCCGCGCCCCCTGCGGTGTTCGAGATGAAGCAGACGGGGAGCATCGCCACGGCGAAGCCGACCGGCCAGCGCCGGCGGAGCCATACCGCAGCGCAGGCGAAGGCACCGAGCCACTGGTCGACGACCGCCAGGGCGTGCGGAATGTTCGGGTCGCCGGACGCCGCGTCCGCACCGAGCATGCCGACCCCGACGGCGATCAGAAAGCAGGTGAAGTCCACGACCCAGTCGCGCGCGGTACGCCGTGGACGCCCCTTACGGTCGACGCGCCGCACCTGATCGAACTCCGCGGCGACGGCCGACGGCAGCAGCCACCGCCGCCCCGGCAACGCCTGCGCACCGGCCGACAGGGCCCCGACAGCCAGGTCCCCGGACACCGCGGTGCCCGCCCCGAGGGCCAGTTCCCCCGACACGGAAAGGTCTCGTGGCGCACGCGCCGCATTGTCACCGCTCACGGTCGACAAATCTACGCAGCCACACCCGCGCCCACCTCCCCGCAGCCGGGATCACCGACCAAAGTCGTACCTCTTCAGACTTTGGTCCCGGCCCGCACTCCGCGGCCTGTACTTAGGTCGGACATGCCTCGCCCCGCGGCCGATGAACATGGGAGGTCCGCGGGGCGAGGATTTTTCTCATGAAGCAGTTTCTGGAGATTGTCGGCTTTCTCGCCCTGGTCCAGGGCGCTCTGGGCCTGTTGCACTCGATCACCGGCTGGCCGCAGGGGTGGGGCCTCGTGCAGCGGTTCGGTGTTTTCGACGGCTACGAGATCTACGTGAGCGTAGCCCTGCTCGTACTGTCCTTCGCGCTGTTCGCTGCGGCCGAGAGCCGGAAGCCCGGCTGACCACGACCCGTACTTCCGACGAACCGGGCCAGACCCGGCTCACCCTCGGATCGCCCGCGGATCACCTCGGTTCAGCAGCTGTAGTTGATCAGCCTGAACGTGACGTAGTGGTCCGCGGTGTAGTAGTCCTCGTTCGTCTTGTTGCCGGTGACGATGCGCCGGGCGCCACGCGTCGAGGAGCCGGGTGTGATGACGGTGTACTCGTGGTAGTAGCCGGTGGACTGTGCGGGCAGGACGCCTTCCCGGTTCTGGAAGACGACTCCGTCCTGCGAGTACGGGAAAGGTCCTCCCGAGTCGATCAGGCGGAGCGTGGTGTACGCCTGCGTCGGCAGCGCGCCGTAGCAGACGCTGCCGACGGCGGTCGCCGCCGCGTTGGCCGGTACCGCGGCGGCGCCGCCGATGAGCAGGGCGGACATGAGGGCGACCAGCGCGCCCGTGCGAGTGGTGCGTGGGGGGAATCTCATGGACCTAGGATGACGCGCGTAGACCCTGCCATGTCAAGGACACGTCAAATGATTTCTCCCGCCAAGTCCGATGAATTTCCCGGGAGTTAACCTGCCGCCCGGCGCCCCCACCCGGTCCCCACAAGCACAAGAACACCCCCCACCAGCCCCAGCACGCCGAGGCGTTCGCCGCCGAGGGCGATCCCCGCGGCGGCGGCCCACAACGGCTCCGTACCGAGCAGCAGGCTGACCCGGGACGGCGAGGTCCGGCGTACGGCCCACATCTGCACGAAGAAGGCGAAGAGGGTGCAGAACACGGACAGGAACAGCAGCCCCGCCCACTCCCGCGCGCCGAAATCCGCGGCCGCGCTCCACGGCGTGGCGTCGGACCCCCTCAGGAACACCGCGAGCACCGCGAACACGCCCACGGCGGAGCCCAGTTGGACGGTGGTGAGCGGGAGCGCGTCCGCGCCCTGGACGGACTTGACGCGTGACATGGCGAGCACGTGCACGGTACGGGCGAGGGCCGCGAGCAGCATCAGCAGGTCGCCGGGCGACGGCTCGGTGAAGCCGCCGCTCTGGGTGAGCAGTACGACGCCGAGCACCGAGAGCCCGGCCGCGGCGAGAAAGGCCCGCGGCGGGCGGACTCGGGTCACGGCCGCCTCGGCGAGCGGCGTGAAGATCATGGTGAGGCTGATGATGAGGCCGGCGTTGGTCGCCGAGGTGTGGACGACGCCATACGTCTCCAGCAGGAAGATCCCGCTCAGGATCAGCCCGAGAAGGCCGGCCCCCCGCCACTGCGCGGCGGTCAGGGCCCGAAGCGAACGCCACCCGGCGACCACCAGGACCGGCAACACGATGCCGAAGCGCAGCACCAGCACGGCGATCACCGTCCGCGCGGTGGTGATGTCCTTGGCGGCGAGATAGCTGGCGCCCCAGACCACTGCCACCAGCAGCACGGGCAGGTCGGTGAGCCAGGCGCGGCGGGGCGGCGCGAGGGCGCCTGGTACGGCGATCGATGACATGGGGGGCGGCTCTCCCGGTCTCCGTCGAGGTCGGAGACGTCGGCGGCTCCCGTGGAGCGATCACCGTACCGGTGCGGCTGGTCTGCGGCTAGACGTTTTCCGGGAGCTCGTAGGAGCCGTATTCCGGGCGGCCGGCGAGGTCGTACGACTGGATGGAGACGCCCGTCGAGGTGATGCGTCCGCCGGTGTGCCGGAAGGCGGTCGGTAGGGAGCCCTCCCGGAAGAGGCGGCGGCCGGCGCCCAGCACGACCGGGAAGGTCAGCAGGTGGACGGTGTCGACGAGGTCGAGGGACAGCAGGGACTGCAGAAGAGCGCCGCTGCCATGCACCTGGATCTCACCTTCGGTGCGCTCCTTGAGGGCGGCGACCTCCTTGGCGAGGTCTCCACTGATCACGGTCGTGCCGGTCCACGCGGGGTCGGTCAGGGTCGACGAGGCGACGTACTTCGGCAGGGCGTTGAGCTTCGAGGCGACAGGGTCGGCAGGGTCGGTCACCTTCGGCCAGTACCCGGCGAAGATGTCGTACGTACGGCGGCCGAGGAGAAACGCGTCGACGCTGCCGAAGACCTCGGTGACGAACCGGCCGAAGTCCTCGTCGCTGTACGGGACGGTCCAGCCGCCCTGCTCGAAGCCGCCCCTGGGGTCCTCCTGGGGGCCGCCGGGTGCCTGGTAGACGCCGTCGAGGCTGACGAAGATCTGGGAGACGAGCTTGCCCATGACGGGTGCCTTCTCTTTCGGGTGGGGTCTGTTGTCATCAGTTCAGACCCCGCCGGCACCCGCAACTCATCGGTTCAGCCGGCGTTCGTCGAGAACAGTCCGCCCGTCGGACCCTGCTTGTCGCCGCCCTGGGCCTTCTTCAGGGCGTTGGCGAGGCTCTCGATGGTGAGGGACTGGAGGATGACCTGTCCCTCACCCTCCAGGGTGGCGAGCGAGAGGCCCTCGCCGCCCAAGACCGCGTTCATCAGGCCCTGCCGGTTGAGGCCTCCGACGCGCTGGACCCCGTACTGGATGCCCTCCTCGAAGGCGACGACACAGCCCGTGTCTACCTCGATGCGGCCGCCGAAATCGGCCGGGTTGAGGTCGATGAAGTTGCCGCGCCCGCGATGATCACTGTGCCCTGTCCGGTGAACTTCTCCAGGACGAAGCCCTCGCCGCCGCTGCGTCCGGTCCTGCCGCCCTGGAAGTCGATTCCGAACTGAACGCTCGACTCGGCGGCGACGAACGCGTCCTTCTCGGCGAACCACGCGCGCGTGCCGTCCAGTTCCAGAGCACGCATCTCGCCGGGCAGGACACCCGCGAAGCCGACCGTGCCCTCGCCGCCCGTCGACGTGAAGTACTGGAACGCCAGCGACTCGCCCGCGAGCGCCCGCTGGCCGGCCTGCATCGCCGTGCCCATCGCCTGACGCAGCATGCCGCCCATGCCGCCGGCCACGCCCCCGGCGCCGCTTTGGGGCTGTCCGCCCGCGCCGCCGGACGGTCCGGAGAGCCTGGTCTCCATGGTCACGTTCGTGGTCTTGAAGAGGAACTTTCCCGCCTCGCAGTACACGGTCTGGCCGGGGCTCAGGCTGACGACCGCCATCTGCATGGCGGTGCCGACGATCTCTTGCTGAAGAGTCACGAAGGGAAAACGCCGGAGGCGGAGGGAAGAGTTCCAGCCATACGAGTGACATCAGGTGACATCAGGTGACATCTCCGAGGATGTCCGTCCACGCGAACTGGCCGTCCGTTTGCCGCCAGCAATCGGCCGCCGTAGCCGCTGGGATGGAGTCATGACTTCACGAGAGAGCATGAGCGGCGCGGCGGTCCTGGTGACCGGCGGCAGCCGGGGGATCGGGGCCGCGACCGCCCTGCGGCTCGCCCAGGAAGGCGCCGATGTGGCCATCACCTATGTGAGGGACAAGGAAGCCGCCGAGGACGTCGTACGCCGGATCGAGGCGCTCGGCAGACGTGGGCTGGCCCTGCGGGCGGACTCCGCGGACGCGGCGGAGGCCGTCGAGTCGGTACGGAGGACGGCCGGGGCGCTCGGGCGGCTCGACGTGCTGGTCAACAACGTGGGCGTCGGGCTGCTCGGTCCCCTGGACTCGCTGTCCCTCGCCGACATCGACCGGGTCCTCTCGGTCAACGTACGCGGGGTCTTCCTGGCCTCCCAGACAGCGGCTCTCCACATGGGCCGTGGCGGGCGGATCATCACGATCGGTACGTGCATGACACAGCGTGTTCCCGGGCCCGGGGGGACGCTGTACGCGACCAGCAAGTCGGCCCTGATCGGGCTGACGAAGGCGCTCGCCCGTGAGCTGGGCGACCGGGGGATCTCGGCCAATATCGTCCACCCGGGTCCGATCGACACGGACATGAATCCGGCGGACGGGCCGCACGGGCCGGGGCAGGCGGCGATGACCGCGCTGGGGCGATTCGGTACGGCGGCCGAGGTGGCGTCCATGGTCGCGTATCTCGCCGGGGGTGAGGCGGGGTACGTCACGGGGGCGGAGTTCGCGGTGGACGGGGGGCATGCGGCGTAGGGGCGGGTTTTCTCGCCCCCTCCGCCCCTACCCGTCCCGTACCTGGGGGCTGCGCCCCCAGACCCCCGCCATCGGCCTGGACGGCCTCGTCCTCAACGCCGGACGGGCTGAACTGCGCCCCGTCAGCCGCCCAGCTCCTGATGGCGCGCCGTCAGCCGCGCCGCCCCCTCCTCCGTCAGCGAGCCGAACAGTCGCAGCCGCGAGATCCCGCCGTCCGGGAAGATGTCCACGCGCGCGTGGGTGCCGACGGCGGCGGCGTCGAGGACGAAGCGGTGGTTGGTGTCGGGCTGCAACCGAGTACGGGGCAGGATCTCCGTCCACTCCCCGTCCCTCACCGACACCGACGCCCAGCCCGCGCTGTTGCCCTTCAGGTACGCCGTGTCGATCTCGATCGCGCGGATCTCCGAGCGGGCGACCAGCTGGTAGCGGATCCAGTCGTTGCCCTGGTCGCGGCGGCGACGGGTCTCCCAGCCGTCGTCCATCTTGCGGGAGCGGCCCGGCTGGATGGTGTTCGAGGCGGGTGAATAGAAGAGGTTCGAGGCGTCCTCGGCGCGGCCGCCGTTCTCCAGGGCGACTACGTCGAAGGTGCCGAGCACGGACAGCCACTCGGGGTCCGGTACGACCTCGCCGTGGACGCGCAGACGCGCGATGCCACCGTCGGGGTGCTGGTTGACGCGCAGGTGGGTGAAGCGCTGCTCCACCGACACCGCGAAGCCGTTGGCGGCGTGGCCGCCGACCGCCGTACGCGGGACGAGCGTCGTCCACTTCACGTCGTCCGCAAGCAGCTCCTGCGGCGAGGGAGAGCCGGGGGCGGACGCGCCCTCGACCGACACCGCCTGCGGGTAGTTCCCGCGGAAGTGGGCCGTGTCGACGACGATGCCGCGTACGACGCCGGGCGCGCCCAGGCGTACGAGGGCCCAGTCGTGGTCCTCGACGGTCGGCCACGGGTGCTCGGCCGAGGCACCGCGCCGTCGGCGGGTCTCCCAGCCGTCCATGACCTTGCCCTTGTGGCCGAAGTGTTCGGGGTCGAACTCGGCGTCCCCGGGCACGAGAAGGTTCTCGCGCTGGGCGAAGAACTCGTCGTTGGCGGCGATGACACCGGCGCCGAGCTGCCGGTCGGCGAGGTTGGTGTACCGGGTGAAGGGGAAGTCCGCGGTGCGGTAGTCCGCGTACGGATCGCCGCCTCCGTAGGGGTTCGCGTCGCCGGTGAAGCCCGCCAGAGGGGATTGCTGTTGCGCCGTCACGATGATCAGGTCTGCCTTTCGAAGGTCGGCCGCTGCGGGTGCGGGTGAGAGTGGGAGTGGGGGGTAGCTAGGGCCGGCGGCTCAGCAGGAGCCCCGTCGGCTCGCCGAACTCCCCGTCGGCCACGATGCGTTGGCCCCGTAGCCAGGTGGACTTGACGACCCCGCTGAGGGTCTTGCCGGCGTACGCCGTGACACGGTTGCGGTGCTGGAGCGCGGCCGGGTCGACGGTGAAGGTCTCGTCCGGTGCGAGGACCGCGAAGTCGGCGTCGTGGCCCGCCTCGATGGCGCCCTTGCGGTCACCGAGGCCGACGAGTTCCGCCGTGCGCGCGGACATCCAGCGCACCACGTCCTCCAGGCCGTACCCGCGCGCGCGGGCCTCCGTCCAGACCGCGGACAGGCTCAGCTGGAGCCCGGAGATGCCGCCCCAGGCGGTCGCGAAGTCGTCGGTCTTCAGGTCGGCCGTGGAGGGCGAGTGGTCGGTGACCACGCAGTCGATGGTGCCGTCGGCGAGGGCCTGCCACAGCAGGTCCTGGTTGGCGGCCTCACGGATGGGCGGACAGCACTTGAACTCGCTTGCGCCGTCCGGGACTTCCTCGGCGGTGAGCGTGAGGTAGTGGGGGCAGGTCTCGACCGTGAGCCGTACACCCTCCGCCTTCGCCGCGGCGATCAGCGGCAGCGCGTCGCTCGACGACAGGTGCAGCACGTGCACGCGCGCGTTGAGGCGCTTCGCCTGAGCGATGAGGTTCTCGATGGCGGTGTCCTCGGCGTCACGCGGCCGCGAGGCGAGGAAGTCTGCGTACTTCTGGCCGCCCTTCTGCGGGGCGGCCGCGAGGTGGTGCGGGTCCTCTGCGTGCACGATCAGCAGGCCGCCGAAGCCGGCGATCTCGGCCAGCGACTGGGCGAGTTGCTCCTGGTCGAGCTCCGGGAACTCGTCCACGCCCGACGGCGACAGGAACGCCTTGAAGCCGAAGACGCCCGCGTCGTGCAACGGCCGCAGGTCCTTGACGTTGTCGGGCAGCGCGCCGCCCCAGAAACCGACGTCGATGTGCGCCTTGGTACGGGCGACGTCCTTCTTCGTACGGAGGTTGTCGACCGTCGTCGTCGGCGGGAGGGAGTTGAGCGGCATGTCGATCAGGGTGGTGATACCGCCGGCGGCCGCCGCGCGCGTCGCCGTCCAGAAGCCCTCCCACTCCGTGCGCCCTGGATCGTTGACGTGCACATGGGTGTCGACGAGGCCGGGCAGCAGGACGTCGTCGCCGAAGTCCTCGATGCGGGCACCGGCCGGTACCTCCGCGTCGTGCGCGAGTACGGCCGTGATCTTTCCCCCGGCGACCGCGACCGAGGCGGCGCGCGTCCCTTCGGGAGTGATGACGCGTGTCGAGCGCAGTACCAGTTCGACGTCGGACACCCGGACCCCTCTCTCTGCCCCTGTTGACTCCCGATGCGGCTGTTTACTTCCGCGTAACGAAATTCAACGTTCTGTTGAAGGAGTCTTCACTTCGACCCACGCGCCGTCAAGGGCACATCTCTCCACTCTGCTCTCCACCCGCCCACTCTGGACGTTTCCACAAAGTGGAATTAGAATTCCGCCAAGCAGAACGTAGTAATGCACCACTCGGGAGTCGACCGACTCCCCGGTAGGCTGCATCACTGCCTGTCAGCCTTGAAAGGACCGCGCCCGTGCCGTCGTCCAGCGCCAGCACCACCGACGCCGCCAAGTCATCTTCGCCGAGCGGTGGTGTCCAGTCTCTCGAGCGCGCCTTCGATCTGCTCGAACGGATGGCGGACGCCGGGGGCGAGGTCGGCCTGAGCGAGCTCGCCGCGAGCAGCGGGCTGCCGCTGCCCACCATCCACCGCCTCATGCGCACGCTGGTGACCTGCGGTTACGTACGCCAGCAGCCCAACCGCCGGTACGCCCTCGGCCCCCGCCTGATCCGGCTCGGGGAATCCGCCGCCCGGCTGCTCGGCACCTGGGCCCGCCCCTACCTCGCGCGTCTGGTCGAGGAGACCGGCGAGACCGCGAACATGGCGCTGCTCGACGGCGACGAGATCGTCTACGTCGCCCAGGTGCCGTCCAAGCACTCGATGCGCATGTTCACCGAGGTGGGCCGGCGCGTGCTGCCGCACTCCACAGGGGTGGGCAAGGCGCTGCTCGCGCACACTCCGGCCGACGAGGTGCGCTCGCTCCTCGCCCGTACCGGCATGCCCGCCGCGACGGAGAAGACGATCACCACGCCGGACGGCTTCCTGACCGCGTTGGAAGAGGTACGCCGACTCGGCTATGCCATCGACGACAACGAGCAGGAGATCGGGGTCCGCTGCCTCGCCGTCTCGGTGCCCAACTCACCCACCGCGGCCGCCATTTCGATCTCCGGCCCGGCGGGCCGCGTCACCGAGGAAGCCACCGAGAAGATCGTGCCCGTGCTGCAACAGGTCGCGGTGGAACTGTCGGCGGCGCTGGCAAGCTCCGGCCCGGCGGCCTGAGCAGACAGCAGACCGACACCTCGCAGTCCCGCACCGTCGTACCGGCCTGTTCACGCCAGCATCTCGAAATCCCCCGCCGTCGCGCGTCGCAGCGCACGGCGCTCCCGCCTCGGCAACGCGGGTGCCGGGACCGTCAGAACCGGGCAACGGGCCTGCGCCAGGACGCGTCGGCGGACGGCCGCCCGACGCGGGCCGGTGCGGGTGCGGGTGCGGGTGCGGGTGCGGGTGCGGGTGCCGAGGATGAGCAGGTCGCCCGGGTCCGCGACCCAGGCGCACAGGACCTGGTCGGGGCGGCCGCGGATCACCCGTCGGCGGACGGTGACCCCCGGGGGCGTACCGCCGAAGGCCTCGTCGAAGGCCCGGTCCAGGCGGGCTCGGGCCTCGTGTTCGCAGTGGGCGGCCCAGGCGCTGTCGGGGCTCCTGACGTACAGGGCCTCGCCCTCGGGCGGCTCCCAGGCCAGGACGGCGACGAGCGTACGACCACTCTCTCGGGCCACGTGGGCGGCGACCCGGAGCGCGGCGAGGCTCGCGAGCGAGCCGCTCACCCCGACGACGAGGCGCGCCCCGTCGGCGGCCATCAGTGCTCGCCCCCTCGCCTCAGCGAACTGGCGAGCAGGCCTCGCGCCCACTCCCGCAGCGGTACGCCCGGCATGCGCTCCTCCTGACGCCGTTGCAGCTCCCGCTCCAGGCGGTCGGTGACATCGGTGACGTCAGCAGCTTCCTTCCCGTGGACTCGGGTGTTCCGGGCTTTCATCCCACTGCTCCCCTTCCCAGGCCAATCCGGCAGGCCGAATTCCGTACACGCTCACATTCTGTAAGCTGATTGGCCTGCCCTACAGGGCCAATACGAGGGAGTTGGCATGGTGAACAGACCGGTGGTCCGCTCCGTGGACAGAACGCTGGGAAGCCGGCAGCTGGCGGGGTTGCTGTCCACCGCGCCCCACCCCGACAGCCGTCCCGAAGTCGATGGCCGCCCCGGTTATCGCGCGCTCGCGGACGGCGTACGCAAGCTGCTCCTCGACGGCCGGATCGCGCTGCACATCCGGTTGCCCGCCGAGCGTGAACTGGCGTCGACTCTGGGGGTCAGCCGGGCCACGGTGACGGCGGCGTACGACCTTCTGCGCGAGAGCGGGTTCGCGCGCAGCCGACGGGGTGCCGGTACCTGGACGGAGCTCCCCGAGGGGCATCGCCCGACCAATGTGGCCTCGTTCCCTGTCAACGACGGGGTGATCGACCTGGCCTTCGCGGCGCCCGGCGCGCCCGAGGCGGAGCTCGCGGAGGCGGTCGCCGCGGCGTGCACGATGCTGGCCCGTCATGCGCCGACACCGGGCTACAACCCCTACGGAATCCCGGAGTTGAGGGCCGCGGTCGCCGAGCGGTTCACCCGGCGCGGGCTGCCGACACTGCCGGATCAGATCCTCATCACGGCCGGGGCGCAGCAGGCGCTGTCCCTGACGCTGGGTCTGCTCGGGCGACCCGGCGACCGGGTGCTGGTCGAGAACCCCTCCTATCCGAACGCCCTCGACGCGATCCGCCGCGCCGGGCTGCGGACAACTCCCGTTCCCGTCACCGAGATTGGCTGGGACTCCGGTCTGATCGACTGCGCTCTACGGCAGGCGGCGCCCCGGATCGCGTATCTGATCCCCGACTTCCACAATCCGACGGGGCGTCTGATGCCGCCCGAACAGCGCCTGGCCGTACTGGAGTCGGCGCGGGCGACAGGCACCTGGCTGCTGATCGACGAGACGATGTCGGAGATCGCGCTGGATGTTCCGGCGCCTGCGCCCTTCGCGTCACTGGCGCCGCGCGGGATGGCCGAACAGATCGTGACCGTTGGGTCGTTGAGCAAGACGCACTGGGGCGGTCTGCGGGTCGGCTGGGTGCGGGCGGGGTCCCGGCTGATCACGGAACTGGCGACGGCGCGGGTGCCGACCGACATGGGCGGCCCGGTCCTCGACCAGTTGGTCGCGCTCGGTCTGCTGGCGCGCACCGACGACGTACTGCGCGAGCGGCTGCCACGGCTGCGGGCCCAGCGGGACGCGCTCGCCGAGTCGCTGGGCCGTCATCTCCCTGACTGGCGCTGGCAGTTGCCGCCCGGAGGGCTGACGCTGTGGATCGACCTGGGCCGCCCGATCGCCTCGGCGCTGGCCCGCGCGGCGCTCGCGCAGGGGGTACGCGTCGAGGGCGGGGCCCGCTTCGGCGCCGATCCCGGCACCCACGAACAGCGCCTGCGCTTCCCGTACACGCTGTCGCCGGAGGTCCTCGACGACGCCGTACGCCGGGTGGCGACCGCCTTGGACAGCGGGCTCGACGCGGCCGGTACGGACGCGGGGCGCCCGCACTGGGTGGCGTGACTGTCGCGGGGCGGTTCCCCGCACCATCGGGGCGGCTCCCCGCACCATCGGCGCAGTTCCCCGCACCAGCGAGGCGGCTCCACGAATCCCCCGGACCTACCGCCCACGGCCGCTCCACGGGACCTACCAGCGCCGGACGGTTCCCGCGTCCACCGGACCTACCGCCGCGGCGGCCCCCCGGTACCCGCCAGACCTACCGCCGCGGCGGTTGCCCGAACAGCTCCACCGCGCTGCGGACGTCCGCGAGGCTCGCGGCCAGCGCGCTGACCGAGCCGATCGAGCCGGCGACCAGCAGTAGGGAGCGGCGCAGACGCGGGATCTCGGGGATGCCGCTGATGGCCATCGCGGCGAGGGCCGCGAGTTCGTCCTCGGCGATGCCCCGGTCCGGGAACTCGGCGGGGTGCGCGGCCAGTTGACGGCGCAGCCGAGCGACGGCGGTACGCAGTTCCGCCACTCTCGGGTCTTCGTCACTGCCGGTCACTGACCTCTGCCCCAAGCTCCGCAACACAGCTCTCCCCCCTCGCGCATCCTTGTGCGCAAGTCCTTCGTACGTCGGTCCAACGCCCCGTGGCGATGGTCAGGCGCCGAGAGACGCGGGCCAGTAAACGCCACCCGGCGCGGTGGGCGCCACTCCCCTGACCGAAATTCAGCCCTCGGAATTCGTGCGGTCCGCCGGGGTCCCGGAGCGCGCCCCGGCCGGGTCAGGTATGCAGGGGACATGACGGTGAACAAAGACCAGGTGGCCGGGCTGCTGCTGGCGGCCGGCGGCGGGCGGCGGCTCGGGGGGCGACCCAAGGCGCTCCTGTCCCACCGGGGGCGACCCCTTGTCGAACACGCGGTCGCAGTGTTGCGTGCGGGAGGCTGCACGCGCGTCCACGTGGTCCTGGGGGCCGGGGCCGACGCCGTACGGGAGCGGGCCGCGCTGCCCGGCTGCGTGCTCGTCGACAACCCGGAGTGGGAGGAGGGCATGGGTTCCTCACTGCGCGCGGGACTCGACTCGCTGGCAGGCACGGGGGCGCGGGCCGCGCTGGTGTCACTCGTCGATCAGCCCGGCATCGGCCCCGAGGCGGTGAGCCGGGTCCTTGCCGCGTACCAGGCCGAAACGTCACTGGTTTCGGCCGCTTATGAGGGCGTGCGCGGCCACCCCGTTCTCTTCGGCGCCGCCCATTGGGCGGGCATCGCCGCGACTGCCACCGGGGATCGGGGGGCACGCGCATACCTGAAGGAGCACGAGGAGGCAATCACTCTCGTCGAGTGCGGAGACGTCGCACGGCCGTACGACATCGACACCACGGAAGACCTGGTCCACCTTGAGCCACCTCCCCGGCCGTGAACGGGGTGGCACTGAGCGCCAGCTTCCCTCGACTCGGAGAATCTCGACATCAACAAACCATTGAACTTCCACCATGAGGAAACTAGTATCCACTGTTCAGAAGCGCCTGGCGGCTCCGCGGGCGTTCGCAGCCGTACTCAGATTGACTGGCACCCGGTGCCACGCTCGCTGAAGGAAGTGACAGCTCATGTCCGCACCAGCGCCGTCCTCGCTGGCCATCGTCGACGCCGAGCCCCTGCCACGGCAGGAGGAGGTCCTCACCGACGCGGCCCTCGCCTTCGTGGCCGAGCTGCACCGGTTGTTCACGCCCCGGCGTGACGAGCTCCTCGCCCGCCGTGCGGAGCGCCGCGCCGAGATCGCCCGCACCTCCACGCTCGACTTCCTCCCGGAGACCGCCGCGATCCGCGCGGACGACTCCTGGAAGGTGGCCCCCTCCCCGGCGGCCCTGAACGACCGCCGGGTCGAGATCACCGGCCCCACCGACCGCAAGATGACCATCAACGCCCTCAACTCCGGCGCAAAGATCTGGCTCGCCGACTTCGAGGACGCCTCAGCGCCCACCTGGGAGAACGTGGTCCTCGGTCAGGTCAACCTGACCGACGCCTACACCCGGAACATCGACTTCACGGACGAGCGCACCGGCAAGTCGTACGCGCTCAAGGCGGCCGATGAACTGGCGACCGTCGTCATGCGGCCGCGCGGCTGGCACCTGAACGAGCGGCACCTCGTCGACGCCGACGGCACACCCGTCCCCGGCGCGCTCGTCGACTTCGGCCTGTACTTCTTCCACAACGCGCAGCGCCTGATCGACCTCGGGAAGGGCCCGTACTTCTACCTCCCGAAGACGGAGTCGTACCTGGAGGCGCGCCTCTGGAACGACGTCTTCGTCTTCGCGCAGGACTACGTCGGCATCCCGCAGGGCACGGTCCGCGCGACCGTCCTGATCGAGACGATCACGGCCGCGTACGAGATGGAGGAGATCCTCTACGAACTCCGCGACCACGCCTCCGGGTTGAACGCCGGCCGTTGGGACTACCTCTTCTCCATCGTCAAGAACTTCCGTGACGGCGGCGAGAAGTTCGTGCTGCCGGACCGCAACGCGGTGACGATGACGGCCCCGTTCATGCGCGCGTACACCGAACTCCTCGTCCGCACCTGCCACAAGCGGGGCGCCCACGCTCTCGGCGGTATGGCAGCGTTCATCCCCTCGCGCCGCGACGAAGAGGTCAACAAGGTCGCCTTCGCGAAGGTCAAGGCGGACAAGGACCGTGAGGCGGGCGACGGTTTCGACGGCTCATGGGTGGCCCACCCGGACCTCGTCCCGATCGCCATGGCCTCCTTCGACGCGGTCCTCGGCGACAAGCCGAACCAGAAGGACCGGCTGCGCGAGGACGTCTCGGTGGCGGCCGGTGACCTGATCGCCGTCGACTCCATCGACGCGAAGCCGACGTACGACGGACTGGTCAACGCCGTCCAGGTCGGCATCCGTTACATCGAGGCCTGGCTCCGCGGGATGGGCGCGGTCGCCATCTTCAACCTCATGGAGGACGCGGCCACCGCCGAGATCTCCCGGTCGCAGATCTGGCAGTGGATCAACGCGGGGGTTGTCTTCGAGCACGACGGCACGGCCCTGACCGCGACGCCCGAGCTGGCGCGCAAGATCGCCGCCGAGGAACTCGTGAACATCCGCGCCGAGATCGGCGAGGAGGCCTTCGCCGCGGGCAACTGGCAGCAGGCGCACGACCTGCTGCTGAAGGTCGCCCTGGACGAGGACTACGCGGACTTCCTCACGCTGCCCGCGTACGAGCAGCTGGCCGGCTGACGCTCATTTCTCCGAGTGGCCCAGGGATTTTTCCGGGGCCACTCGGTCGCGTACGAGGCGCTTGACGGCCGTCGGCTCCGGGAAGCCCTGGTCGCGGCGGTCCCAGACGACCTCGTCGTCGACGCGTACGACGAAGACACCGCCGGTGCCGGGCTTGAGGGCGAGTTCCGTCAACTCGGTCTCGAAGGTGGTCAGGAGTTCCTGGGCGAGCCAGGCGGCACGGGGCAGCCAGCGGCACTGAGTGCAGTACTCGATCTGGACGCGATGGGTGTCCGAGGGCTCCGTGTCCGCTACGTTCTCCGCGTCCGCCACGTTCTCTGCAGTCTCCGCGTCCGCCATGTTCTCCGCAGTCTCCGTCTTCTCCGTGGTCATCCGAGACGTACATTCTCCGTG
Organism: Streptomyces sp. NPDC093544; assembly: GCF_040683495.1. NCBI lineage: Bacteria > Bacillati > Actinomycetota > Actinomycetes > Kitasatosporales > Streptomycetaceae > Streptomyces > Streptomyces sp. NPDC093544. Next base: position 497,827 of record NZ_JBFBEA010000001.1, on the reverse strand, counting down.
GTCATCCGAGATGCACCGACCAATCCTGCTCCGCGGCCGGTTCGCCGTGCAGGTCAGGGACCTGCTTGAGCCAGTTCGGACGGCCTCGCCGGGTTTTCGCCGCGCGGTCCACGTCCTGCGCGGCGAGTTGTTCCCTGGTGGGGAAGTCGGTGGGCAGCCACTGCGCGGAGGCCCGCACGCGGGCGACGAGATAGCGGACGTACGCCTCACGCGCCTCGTCGGGAGTCGCGAAACCCGGCTCGTCCGCGAGCCAGGCGTCGGGCACCTGAGACGTGATCCCGCGCAACAGCTCCTCGGTCACCAGGGGCGCGAGTGCGGCGTCCGCAGCGCGGGTGTCAGGGGTGTAGCCGCCGAGGGCGTGGCGTGTGAAGTCGTACGACTTCTCCGGCGCCGAGGTGTCCCAGCGGTGGTGGAAGACGAGGGCGGCGCCGTGGTCGATCAGCCACAGGCGTGCGGGCGCGATGCCGAGCGTGGGCCAGACCATCAGGTTCGAACTGTGCACCGTGCGGTCGACGTTGACCGTGAGGGCGTCCAGCCAGATCACCTTGCCCGCCTCCAGCGGGTCGACGGCGAACGTCCTGGCGATCTCCGGGGTGAAGTCCTTGGCGCCCGACAGATAGTCCATGCCGAGGTTGAGCCCGGCGCTGGCATGCAGCAGGTCCTGGACCTCGCGGTGGGGCTCGTGCGCGGCGACCGCCGGGTCGAAGTGCACCAGGACCAGCTCGGGGAACCGCAGTCCGAGGGCGCGCGCGAGCTCACCGACGATCACCTCGGCGACCAGGGCCTTGGTGCCCTGCGCGGATCCCGTGAACTTCACGACGTACGTCCCCAGGTCATCGGCCTCGACGACTCCGGGCACGGAACCGCCCGCCCTCAGCGGGGTCACGTATCGAACAGCAGTCACATCGCGCAGCACACTGGCCACTGTAAATCAGCCGGTCACCTGAGCCGTCGGGATTATTCGCCGGCCGGCGGATCCGCGACGTGCTGCGCGAGCGGATTCGGCAGCGGATTCGCGAGCGGATTCGGCAGCGGATTCGCGAGCGGATTCGGCAGCGGTACATAGCGGGCGTCCGCCCCGTCCGCGCCCGTCCAGCGCAGCAGGAGGTTCGTCTTGCCGGGGAGGGTGGGCGAGGAGAGCAGGTCAGCGACCTCGGGAAGGTCGTGCCGGGCCAGCTCGGTCCGTACCGCGGGCCAGGGATCCCAGCCCGGGTGCTCCTCCGCCAGCAGGGCGGCGACCTCGGTGATGTTGTTGACGACCAGGCAGTAGACCAGCCGCTCCCAACCGGCGGCCCGGTCCACGTCCGGCAGGAGCTTCACCCCCTCCGCGTCCCGGAAGAGCGCCTGCACGGGCGTGCCGCCCGCGTCCACCACCACCACCGTGTTCTGCAGGTGCGCCTCGACCACGACGCCGTGGCGCGCGAACACCTCCAGTACCGGGGGCACGACCTGGCGCAGATACGCCGCCCACCAGTCGGCGGGGTCGGTGAGCCGGTCGAGGGGACTGCCGTCGAAGCCTTCCGCCAGGGCGGCCGCGAGGAGCGGGGTCGCCCCGGGGACGACATGGGCGCGCAGTCCGTCGCGGACCATGACGGCGAGTTCCTCGAAGGCGAAGTCGGCGGTGCGGTAACCGCGGTCGCTCAGCCATGCGGCGGGGCCGGGGAGGGCCGCGAAGGCCGTGGCGGTCGCCTCGTCCGTACGGCGCAGTTTCAGCAGGTCGTGCCGCCACAGCCGGCGGATGTCGTTGGTGATGCGCACATCGAGGCTGAACTTGAGGAAGAGGTCGGCATCGTCGGGGGCGGGGTCGTACAACGTGCGGATCGCGGCCGTGGGCCAGAGCGGGTACGCGGTGCGGCCCAGTCGGACGAGCCGGCCGTCCGCGAAGGCGTCCCGGATCTCCGGGCGGGCGGCAACCAGGTCGAGCTGCCAGGGGTGGGCGGGGAGCATCCGGTAGCCGGGCGGCGGGTCCCCGAGGCTGTCGAGCGCTGTCGTATCACCCTCCTCGACGACCGCGTCCTCGCGCACCGCGAGCAGCTCCAGCGGGAAGCGGGCGTACGCCTCGGGCGCGTACGGCAGCCACCCGGTGACCGGGCCACCGCCGCGCGCCTTGGGGGCCGGGTGGTGCGGATGCCCGGTGATCAGGGACTGTTCGGAGCGCATATACGGGTCCGACGGCGGCGTGGCACGGGCCCGCGCGGCGAGGATCGCGGCGACCGCGTGCCTGCTGTCGGTCATCTCGGCGGGCAGCTCGGGGTTGGACAGACCGGTGTACGCGCGCAGTTCCTCGGCGGTGAGCTTGACGAGCTCGGCATGGGTGAGCCGGTGCCAGGCGTCGTCGGCGTACACCTCGGGGCGGGTCGGTCGGCGCGTGCCGCGGACCCTGATCAGGCGGCCACTGGCACGGAGCCGGTATGTGCCGGGGGTCCCGGCGGGCTCCCCCACCTCCCGCAGCAGACAATTGAGCAGCGGCGCCGCCGCATACTCGTCGGCGGCTTCTTCTCTGGCGTCCGTGTCGTCCGGGGGGAGCATGGGGGGCATGGGGGCCACGCGTTCCATTCGTTCCATACGGTGCTCTGGTGATCATTATGTGTGTCGTCGTCCGTCGTCGGCGACCGCGACGACAGACCCTCGTCGCGAGCGACCATGCGATGAACGTCCCCGTACCCAAGGAGCCGCACCGTGCACCGTCCCCCCACGCCCGAGGCCGATGCCGATGCCGAGGTCACGCTCGCGGACGAACTGAGTGTCGTACGGCCCGGCCTGTCGGCGTCGTACGCGGCCGCGCTGCCCGGCGCGCGGGCGGCCGTGCTGACCCGGTTGTGGCGTGCGCTGGCGTACGAGCCGATGCCCTGGGTCGCGCGCCGCGAGGCGGGGCGTGACGGTCTCACCCTGCGGCTGGCCGACGGCCGCCGGCTGCACGGCCCGCGCCCGGATCCGTACGCCACCGCCGCGTACGTCACCGAGGTGCGGCTCGACGGTACGTGGCATGACCGTCCGGACCGGCTCGTGACCGCCCTCGCCGTCCCGCACGCCGCCGCCTTCGCCGCCGAACTCGGCAACAGTGTCGCCTCGTTGGCCCTGTCCCGCGCCGGTCAGCCGCCCGCCGACCAGGAGCCGGTCGCAGGCTGGGAATGGGAGCAGCGGATCGTCGACGGTCACCCTTACCACCCCAACTGCCGTTCGCGGCCCGGGTTCTCGGCCGCGGAGCAGCTCGCGTACGGGCCGGAGCACCGGCCGCTGGTGGAGCTGGGGCTGGCGGCCTCCGACGACTGCCTCGTCACGGGTGAGTGGCCGAAGTGGCTGCGGGACGGGGAGCGTGTGCTGATCCCGGTCCACCCCTGGCAGGCGGCGCATGTGCTGGGCGGTGCGGGCCGGGCGGGGGTGGGCACAACGGACGGCTTGGGCAAGGGAGGCCTCAGCAACGGGGGTGTGCGGCAAGAGAGCTTCGCCGCACACCCGTTGATGTCGCTGCGCACCCTCGCCCTGCCGGACGGGCCGCACGTCAAGACGGCGCTGAGCGCCCGGCTGACCTCCTCCGTGCGGGACATCTCGGTGTACTCGATCGAGACGGCCGCGACGGTCTCGGCGTTCCTGGAGGCGATGGCGGAGCGTCCGGACGTACCGCTGCACATCACCCGGACCCTCGGCGCCGCAACCGCCAACAGCCCTGATCTGGCGGCGGTGTTGAGGGAGTCCCCGGACATGTACGCGAACCCCGGCGAGCGGGTCCTCCCGGTTGCCGCCCTCGCCACCACCGGGTTGCCCCGATCCCCTGTCTGGATGGCCGAGTTCACCCGGCTCGCCCTCACCGTCTGTCTGCACCTGCTCGACCTGGGCGTGGCTCTGGAGGCGCACGGCCAGAACCTCCTCGTGGTCCTCTCCCCCACGGGCACCCCCCTCCGGCTCGTCTACCGCGACCTGGCCGACATCCGGGTCAGCCCGGCCCGCCTGGCCCGCCACGGCATCCCGGTGCCGAACCTCGCGGGCCGCATCGTCACCGACGACGAGACCACGCTGCGCCGCAAGCTCTTCGGCGCCCTCGTCGGCGGCGCACTGGGGGCTACAGCGGGATCGACGGCCGCTCTGCGCGAGGCGTTGGAGACGGTCGTACCCGATCTGCCGCACACCCAGGACCTCGCGGCCCTCCGCAGCGAACCACTCCCCACCAAGGCGCTGACCTTGATGCGGCTGTCTCCGGAGACTCCAGGGGACAGCTGGGCGCAGCTCCCCAACCCGCTGGTGACGCCCCCGTCTTGAAGCCCGACCAAGAGGTCTCGTTTTGAAGCACGACACCTTTGGTCAATAGGATCCGCCGATGATCACAAGACAACGGCTGGCGACAGGGCTTTGTGCCCTGCTCGCCGCCCTGACGGCCGGAATCGCCTACCCGGCCGGCGCGGTCGCCGACGAAACGGCGGAGCAGGCCGCTCCCAAGGTCGACCTCGTACTGGACGTCAGCGGTTCGATGCGGGCCACGGACATCGACGGCAAGTCACGCATGGCCGCGGCGAAGCAGGCGTTCAACGAGGTGCTCGACGCGACGCCCGAGGAGGTCCAGCTCGGGATACGCACACTCGGCGCCAACTACCCCGGCGACAACCAGAAGACGGGATGCAAGGACACCGCACAGCTCTACCCGGTCGGCCCGCTGGACCGGACCGAGGCGAAGACCGCTGTCGCCACGCTCGTCCCCACCGGCTGGACCCCGATCGGGCCCGCGCTGCTCAAGGCGGCCGACGACCTCGACGGCGGCAACGGTTCGAAGCGCATCGTCCTCATCAGTGACGGCGAGGACACCTGCGCCCCCCTCGACCCGTGCGAGGTGGCCCGGGAGATCGCGGCCAAGGGGATCGGCCTCACCATCGACACGCTCGGCCTGGTGCCGAACACCAAGATGCGCGAGCAGCTGAGCTGCATCGCCGAGGCCACCGGCGGTACGTACACGTCGGTGGAGCACACCGACGAACTCACCGACAAGGTCAACCAGTTGGTGGACCGCGCCGCCGATCCGGTGGTGGTGCCGCAGGCCGTGGAGGGTGCCGAGTCGTGTGCCAAGGCGCCCACGATCGAGTCGGGGCTCTTCACCGACCGTGAGGAGTTCGCGCAGCACCGCTGGTACCGCGTGGACGTCGAGCCGGGTCAGGAGCTGCGCGCCTCGGTGAGCGTCGCGGCGGACCGCGAAGTCAACCCGGACTACGGGGTGTTGCTGCGGGCCGTCACCCTGAGCGGACGGGAGATCGTCCGCGGTGAGGCGGCCGGCACCGGCCGGACCGATGTCATCTCGACCGGTCTGCGCTATCCGAAGGCGGAGAGCGACGACGAGGACGCCACCGCCGAGACGGTGTGCCTCCAAGTCGCCAACTCCTTCTCGGCCGCCGCGGGTGTGAAGACCACGCCCGGACTGCCGCTGGAGCTGACGGTCGATGTCGTCGACGCGCCGGACCAGGCCTCCGACGTGGCCTCGTTCGGCCTCGGTCGCGGCTGGTGGCTGCTCGGCGCGCTCGTGCTCACCGGCTTCCTCGCGGGTGTGCTGTGGGGCTGGATCTCGCGCCTGCGGGTCGCCGTATGGAGGACCAACTGATGCGTATCCGACGAGTGTTGACCGCCACCCTGCTCCTCATCGGGGTGGCCTCGGCCCCTGCCGTCGCCGACTCCTCGCCCTCGGCGAGCCCGTCCGACGACAGCGCCGCACCCACCCAGGCCGGTACGTCGTTCCGTACGGCGACCGAGATCGAGCAGGGTCAGCAGGCCACCGCGAGCGGGTCCACGAGTGACTACCTGTACTGGTCGTTCCCCGCGGACGCCGGTCAGCGGCCCACCGTGAAGGCGACGGTGCGGCTGCCCGAGGGCTCGGCGCGGACCGCCGCGCAGACCTGGCAGCTCGACGTGTACGACGGGCTGCGGCGCCGCCAGGCGTGCCAGTACGGGGCGCAGACGCGGACGGCGGCGCAGGACGCGGCCTCCGTGGACCTGTCCTGCACCCTGCGCAACGTCCGTGCCTGGTCGGAGACTTGGGCCGATGACCCACTGCCGGGCACGTACTACATCCGGCTGACCGCCACCGGGCTGCAGGCCGCCGACCTGGGCCTGCCGCTCAGCGCAGAGGTCCAGGTGGACTCCAAGGACATCGGCGGGGCGGCGGCGGTTGACGGTGCACTCGCGCAGCCGCTGGTGCCGGGGATCGCGATCACCGCCAAGTCGTCGGACGATGACTCCGAGGACTCGACCACGGCCACGCTGTCGTCTCTGGAGCCCGATGACGGCTGGGCCTCCGGGTGGTGGTCCGACCGCTGGGTGTGGACCGCGTTCGGTGGCGTGCTCGCTGCGCTGGCGGGCATTGGCGGGTACGCGCTGACGCGGGGGTCGGGGCGGCCGTCCCGGGTGCCACGGGGCGTCTGACCTGTAGTGGGACGGGGGCCCGCCGCACTCCCGGTGGAGGTGGGGCGGGCCCTGGCGCGTGGTGCGGCAGGGGATGTTTTTCGCCCCTCCGCCCCTGCCCGTCCCGTACCTGGGGGCTGCGCCCCCGACCCCCCTTGTCGCGCTGACGCGCTCGTCCTCAAACGCCGGACGGGCTGAAAGATCCCTCCCGCAACCCCTTCGCCAGCGTCCCCTCCCCCACCACCCCGACCCGCCCCTCCCGCACCGCGTCCAGCAAGGTCAAGTCCCCCCGGCTCACGGCCTCGCAGGTACCCGTGTCGAGGGACAGCCGGACGTCCGGCTCCTCCCGTGCGGGCCCGTCCCCGTACACGGCCCCGTCCTCGGCCCCCAGCCACACATGGAAGTCCCCCTCGTCCAGGCGGACTTCCACCAGCCCCTCGCCCTCCAGCCCCCGCAGCAGCGGCAACGCGAACCAGTGCGCCCGTACGGCATCCGTGGCCCGCCGCTCGCCCAGCTCGGCGGCACCCCAGTCCCCGAGCGCCTGCAGAACGGGCAGCAAGTCCCTTCCACGCGAGGTGAGTTCGTACACGTACGCCGCACCGGGCGGCGGAAGGCGCCGCCGGGTCGTCAGCCCGTCACGCTCCATGTCCTTGAGCCGGGACGCGAGGACGTCCGTGCTCACGCCGGGCAGGTCCGCGTGCAGGTCCGTGTAGCGGCGCGGCCCACCGAGGAGTTCGCGGACGATCAGGAGGGTCCAGCGGTCCCCGACGGCGTCGAGCGCCCGGGCGGCGGAACAGTACTGGTCGTAGCTACGGCGAGGTGACATGCGACGCAGTCTAGACATGTTGTTGGACTTTCCAAGCGGCTACTTGGTAAAACCAAGCATCACAACGAACCGGAGGGCACAGCGCATGGAGTTCCGGCAGTCGAGCAAACTCAGCGAGGTCTGTTACGAGATCCGGGGCCCGGTGATCGAGCACGCCGACGCACTGGAGGCGGCGGGCCACAGCGTGCTGCGCCTCAACACCGGCAACCCCGCGCTCTTCGGTTTCGAGGCGCCGGACGAGATCCTCCAGGACATGATCCGGATGCTCCCCCAGGCACACGGCTACACGGATTCCCGCGGCATCCTCTCCGCCCGCCGCGCGGTGGCCCAGCGCTACCAGGACCGTGGCCTGGAGGTCGGCGTCGACGACGTCTTCCTCGGCAACGGCGTCTCCGAACTCGTCTCGATGGCGGTCCAGGCGCTCATCGAGGACGGCGACGAAGTCCTCATCCCCGCCCCGGACTTCCCTCTCTGGACGGCGGTGACCACGCTCGCCGGCGGCAAGGCCGTGCACTACCTCTGCGACGAACAGTCCGACTGGTACCCGGACCTGGCCGACATGGCCGCGAAGATCACCGACCGGACGCGCGCCGTCCTCATCATCAACCCCAACAACCCGACAGGCGCGGTATACCCCAAGGAGATCATCGAGGGCATCCTCGACCTCGCCCGCCGCCACGGCCTGATGGTGTTCGCCGACGAGATCTACGACCAGATCCTGTACGACGACGCTGTGCACCACTCGGCCGCCGCACTCGCCCCCGACCTGGTCGTCCTCACCTTCTGCGGCCTCTCGAAGACCTACCGCGTCGCCGGATTCCGCTCCGGCTGGCTGGTCGTCACCGGCCCCAAGCAGCACGCGCGCAGCTATCTGGAGGGCCTGACGATGCTCGCCTCCATGCGGCTGTGCGCCAACGCGCCCGCCCAGTACGCCATTCAGGCCGCGCTCGGCGGCCACCAGTCCATCCACGAACTGACCGCCCCCGGTGGCCGGCTCCACGAACAGCGCAACCGCGCCTGGGAGAAGCTCAACGAGATCCCCGGCGTCTCGTGCGTGAAACCGAAGGGCGCCCTGTACGCCTTCCCGCGCATCGACCCCGAGGTCCACAAGATCTACGACGACGAGAAGTTCGTCCTCGACCTCCTCCTCCGCGAGAAGATCCAGGTCGTCCAGGGCACCGGCTTCAACTGGCCCCGCCCCGACCACTTCCGCATCCTCACCCTCCCCTACGCCGACGACCTCGACGCGGCGATCAGCCGGATCGGGCGGTTCCTGAGCGGGTACCGGCAGTAGCGGGTACCCGCCGTAGGGCCGACCGGCGCAGCCGGTGCTGCGAGCGCCGCCGGCCGGTGTCACCGTACGAAGGACAGTTGCGTGCGAAGGGACAGAAAGGGTTTCGGCGATGGGTGACCTTCTCCTCGTACGGCACGGTGAGACCGAGTGGTCGTTGTCCGGGCGGCATACGGGGTCGACCGACGTCCCGCTGACCGAGAACGGTCGGGATCAGGCGCGCAGGCTCACTCCGCTGATCGCCCGGCACCACATCGCGGCGGCGTTCGTCAGCCCGATGCAGCGGGCCCAGGAGACGGCACGGCTGGCCGGGATCGGCGGGGCACGGGTGGACGCGGATCTTTCCGAGTGGGACTACGGCGGGTACGAGGGGGTCACGACCGTCGAGATCCACCGGAGCAGACCCGACTGGTTCCTGTTCACGGACGGGGTCACACCCGGGCCGCCCGAGCACCCCGGGGAGAGCCCGGACGAGGTCGGGGCGCGCGCGGAGCGGATGCTGGCCAAGATCGACGCGGCGCTCGCCGAGGCGGAGGGCAATGTGGTGGTCGTGTCGCACGGGCACTTCCTGCGGGTGCTGACCGCGCGGCGGCTTGGGCTGCCCGCCGGGGACGGCGCCCTGTTCCAGCTCGCCACCGGGACGATGAGCCGGCTGAGCACGGAGCACCGGCGGCATGTGGTGGCCCGCTGGAATGTCAGACCCGACTCGTACTGTTCTCATGAGCCGCTCTCCCCGGCGGGACGGGGGCCCGAGGAGCACTGACCGACCCTGGAGGGAGCGCGCCGTGACACGACCGCCGTCCGCCGCACAGCGGCGTGTCATCGACGCCGCCGACCCCGTGACCGGACGACTGAGGGGTACGGAGACCCAGCTCGCCGCACTGGTGAAGCGCGGGCTCGCCTTCCGGCATCCCAGGCCGCCGCGCGACCACTTCCTGACGCCTGCCGGGCATCGCATACGTGAGGCTCCCGAGCCCGAACCGGTCATGGTCACGCAGACGTACGCGCCCACCGGCTCGGGGGTGTTTGCCGCGCGGATCGGCGGCGAGGCGGCGGCCGGCACCGGGCCCGCCCGCGTACGTGAGGTGCACAGCGCCTGGCAGGGGCTGCTGGAGATGCGCCGGATGACCAATCCGGACGGCGCCACGGACCGTCCCTGCGGATGGGAGCGGACGCATCTGGTGCAGGCCGCGGCGCTCGCCCTGGAGGCGGCGGGCCACCGCCCCGCGGACGCGGATGCAGCGAGCGCCGGCTATCGGGTGCGCGCGACACCGCAGCCGGAGGCCGTCGCCGTGCGCGAGCCGGACCCGGAGTCGCTGCGTGCCTGTGCGGCCACCCTGGAGAAGGCGGGCTGGCAGGTCGGCGAGCACACGGAGCCGCGCACTGGGTCCCGGTATGTACTGGCTTCGCCTCGGCGCGTGTGAGGAGGACGGAATGGCTTGCTGTAGAAGGGAGTTGGACCGATTGGATCAGACCTGACCGTCGTTGAAGGGGAAGTCGTGGCAGAGCTGTTTTCCGTCCCAGTGACCGTCCGCGGGTACGAGACCGACGTGCAGGGACACCTCAACCAGAGCGTCTATCTGCAGTACGCCGAACACGCCCGCTGGTCGCTGCTGCACGCTGCCGGGATCAGCCAGACGGAGCTGATGGGCAAGGGCGTGGGCCCGGTGGTCCTGGAGACGAACATCCGCTATCTGCGAGAGCTGCGCGCGGGCGACGATGTCGAGGTGACGTGCGGCTTTGCCTGGGGGGACGGGAAGACCTTCCGGGTCGAGCAGACGATACGCAGGACGGACGGCACGGTTTCCGCCGAACTGACCAGCGTCGGAGGGCTGCTGGACCTCAAGGAACGCAGGCTGGTCGCGGATCCGCGCGAGTACTTCCGTGCGCTGGCGACCGACCCACCGAGGTTCGGCCTCTGACACCGGCTGGGCCTACGGCCCGAAGGGCGTCGCGTCGGCGTCATGGGCATGCGTCCTGCGGGCACCCGGGCAGTGTCACCGTCACCGTCAGGCCTCCGTCCTCGCGTGGGCGGGCCAAGGCCTCTCCGCCGTGGGCTCGGGCGATGGAGCGGACGATGGACAGGCCGAGACCGGCGCCCTTCGAGGTGACCACGCGGTCGACGCCGAGGCGGCGGAAGGGCTCGAAGAGGGCGGGGAGTTCGTACGGAGGCACGGCGGGACCGGAGTTGGTGACCTCCACCTCCGCCCGGCCTTCGTCGTTCGTACGGCTGACCACCTGGACCCAGCCCCCGTCGCCGGTGTTGTGCCGGATGCCGTTCTCCACCAGGTTGTGGACGAGGCGTTCGAGGAGCAGCGCGTCACCGAGTACGAGCGCCTCCTCGGCCTTGTCCTGGACGGTGACTCCGACGCGTTCCGCCTCCGCCGTGATCTGGTCCGTCACATGGGTCACCACGTCGGCGAGGTCGACGGGCAGCCGTTCGGCGATCTCGTTCTCCGAGCGGGCCAGGAGCAGCAGGCCGGTGATCAGCCGCTCGTGCCGGGTGTTGATCTCCAGCAGGTTCTCGCCGAGTTGCCGGACGTCCTCGGAGGCCGTCTTGCGATGCATGGCCACCTCGACGAGTGCGCGGCCCAGCGTCAGCGGGGTCCGCAGTTCGTGGGAGGCGTTGGCGACGAAGCGGCGCTGGCCGTCGAAGGAGCGGTCGAGCCGCTCGACCATGGTGTCGAAGGTGTCGGCGAGATCCTTGACCTCGTCGTCGGGGCCGCGCAGCGCGATGCGCTCATGCAGGCCCCGGTCGGCGGCGGGCGAGCTGGCGATGCGGTGCGCGGTGTCCGTGACCCGGTGCAGCGGTGCCAGCACGCGCCCCGCGATCAGCCAGCCGAACCCGGCCGCGACGCCGCCGACAGCGAGCAGCGCGAGGCCTCCTTGGGTGAGCAGTGAGTTGGTGGCGACGTCCCGGAGCCGGTTGCGCTCTACGCCCATCCAGTTCTCAAGGTCGTCGAAGTCCGAAGGAGGTACCGCGCCCCCGTCGGAGACCAGTGTCCGATCGCTGTGCGGTTCGCCGCTCGGCTCGGCGGAGGGCGTGCCGCTGTCCGCCCGCGACTCGGAGACCAACCGCGGCCCTGAGCGGTCGAGCTGCTGGGTGAGCAGGGCGTAGGTGACACCGAGCAGGAGCACACCGCCCGCGAAGAAGAGGCCGCCGTAGATCATGGTGAGGCGGGTGCGCAGGGTGATCCTGCGCGGAAGCAACCGGCGGGGCCACTGGGTGCGTACCCTCGGCCGCGGCTCGGCCCCGCTCACCGGATGTCTCACGGAATCGCTCACAGGATCCGGTACCCCACTCCCGTGACGGTCTCCACGACGGCCGGGTCCCCGAGCTTGCGGCGCAGCTTCAGCACCGCGAGACGGACAGCCCCGGTGAACGGGTCGGCGTGCTCGTCCCACGCCTTCTCCAGGAGCTGCTCGGCGGAGACCGCGGCCCCCTCGGCGCGCAGTAGTTCGGCCAGCACGGCGAACTCCTTCTTCGACAGGGGGACGTAACGGCTGCCGCGGAACACCTCACCCCGGGCCGGGTCCAGGGTGAGCCCCGCGCGACGCAGCACAGGAGGCGCGGCGGGACGCGATCGCCGCCCCAACGCCAGCACACGGGCGGTGAGTTCGGGGAAGGCGAAGGGTTTGACGAGGTAGTCGTCGGCGCCCAGACCGAGGCCGTGGACGCGGTCGGTGACCTCGGCGGCCGCCGTGAGCATCAGCACCCGTGCGCTCGATTCGGAGGCGACCAGCTCCCGGCACACGTCGTCGCCGTGCACGAGCGGCAGATCGCGGTCGAGGACGACCACGTCATAGTCGACGACCGTCGCACGCTCCAGTGCCGCCGCTCCGTCGTACGCCGTGTCGACCGCGTGGGCATGGCCGCGCAGCCACTCCGCGATCGCGTCGGCGAGCATCGGTTCGTCCTCGACCACCAGTACCCGCATCCGGTCACACCTCTCTGTGGGCGGAGCGCTCCGCAGAGCAAGGGTGCCGGGTGTCGCGTTTCCTTTCTGTTAGTGATCGTCGGCAGGCCGCACCTCGGGCACTCAAGTGCCGTGGAAACGCTGGAGAAACACCCGGTCCTGTTCCCTCCTGGCCAGTGGCCGGAGAACTCCTCCGGTCAGAACATGAGGAGACAACGCGATGCGGAAGCGGACCCGCGGCACACTCGCCGCCCTCCCGCCGGCACTCGCCCTCGCGCTTGCCCTGTCCCTTTCGGGATGTGGTTCCGGCGACGACACGGTGGAAACCGATGCGGCGGCGAGCAAGAGCGCGCAGGACGACCAAGGGATGAAGTTCGCGCAGTGTCTGCGCGAGCACGGCGTGGACGTGGAGGATCCGGAGCCCGGCAAGGGCCTCCGGATCACCGGTCAGCTGCCCAAGGGCGAGGTCGACAAGGCGATGGAGGCCTGCCGCAAGTACGACCCCATGCAGAACGGGGACGCCAGTGCCGACCCCGAGGCGGAGGAGCGGGTACGCAAGCTCGCCCAGTGCATGCGCGACAACGGGGTGGAGGACTTCCCCGACCCCGAGCCCGGCAGCGCGGGCCTTCAGATCAATCAGGACATCGCCGAGGACCCCGACTTCGACAAGGCCCAGAAGACGTGCGACAAGTACGCCCCTGAAGGCGGCGAAGGTCCGTCCAACGACAAGGCCGGCGATGAGTGAGGCGGCGATCGTGCCCGACGACACTTCTCCCGAACACACACCCTCTGAATCCCCGCCCGAGCGGGCGCTGCCTGAAGTCCGGTCCGAACAGGGCCCGCGCGAGCGAGCGCTGCCTGAAGTCCGTTCCGAGCAGGCGCATTCCGAAACCCCGCCCGAGTACACACAACCCGAAACCGGGTTCTCCCCCTCGGAACCGACCGAACCGATGCGTCGCCGGCGCCACAAGCGCCGCCGCCGCAACGCCGTCATCGCCGTGGGCGTCCTCGCCGCGGTCGGCGGAGTGGCGGCCGCCGGGCTCGGTCTGGCCGGACGTGACGGATCCGGCGCCGCGTCCGCCTCGCAACTCCCCCCGGCCAGCGCCGACGTGACCCGCCAGACCCTCAAGGACAGCCAGTCCGAGGACGGTGAACTCGGCTACGGAACGGCAACCGCCGCGACCGGCCGCGTCGCCGGCACCGTCACCGAACTCCCGGAAGCGGGCGAGAAGATCAGCCGGGGCAGGACGTTGTACGAGGTCGACGACAAGCCCGTAACCCTGATGTACGGCGGGACTCCCGCGTACCGCGACCTGAAGCCCGGCGTCGAGGGCGCGGACGTCGAGGCGCTGGAGCGGAACCTCGACGCGCTCGGCTACTCGGGCTTCACGGTCGACGACGAGTACACCGACGCGACCGCCGACGCGGTGCAGGAGTGGCAGGAGGACCGGGGCCTGGACGAGACCGGCGCAGTCGAGCTGGGCCGGGTGGTGTTCGCGCCGGGCGCCGTGCGCGTGGACGCGGTGGACGCCGAGGAGGGCGCCACCACGGGCCCGGGCCAGAAGGTGCTGTCGTACACCGGCACCACCCAGGTCGTCACGCTCGAACTCGACACCGCCGACCGGCGGTTGGCGGAGAAGGGCACAAAGGTCGCCGTCGAGCTGCCGGACGGTACGAGCATCGAGGGCCGGATCGAGGACGTCTCCACCGAGATCGATCCCGGCGACGACGGGCAGCAGGATCCGACGACCAAGGTGAAGGTGACCGTCGCACTGGACGGCGCCAAGGCGCAGAAAGCGGCCGCGTCCTACGTACTGGCCGCCGTCGACGTCTTCTTCACGGCGGGCGAGCGCAAAGACGTCCTCACCGTTCCGATCGCCGCGCTCGTCGTGCTTCCGGACGGCGGTTTCGGCGTCGAGGTCGTACAGGGGTCGACCACGGCGTACGTGGCTGTCGAGACGGGGCTGTTCGCGAACGGGCGGGTGGAGATCACCGGCGAGGGCATTGCCGAGGGTACGAAGGTGGGGATGCCCGCATGATCTCGCTGACCGATGTCACCAAGGTCTACCCGGGCGGCGTCACCGCGCTGGCCGGGGTGTCCCTGACGATCGCGCGCGGTGAACTCGTCGCCATCGTGGGCCCGTCGGGCTCCGGAAAGTCGACCATGCTGCATATGCTCGGCACGCTCGACCGGCCCTCGTCGGGCAGTGTGCGGGTCGAGGGGTACGACGCGGGCGCGCTGTCGGACGCGCGGCTGTCGGCGCTGCGGGCGCGCCGGATCGGTTTCGTCTTCCAGCGCTTCCATCTGGCGGGCGGGACAACGGCGTTGGAGAACGTGGCCGACGGTCTGCTCTACTCCGGGCTGCGGCCGGCCGAGCGCCGCCGTCGCGCGGCGCAGGCGCTGCGCCGGGTGGGCCTGGGGCACCGAATGCACCACGAGCCGCAGGAGTTGTCCGGCGGCGAGCGCCAGCGGGTCGCCGTGGCCCGCGCGGTCTCCGGGGATCCTCCGCTACTGCTCGCCGACGAGCCGACGGGGGCGCTGGACTCTGTGTCGGGCCTGGGGGTGATGCGGCTGCTGCGCGAACTGCATGCCACCGGGACCACGGTCGTGATCATCACCCATGACCGGGAGATCGCCGACTCGCTGCCACGGCGGGTGCGGATGCGGGACGGCCGGGTGGTCGAGGACTCGGCCCATGCGGCCCGCGACGTGGTGCGGGAGGCGGTCCGATGACCACGGACGCACCGCCCCTGACTCCGGATGTACTGCGCCCCGCCCACCTCGGCCCCGGCGACGTCGTCAGAGTAGGCGCCGTCGGCCTGCGTACCCGGCCGCTGCGGGCCTTCCTCTCGGCGCTCGGTATCGCTATCGGCATCGCGGCGATGGTCGCCGTCGTCGGCATCTCGTCCTCGTCCCGCGCCGATCTCGACCGTGCGCTGGCGGCCCTCGGCACCAATCTGCTCACGGTGTCACCGGGCTCCACCCTGACCGGCGGGGACGCGGAACTCCCCTCCACCGCCGAGGACATGGTGTCCCGCATCGACGGCGTGGAGTCCGTGTCGGCGATCGGCAGGGCCGAGGACGCGAAGGTCTACCGCACCGACCGGATTCCCGAGGCGCAGACGAACGGCATCGCGGTGTACGCGGCCCGCACGTCTCTACGGGCCACGATCGGCGCCGAGTTGGCGAGCGGAACCTGGCTGAACGGGGGCACGGGCCGCTACCCGGCGACGGTGCTCGGCGCGAAGGCCGCCCAGCGGCTCGGGATCGGGCACGCGAGTGCGGACACGCAGGTGCTGGTCGGCGGCACCTGGTTCACGGTGGTCGGCATTCTCCAGCCGTCGCAGCTGACACCGGAGTTGGACACGGCGACGCTGGTCGGCTGGCCCGTGGCCGAGTCGGAGCTGGCGTTCGACGGGCATGCCACCACGGTCTACACCCGCTCGGCCGACGCGTCCGTGGCGACGGTCCGCTCGGCCCTGGGCGCCACCGCCAACCCCGAGGCACCGAGCGAGGTCCAGGTCTCCCGACCCTCGGACGCGCTGGCCGCCAAGCAGGCCGCGGGTGAGGCGTTCACCGGGCTGCTGCTCGGTCTGGGCGCGGTCGCCCTGCTCGTCGGCGGGGTGGGGGTGGCGAACACGATGGTCATCTCGGTCCTTGAGCGCCGGGCGGAGATCGGGCTGCGCCGCTCGCTGGGCGCGACGCGGGGACAGATCCGTACGCAGTTCCTGGCCGAGTCCCTGCTGCTGTCCGCCCTCGGCGGCGCGGCGGGCGCCCTGCTGGGCCTGACCGTCACCGCCGGATACGCCCTCTACCAGGGCTGGCCGACCGTCGTACCGCCCTGGTCGCTGGCCGGTGGCGTCGCGGCCACCCTGGTGATCGGCGGACTGGCCGGCCTCTACCCGGCGGTCCGGGCGTCGCGGCTGTCCCCGACGGAGGCGCTCGCGACGCCGTGAGAACAAATCGCCGGGTCGCGCGCGGCCTACACGTCAAGCAGCTCCGGCCGGTGCTGGGCGTCGTAGGCCGCGCGCGACTCGGCGATCGTGCCGCGGTGCCGCTCGGCCCAGTCCGTCAGGGACAGCAGCGTCGCGTGCAACTCGTGGGCCACCGGGGTGAGTTCGTACTCCACCTTGGGCGGCACCGTCGGATGGACGGTGCGGGTGACGAGTCCGTCGCGCTCCAGATTTCGCAGGGTGAGGGAGAGCATGCGGCGGCTGATGCCTTCCACGCTGCGCTCCAGTTCGGTGAACCGGATCGGTCCGTGCGCGGCGGCCACGATGATCAGAACGCTCCATTTTCCGGCGACCCTGTCAAGAACTTCACGGACCGGGCAGGCCTGCGCGTGCACTGCCTGCGCGGTAACACCGGTGTTCCCCTGGGACATCGAAGTGCCTCCTTATGCCGGTCTCCATGGTCGCTCACGATGTACCCCGTTACAAGTCGTGCACCTATGGAGAACGCCGAGGTCATCGCCATGCAGTTCCGAACCGTCGTGTCGCCGCCACCACGAACATACTCCCGCTGGGCCGCCCTGGTGGTGCTGTGCGCGGGCACGCTGATGACGGTCCTGGACGGGAACATCGTCACCGTCGCGATGCCCGCGATCCAGAGCGACCTCGGCTTCTCCGGCCCGGGTCTCGCGTGGGTCGTGAACGCGTATCTGATTCCCTTCGGCGGGCTGCTTCTGCTGGTCGGGCGGCTCGGGGATCTGGTGGGCCGCAAGCGGATGTTCGTCGCCGGGCTCGCCGTGTTCACCGCGGCGTCCGTCCTGTGCGGGGTCGCCACCAGCCAGGGCATGCTGGTCGCCGCCCGCGCGCTGCAAGGTGTCGGTGGGGCGATGACCTCGGCCGTCGTCCTCGGCATGCTGGTCGCCCTGTTCCCCGAGCCGCGTGAACAGGCCCGCGCCATCGCGGTGTTCAGCGCGGTCGGCGCGGGGGGCGGGGCGCTCGGCACCTTCCTCGGCGGGGCGCTGACGCAGGCGGTCGGCTGGCACTGGATCTTCCTGATCAACCTGCCGATCGGGGCGGTGGCGTTCTTCGCGGCGCTCCGAATCCTCGTCCCCGATCAGGGAGCCGGCCTCGGCAAGGGTGCCGACTATCCCGGGGCGGCGCTGGTGACGGGCGCGCTGATGCTGACCGTCTTCGCGATCGTCGGCGCCGGTGACCGCGCGCTGGGCACCACACTCACCCTCGCCGCCGTGTCGCTCGCCCTCTTCGCCGGATTCACCGTGCGGCAGGCGTGGGCCGCACGCCCGCTGCTGCGGCTGCGGCTCTTCCGCTCCCGTGCCCTGACGGGTGCGAACATCGTCCTGACCCTGATGATCTCGGCGATGTTCGGCTTCCAGTTCATCGGCGCGCTCTACCTCCAACGCGTTCTGGGCTACAGCGAGTTGCTCACTGGTACGGCGTTCCTGCCCGCGCCGATCGCGATCGGGGTGCTGATGCTGAGCCTGTCGGCGCGGACGATCGCCCGGTTCGGCCCGTACCGGGTACTGCTCGCCGGGCTCGTCCTCATCACCGCGGGCATGGGCCTGTTGAGCCGGGCCCCGGCCGACGGCACGTACCTCGCCGACGTGCTGCCTCCGCTGCTCTTCCTCGCCGCCGGATTCGCGGCCGCGATGCCGGCGGTCACGGGACTCGCCATGTCGGGCGCCCGCGAGGAGGACGCGGGACTGGCCTCCGGGCTCTTCAACACCACCCAGGTGGTGGGCGGTTCACTGGGCCTGGCGGTCCTCACGACCCTGTCGGCGAGCCGCACGGAGCGGCTGCTCGGCGAGGGCGAGCGGCTCGTCGCGGCGACGGCGGACGGCTATCAGCTGGCGTTCACGGTCGGCATGGGGATCACCGCGACCGCGCTGGTGCTGGCGGCGGCGCTGTTGCGGCCGGGGCGCCTCGCCTCCGCCGTGGCGGAAAGCGCCCCTGCCACGGAGGAGGAGACACCCGAGGCCGGCCGTCAGCCCCGCGCGAACGCCTCCCGGTGATCGCGCGCCCACCGGGCATACGTACCCGGCTCACGGCCCAGTACCCGGCGTACGTCCTCGGTCAGTACCGCGTTCCCGCCCCTGCGCACGTACGCCGTACCCGCCAGAACGCCTTCGACGTAGG
This sequence comes from Streptomyces sp. NPDC093544, assembly GCF_040683495.1. Classification (NCBI taxonomy): domain Bacteria; kingdom Bacillati; phylum Actinomycetota; class Actinomycetes; order Kitasatosporales; family Streptomycetaceae; genus Streptomyces; species Streptomyces sp. NPDC093544. Next base: position 479,310 of record NZ_JBFBEA010000001.1, on the reverse strand, counting down.
TCTCGGACATTCCGGCCTCAAGGAACTGCGCCCGTAGGGCGTCCGGGGGTACGTCGACGGTGGCGACCGGGCGGCCGAGGGCCTCGGTGAGGGCGGCTGCCTGGTCGGACGTGGTGAGGAGCTCGGGTCCGGTCAGGGTGTATGTGCGGCCCGCGTGTCCCGGCGCGAGCAGCGCCTCGGCCGCGACCTCGGACACGTCACGCGGATCGATGACACCCTGCGTGCCCGTCCCGGTCATATTGGGCACCGGGGCGCCGGAGTGGATCGCCCCCGCCCAGCTCAGCGTGTTCGAGGCGAAGGACGAGGGGCGCAGCACCGTCCACTCCAACTCGCTTGCCTGTACGGCCTGTTCACCTCCAAGGTGCCAGTTGCCCAGGACAGGGTCACCCGTGCCGATGGAGGAAAGCTTCACGACCCGCCGTACGCCCGCCGCCCGCGCCGCCGCGACCAGTGCCGCGTCGGCGTCCGCGTCGCCGGGGCCGAGGACGCCCACCGCGAAGATGGCGGACACCCCGGACATGGCGGCCTCGACGGACGCGGGCTCGTGGTAGTCGCCGCGCACCACCTCGACGCCGGCGGGCACCTGAGCGTGGGCGGGGTCCCGGGTCAGCGCGCGGGCCTTCTCACCGCGCGCGGCGAGCTGCCGTAGAAGTTCACTGCCGATGGTGCCCGTGGCACCGGTCACTAGGATCATGTCCTTCACCGTGCCGAGCCGGTGCGGTCGGCCGCTAGGAAATTCCGGCACGGTTCCCGGGCCCGGCCGATGCCCCGGCGCGTCTACCGTGGAGGGGTGACCACCCCGTATGAGACCAAGTCCGGCGCGAGCGGTCTCGCCGAGGAGCGCCTGGCACTGCCCGGGGTGCTGCGGCCCTGGTTCGTCGGCGCCGCCTTCACGTCCGTCGACGGCGAGTTGCGCGAACCGTTCACCCATGTCCCGGACGCGGCAACGAAGATGGTGGTGCGGGTCGAGGAGAACGGCCGCCGTGATGTCCTGGTCGTCGGGCCACGCACCCGCGCCTCCTACCATGCGAGCAAGCGCCTTGCCTCCTGCGTGGAGCTGCGCCTGGGGCCGGGAGCGGCGCGCCCGTTGCTCGGCGTGGCGGCGGTCGATCTCGTCGGCCGGGTCGCACCGCTCGGCGACTTCCCAGGCGCCCATGCCGCCCAACTGGCCGACGAACTAATTCCGTTGAAGCCGGAGCAGGTGGTCCCCCACCTCGCGGAGGCCCTGCCCGAACGGCTCACCCCAGCCGACCCCTCACGTACCGGACTGCTCCGCGCGGCGGTCGCGGCGATGTCGACGGACGAGGGCCATCTACCCTTGGGTGTACGGGAGTTGGCGGGACGCCTCGCCGTCAGCGAACGCCAGCTGCGCAACCTCTTCGCGGACGGCATCGGCATCTCCCCCAAGCACTACGCCCGCATCGCCCGCGTACGCCACATTCTCACGCACGCGCGCAGCGCGCCGGACACCCCCTGGGCCCAACTGGCCATCGCCACCGGCTATTACGACCAGTCGCACATGACCGCCGACTTCCGCACGTTGATGGGCGTTCCGCCCACGTCGTTCTTCACCGGCCGCCTCCCCGGGCCCCAGCCCTGCCAGGCCTTCCGCCGCGCCTGAACCCCGGATACGACCACCCGGCGCCGTACGACCGTAGAGGAACCCGCGAGATCCGATCCCTTCCTGACGGGTATACGTCAACCGCAATCTCTGGTAGGAAACTTTCCTAACAGTACGCGGAAGCGACACTCTCCCCAACGGAGGTACCGTGCACACCCCCCACATACGCACGTCACGCCGCACCCTGCTCGCCCTGATCGGAGCTTCACTGGTGGCAGGTCCTGTCATCGCGAGCCAGCCCGCGACCGCCGCGGCGGTCGGTCTGGACGACCCGGCGAAGAAGGAGATCGCCATGAAGCTGGTGTCCAGCGCGGAGAACTCCTCGCTGGACTGGAAGGCGCAGTACAAGTACATCGAGGACATCGGCGACGGGCGCGGCTACACGGCCGGGATCATCGGCTTCTGTTCCGGCACCGGCGACATGCTCGACCTCGTGGAGCTGTACGCGCAGCGCAAGCCCGGCAACGTACTCGCCAAATACCTGCCCGCCCTGCGCAACGTGGACGGCACCGACTCGCACCAGGGCCTGGACCCCGGGTTCCCGGGCGACTGGGCAAGGGCAGCCCAGGACTCGGCGTTCCAGCAGGCCCAGAACGACGAGCGCGACCGCGTCTACTTCAACCCGTCCGTCAAGCAGGGCAAGACCGACGGGATCGGCGTCCTCGGCCAGTTCACCTACTACGACGCCATCGTGATGCACGGCAACGGCGGCGACAGCACCAGCTTCGGCAGCATCCGGCGACGCGCCCTGACGAAGGCCAAGCCGCCGGCCCAGGGAGGCGACGAGGTGACGTACCTGAACGCGTTCCTCGACGCGCGCGTCTGGGCGATGAAGCAGGAAGAGGCGCACTCGGACACCAGCCGCGTCGACACCGCGCAGCGGGTCTTCGTCCAGAAGCGGAACCTGAGCCTGAATCCGCCGCTGGACTGGAAAGTGTACGGCGACAGCTTCCACATCGGCTGACCTGACCGAAGGCAGGGCGGCATGACCGAAGGTACGGCCGCCCGACCCAAGGCACGGCGGAGGGCGCGACACCCCTAGGGGGTGTCGTTTGGATCACCTCGGATCAGGCCGCGGCGCATGGTGCGGTGCATCGCAAGGCGGAGCATGACCCGCGTACTGGACGTACTCGGGTGATGCGACAACGCGGCGAGGTGCCGTGCCGTGCCAGGCGTCGCGGACCCGGGGTGATCCAAACGACACCCCCTAGGTGCCGCGCCCTCCGTGTGCCCGGGGTGTCAGTGGGCCGGGACCGCCTTGAGATCGTCGCCCGCCTCCATGGGATGGGTCACGTCGTCCGCGTCCTGTCCCTTGCCGAGGTGGTTGAAGACGAGGTTGAGGACCACGGCGGCCACACAGCCCGTCGAGATCCCCGAGTCCAGGACGATCTTCGCCGTCTCCGGGAAGGCGTGGTAGAACTCCGGCGCGGTGATCGGGATGATGCCGACGGCCAGCGACACGGCGACGATCAGCACGTTGTTGTCCTTCTCCAGGCCCGCTCGTACGAGGGTCTGGATGCCGCTGGCCGCGACCGAGCCGAAGAGGACCACGCCCGCGCCGCCGAGAACGGGACGCGGTACGACGGCGATCAGCGACGCGGCCATCGGGCACAGACCCATCAGTACGAGGAAACCGCCGCCGGTGGCGACGACGTAACGGCTGCGGATCCTGGTCATCGCGACCAGGCCGATGTTCTGTGCGAAAGCGCTGCACATGAAGCCGTTGAAGAGCGGGCTGAGCGCCGAGCCGAGGGTGTCGGCGCGCAGGCCGGCCGCGATGGTCCGCTCGTCGGCCGGGCGTTCGACGATCTCGCCCAACGCCAGCATGTCCGCGGTCGATTCGGTCATCGAGACCACCATCACCACGCACATCGAGAGGATCGCGGCGACCTGGAACTGCGGGGCGCCGAAGTGGAACGGCGTCGGGAAGCCGACCACGTCCGCGTCGGCCACCGGTCCGAAGTCCGTGACGCCGAAGGGGATCGCGACGAGCGTGCCGATGACGAGGCCGAGCAGTACGGCGATCTGCTTGACGAAGCCGTGGGTGAAGCGGCGCAGCAGCAACACGATGAGGAGCGTGGCGGCGGCCAGGCCCAGGTAGGTCGTCGAACCGTAGTCGTCTGCCGCGGGGTTGGGCCCCTGCGCCCAGCCGAAGGCGACCGGCAACAGCGAGACGCCGATGAGCGTGATGACGGTGCCGGTGACGACGGGCGGGAAGAAGCGGACCGCCTTGCTGAAGAAGGGGGCGGCTATGAAGCCGAGGACGCCCGCCACGATGACCGCGCCGAAGATGACCGGCAGCGCGTCGCTCTTGTCCTTGATCGAGGCGACGACCGCGGTCATGGGCGCGACACCGGCGAAGGTGACGCCGTTGACGAACGGGAGCCTGGCGCCGATCTTCCAGAAGCCGATCGTCTGGAGGAAGGTGGCGAGGCCCGCGGTGAACAGGCAGGCGCCGGTGAGGAAGGTCAGCTCGGTGGCGGAGAGACCGACGGCGGCGCCGACGATCAGCGGTGGGGCGACGACCCCGGCGTACATGGCGGCGACGTGCTGAAGGCCGCTGGTGGCCATTTTCAGGGGCGGGAGTTTCTCGTCAACTGGGTGCTTGCCAACTGGGTACCTGGGCTGGCCAGTTGGTTGTGGATCGGTGCTGGGCTCGGGCTGCTGGGCGGCCACGGCGGCTCCTCCGGTCGGTTACGCGTCGGCATTGACGCGGGTGTCAGGGAGGTGATGCGCGGTCGTGCGGGACCGGGACGGGGACGTTCGGGAGGAACGGAGACCGTCTGACGGGGCAGAGACCGCCCCGGGGCGCGCACCTCCGTGCACGCCCCGGATACGGCCGCCATGGACCCCGCTCGGGTCCACGGCTACCGGCCGAGGGCCGTCCCCCTCAGCCGGAGATCTTCAACTGTTCAGGCCTGTACGGCGATGCGCGTGAGCCGAACCGTCAGGCCTGCGCGGCGATGCGCGCGAGGCGCTGTGCCTGGTCCCGCGTGGAGCGGGCGATGGCGTCCTCGTCGACGTGCAGGAGCCGGCTGTCCTCGACGACCGGCCTGCCGTTGACGAGCGAGAGCGTGACCGGGGCCGCCGCGCCGAAGACCAGCGCGGTCACCGGGTCGGCGATCGAGGCGTGGGCCAGGGTGTCCAGCTTCCACAGCACGAGGTCGGCGAGCTTGCCCGGCTCCAGGGAGCCGATCTCCGCGGCCCTGCCGAGGACTTGGGCGCCGCCGAAGGTGCCGAGGCGCAGCGCCTGACGGGCGTTCAGGGCGGCCTCGCGGTGTGCGCCGAGGCGGTTGATGAGGAGCGCGTTGCGCAGTTCGGTGTGCAGTTCGCCGGACTCGTTCGACGCCGTGCCGTCGACGCCGAGGCCGACCGGGACGCCGGCCGCGAGCATGTCGGGGACGCGCGCAATGCCCGCGGCCAAGCGGGCGTTGGAGGACGGGCAGTGGGCCACACCCGTCTTCGTACGGGCGAAGGCGGCGATGTCGGAGTCGTTCATATGGACGCAGTGCGCCATCCACACGTCCTCGCCGAGCCAGCCCGTCGACTCGAAGTACTCGGTCGGGCCCATGCCGAACAGCTCCTTGCAGAACTGCTCCTCCTCCACGGTCTCCGAGCCGTGCGTGTGCAGCCGTACGCCCTTGCGGCGGGCCAACTCGGCGCCGTGCCGCATCAGTTCGGTGGACACGGAGAACGGCGAACAGGGCGCGACGGCCACCTGCGTCATCGCGCCGAAGGAGGCGTCATGGTGCTCGTCGACCGTCGCCTCGGTGGCGGCGAGCGCCCCTTCGAGGGTCTCGACGGCGAAGTCCGGCGGCAGTCCGCCGTCCTTCTCGCTGCGGTCCATGGAGCCGCGGGCCAGGGTGAAGCGGACGCCCGTCTCACGCGCGGCCCGGATGATCGAGCCGGACAGGTCTCCGGAGCCCTTCGGGAAGACGTAGTGGTGGTCCATGGCGGTGGTGACTCCGCCGCGGGCCATCATGGCGAGGGAGCCCTGCGCCGCCGCGTACGTCATCTGCTCGTCGATGCGCGCCCAGGTCGGGTAGAGCGCGACGAGCCAGTTGAAGAGGTTGTGGTCGGTGGCCAGACCCCGGGTGATCCACTGGTAGAAGTGGTGGTGCGTGTTGACCAGGCCCGGGGTCACCAGGTGGCCGGTGCCGTCGATGCGGCGTACGACGTTCTCCAGGCCCTGCGGGGCCTTGCCCGCGCCGAGGGACTCGATGAGGTTGCCCGCGACGACGACGTGGCCCGACGTGTACTCGGTGTCACCCGCGTCCACCGTCGCGATCGCACAGTTCTCGATGACGATCCGCTGGACTTCCGCCGATGCTGCCATGGTGCGTCCTTCTTCGTTCGGGGGTGGGCACGGCAGGACCCTAGGAGGTTTGAGTGCCGCGGTCGTTGAAGCCACGGGTGCCGAAGGAGGGCCGCCCCCGCCCGGCGAGCAAGGCAGGCCGGGGGCAGCGGGCAGGGTCAGAGATTGGTGAGGTCCACCGGGATCCGCGGCTCGACGCCGTCACGGATGACGGTGGCCTCGATGAGCCCGTACGGGCGGTCCGCCGCGAGGTAGACCTCATTGTCGTTCTCAAGGCCGAACGGCTTCAGGTCCACCAGGAAGTGATGCTTGTTCGGGAGCGAGAAGCGGACCTCGTCGATCTCGCTGCGGTTGTTGATGATCCGCGAACCCATTTGGTACAGGGTCTGCTGGAGGGACAGCGAGTACGTCTCCGCGAAGGCCTGGAGCATGTGCTTCCTGACCTGGTCGTAGGACTTCTCCCAGTTGGGCATCTGCTGGTCGTCGCCCGACCAGTTGAAGCGCCAGCGGGCGGAGACCTGGGTGGCCAGGATGCGGTCGTACGCCTCGGGCAGCGTCGTGTACTTGTCCTTGACGTAGCCCCAGAACTCGGAGTTCGTCGAGTTCATCACGACGAGGTCCTTCAGCCCCGAGATGATCTCCCATGACGAACCGTCATACGTGATCTGGCTGACCCGGGTCTCCTGGCCCTTGCGCACGAAGGAGTGCTTGACCTCGTCGGCGCCGATGAACTTCGAGTTGGCGTCCGAGGTCTCGATGCGCTCCCAGGAGTACTCCTCGATCCGGATGCGCGCCGTCCTGATCGGCTCCTGGCTCGTCACGAAGTGCCGGGCGAGGTGGATGCCGAACTGCTCGGCGGACTCGATGCCGTGCTCCTTGGCGAAGGCGTACACCGTGTTCTTGGTGGTGTCCGTCGGCAGGACGTTCGCGTTGGAGCCCGAGTAGTGGACCTCTTCCATGTCGCCGCTCAGCGCGACCGACACGTTCAGGTCCTTGATGTGATGGGTGTCGCCGTCCCGCGTGATCTTGACGACGCGGTTCTCGGCCTTGCCGTACTGGTTCTGTCCCAGGATCACAGGGCGGGCAGGACGGGCATTGTCGGTCATGTCTGCTAGCTCCCTCGGTAAACGGAGTAGCCGAACGGGTTGAGCAGCAGCGGTACGTGGTAGTGCTCGCCCGGCCTGACGGCGAAGGTGATCGCCACCTCGGGGAAGAACACTCCGCTCGCGCCGCTGTCCCGGTTCGCGGGGGCGTCCTGCTGCGCATCGGCTTGCTTTTTCTCGAAGTACGCCTCGACCGCGAAGTCGAGCCGTACGTGGGTCGTCCCCTCCGGCAGCGCCGGAAGGTCCTTGCACCGGCCGTCCGCGTCGGTCGCGGACCCGCCGAGTGCCTGCCAGTCCGCTTCACGCCCCGCACGGGCCGCGAGCTGGACCGCGACGCCCTCGGCGGGCCGTCCGACGCTGGTGTCCAGGATGTGTGTGGACACGGAAGCCGTGCTGTCGGTGCTCATGCTTCATCTTCCTGCTGTACGAGATTGGCGAGGCGGATGCGGTTGATCTTGCCGAGCTCGGTGCGGACGATCTCGCGCTCCTGCCCCGGCGCGTTGCCGATCCGTTCCTTCACCGCGTCGCGCATCTGCTCGCCGGTCCTGCCGGTGGCGCAGATCAGGAAGACGTGGCCGAACCTCTCCTGGTACGCCAGGTTCAGTTCGAGCATCTCCTCCTTGAGCTCCTCGGAGGCGCCGGCCATGCCGCGCTGCTCCCGGGAGGAGGTCGGGTCCCCGGGCCTCGGCCGACCGATCGGCGGATGCCCGGCCATCGCCTCGGCCAGGTCCGCGGTGGTCAGCTCGGCCATGACGGCGTCGCTGGTGGCGAGGAGGTCGGCGAGGCTTGCGAAGGGGCGGCGGTCGAGCAGACCGCTCCCCCATGCCGATGAGGCGCACGCCTCGTGGAGGGCGGCGACTGCCGCGTGCTCCTCCAGGGCGTTGAACCGGGCGAGGCCCGGTGTAGCGGAACTCGAAGTCACGGGAGCCTCCGTGGCCTTGTTACTGGACGGGCTGCGGATAGCTAACGCCCTCGGAAACTTCACGTCAACACTTTGTTGAAAACTTCGGGTAACAAAAGCCGCCGCCCGGGTGGTCCGGACGGCGGCGGGTCACAACCAGGACGCCGTCAGCGATCTGCCGGCATCTCCGCAGGTCAGGAGTCCTTCTCGCGGTTCAAGTAGTTGTAGACCGTGAAGCGGCTCACCCCGAGGGCGCTCGCCACCGTCTCCACGCCGTGCCGCACGGAGAAGGCGCCGCGCGCCTCCAGTATCCGTACGACCTCCTGCTTGGCCTTGCGGTCGAGGTCGGCCAGCGGCTTTCCGCGCTTGCGCTCCAGGGCGACCAGGATGTGATCGAGGGAGTCGGCGAGCTGGGGCAGACGTACGGCGACGACATCCGCGCCCTCCCAGGACAGCACGACGTCATCGGCGCCGGCCTGGTCCGGCGGCAGCATCTCGCCGCCCATGGCGTCGACGAGCGGCTTGACGGCCGCGAGGAAGGGGTCGTCCCCGAAACCGGTCACCGACCCCCCTCCTCGACCACGTTGACCTGCAACGAAACCCTGGTGGCGCCCGCCTCCAGGGCCTTGCGCAGCAGCGCGTCGACCGCAGTGAGCACCGCGTCAGCACCACCCTCCGCGGTGTTGCCGAACGGGCCTACGTCCACGGCGTCCAGCTCGGCAGCCTCGATGACCTCACGGGCGACCAGCGCGTGCGGCGGCGCCTCGTCGAGGTCGAAGGGCTCGGTCGTGAACTCCACTCTCAATCGCACGCGCTCAACCTACTGCGCGGTGTCGATTTTCCGGCAGCCCCCTCTTGACAACCCACGACACACGGCGGCAATCTTCCATTAAGCAGAAACGAACTTCCGCAATACGGAATCAGCTAAGATTCACGAGTACACCCGACCCGCTGATACGGAAGGGAGCGCCGACCCCCATGGGATTCGCAGACCAGCGCTTCAACGTCAACCTGTCGATCCTCTTCACGGAACTCCCGCTCCTGGAGCGCCCCGCGGCCGCCGCCGCGGCGGGCTTCACCGCGGTCGAGCTGTGGTGGCCCTGGGTCGACTCCCCCACCCCCGAGCAGTCCGAACTCGACGCCCTCAAGCAGGCGATCGAGGACGCGGGCGTCCAGCTCACGGGCCTGAACTTCTACGCCGGACAGCTTCCGGGCCCGGACCGCGGCGCCCTGTCGATCCCAGGCGAGGAGTCCGTGCGGTTCCACGACAACATCGACGTGGCCGCGGACTTCGCCGAGTCGCTCGGATGCCGGGCACTCAACGCCCTTTACGGCAACCGAGTCGAGGGCGTGGACCCGGCCGAGCAGGACGAACTCGCCCTGGAGAACCTGGTGCTGGCCGCCCGCGCGGCCAACCGCATCGGCGCGATCCTGCTGATCGAGACCCTCAACAAGCCCGAGTCGCCGCGCTACCCGCTGGTGACCGCCCCGGCCGGCATCGAGATCGTCGACAAGGTCAACGAGGCCACCGGCCTCGGCAACACCAAGTTCCTGATGGACATCTACCACCTGTCCATGAACGGCGAGGACCTGCCGTCGGTCATCGAGCAGTACGCGGCCAAGACCGGCCACGTGCAGATCGCCGACAACCCGGGCCGCGGCGCGCCGGGCACCGGCTCACTCCCGTTGGAAGACCTCCTCGACCAGCTGAGGAAGGCCGGTTACGAGGGCTGGGTCGGCCTGGAGTACAAGCCGGGCGACCGGCCGAGCGCCGAGTCCTTCGCATGGCTGCCCGCAGCGGCCCGAGCCGCCCGCTGAGCGGCAACTCACCGACGTATCGCAGCAGTCAGAGAGGCACCCTCATGAGCAATCTCCCCAAGGTCGCATGGGTCGGTCTCGGCATCATGGGCTCCCCCATGTCCGAGAACCTGATCAAGGCCGGATACGACGTCACCGGCTTCACCCTGGAGCAGGACAAATTGGAGCGGCTGGCCGGCGCCGGCGGCACTGCGGCGGGCTCGATCGCCGAGGCCGTACGGGACGCCGACGTGGTGATCACCATGGTGCCCGCGTCCCCGCACGTCGAGGCCATCGCGTACGGCCCTGACGGCATCCTGGAGAACGCGCGGTCCGGCGCGCTCCTGATCGACATGTCCTCCATCACCCCGCAGACCTCGGTGGACCTCGCGAAGGCGGCCGTGGCGAAGGGCATCCGCGTGCTCGACGCGCCCGTGTCCGGCGGTGAGGCCGGTGCGGTCGAGGCCGTTCTGTCGATCATGGTCGGCGGCACGCAGGCCGACTTCGACGAGGCCGAGCCGATCTTCGAGGCGCTCGGCAAGACCATCGTGCTGTGCGGTCCGCACGGCTCGGGCCAGACCGTGAAGGCCGCCAACCAGCTGATCGTCGCCGTGAACATCCAGGCGTGCGCCGAGGCCGTGGTCTTCCTGGAGAAGTCGGGTGTGAACCTGAAGGCCGCCCTCGACGTCCTCAACGGCGGGCTCGCGGGCTCGACCGTGCTGACGCGGAAGAAGGACAACTTCCTCAACCGCGACTTCAAGCCGGGCTTCCGCATCGACCTGCACCACAAGGACATGGGCATCGTCACGGACGCCGCCCGCAACGTCGGCGCGGCCCTTCCGGTCGGTGCCGTGGTGGCCCAGCTCGTCGCCAGCCTGCGCACGCAGGGTGACGGGGGCCTGGACCACTCGGCCCTGCTCCGGGGCGTGGAGCGCCTCTCCGGCTCAGAGATCTGAGCCTGGCCCGAATCCGGTCCGAGCCCGTCCTGACCCCGTCCTGACGTCCACGAAACTTCCGGGCCACGGCGGCGCTGACACCTGTCCTGTCGCGCCCATGCGCCGCCGTGGCCCGGATTCACACCCTGGACTTCAACAAACTGTTGACGCCCAGATCGCCCCGAACCTAGGCTCCACAAAGCGGAAGCTCCACCAAGCGGAAGAAGTTTTCCGCTGCCCCTCGTACGGAAGGTCACGATGTCGAAGCGCGTGCTTACGACCGAGTCCGGCGCTCCGGTCGCCGACAACCAGAACTCAGCCACCGCCGGCGTAGGCGGCCCGCTCCTCCTCCAGGACCAGCACCTCCTGGAGAAGCTCGCTCGGTTCAACCGCGAGCGCATCCCGGAGCGCGTGGTGCACGCCCGCGGCTCCGGCGCGTACGGCTACTTCGAAGTGACCGACGACGTCACGGACTTCACCCACGCCGACTTCCTGAACAGCGTCGGCAGGCGCACCGAGGTCTTCCTGCGCTTCTCCACGGTGGCCGACAACCTCGGCGGCGCGGACGCGGTCCGTGACCCCCGCGGCTTCGCGGTCAAGTTCTATACGGAGGAGGGGAACTACGACCTCGTTGGGAACAACACCCCGGTCTTCTTCGTCAAGGACCCGATCAAGTTCCCCGACTTCATCCACTCCCAGAAGCGCGACCCGTTCACCGGCAGGCAGGAGCCGGACAATGTCTGGGACTTCTGGGCGCACGCCCCCGAGGCGACGCACCAGATCACCTGGCTGATGGGCGACCGCGGCATCCCGGCCTCCTACCGCCACATGAACGGCTACGGCTCGCACACCTACCAGTGGACGAACGCCGAGGGCGAGGCCTTCTTCGTCAAGTACCACTTCAAGACGAACCAGGGCGTCCGCAGTCTGTCGAGCGAGCAAGGTGCCGAGATCGCGGGCAAGGACCCCAACTCGCACCAGACGGACCTGCTCCAGGCCATCGAGCGGGGCGTCAACCCGTCCTGGACCCTGCATGTCCAGATCATGCCGGCGGCGGACGCGGCCGACTACCGCTTCAACCCCTTCGACGTCACCAAGGTGTGGCCGCACCAGGACTACCCGCTGCGGCGCGTGGGCCGGCTGGTCCTGGACCGCAACCCCGACAACGTCTTCGCCGAGGTCGAGCAGGCCGCGTTCTCCCCGAACAACTTCGTCCCTGGCATCGGTCCTTCGCCGGACAAGATGCTCCAGGGCCGCCTGTTCGCGTACGCCGACGCGCACCGCTACCGCCTGGGCGTCAACCACACGCTGCTCGCGGTGAACGCCCCGAAGGCGACGGTCGCGAACAACTACGGCCGTGACGGCGTCATGGCTTCCAACGCGCAGGGCCGCGCCGCGAAGAACTACGAGCCGAACTCCTACGCCGGCCCGGTCGAGACCGGCCGCCCGCTGTCGGCGCCGCTCGCCGTACACGGCCACACGGGCACGCACGAGGCCCCGCTCCACACCAAGGACGACCACTTCTTCCAGGCGGGCGAGCTGTACCGCCTGATGCCCGCGGAGGAGAGGTCCCGGCTGGTCGCGAACATCGCCGGCGGCCTCTCGCAGGTCTCCCGCGACGACGTCATCGAGAAGAATCTCGCTCACTTCCACGCCGCCGACCCGGATTACGGCAAGCGCGTGGCGGAGGCGGTCCGCGCCCTGCGCGAGGACTGAGCCTCAACTCAAGGGCTGCGTCCTGGATCTGACGGGAGGTCTGATCCAGGACGCGCGCCCGCCACGACCGTGGACCCGGATGAGGGGTGACCACGGCCGGCAGGCGGGCATGCGGAGGACCGCGGCGGTGTGCGAGCCAGTGCGGTGGTAAAGGTCCCAGGGCCCCCTTCTCGACCTGAGGGAAGGCGGCCCCGGCTCCATCGCACCCGCCGCGGTCCCAGCCGTAAGTCCTACGGCACGACCATCGACTCCGTCCGGCGGCGCGAATGTCCTGTCACGCCCAGCCTCGCGCCGTCGGACGGCACAACTTCACAGATCACCGGGCCGGAGCGCCGGGTACGGACGGTCCCGTACCCGGCGCTCTGTCATGCACCCGGGGTGCGGATCGGGCCGACGCGCAGCAGCCTGAGGTCATGGACTATCCCAGCATCGTCGTGCACACCCCGGCTCTGGACGGGTCCCGGCGGGTCACCGCGGGGGACGAGACCCTCGGTGTCGCCTATCACCTCGATGACGTCGTCGACGTCCTGCGCCGGGCGGACGTCGACCTCGACGCGATCGAGGTCGAGGAGAGCGACATCATCGACTGGCAGGGCGGCGGCCCCGACGAGTGGCCGGGCCTGTCGGAGCACACCGAGCCGTGAGCCCGGCTCCCCGGTGGGTACGCCACCGGGCGTACGCGGGGTACGGAACCCTCAAATCAACCTCTGAACACGGCCCCGGGGGCTTCAACTCCCCCCGGGTAGGGGCACATTCTCAGCACACGAGGCCCGCCGACACGGGGGCGGCGGGCCTCGTCCTAGGGGGGCACCATGGACAGCGCTGCGAAGATCCAGCTGGAGCCACACGCCGTCGCGCTGCTGCGCGGGGGGCCACTCGCCGCCGTGAAGGTCGCCGCGCTCGCCCTGCACCTACAGGGCGCCGCGAACACTGCACGGCCGGGCACGATGCGGACGTCGGGGGTGGCCGCACAGGTCGCGGGTCATCCTCTGGAGAAGGCGGTGCACACCTCTCTCTACCGCCGGCCTGCGGGGATACGGGATCTGCTGAAGCAGCCGCGGATACGGACGTCGGTGGCGGAGCTGCGCGCGGAGTTGACCGCGGCGGGGCTGCTGCGCAGTTTTCCGCGCGCCCGGACACGGGCCGCTCGACGCACCCTCGACGACCTGCGTGCCCAACTTCCCCCGCCCGCCGGACGGGAGGGGCTCTCGACGGCCGACATACTGCTCGCGGTCGCCCTCTACGACGACGAGGCGCTCACCGTCCTGTCGCCCCGCTTCGCCCGTGACGCGGGACTGTTGGGGCGCGGCGGGGCGGCCGACAACGAGCGGTCGCCGCAGGGCTCCGACGGTGGTGGTTCCGGGTTGGGCGGGGCGGGCTTCTAGACGGCTAGGACAGGTCCTGGACGGCGAGGGGGCGGCTCACCCTCCCGGTGAGCCGCCCCCTGCCGGACGTATGGCCTGCCAGTGTCCCGCGTGTCAGACCTTCAACGTCCTGATCGAGGTGGGCGCGTGGCCCGGTTCGGTCGCGATCTCCTCGAACTCGACGACGTTGCTGATGTCGTTCGTCTTGCTCATCGCGATGTTGGTGATGCGCTCCAGGATCGCCTCGACGACGACGGGGACCTGGAACTCGGCGGCGAGCTTCTTGGCCTGTTCGAAGGCGGCGCCCAGTTCGCTCGGGTCGGTGACGCGGATCGCCTTGCAGCCGAGCCCCTCGACGACCTTGATGTGGTCGACGCCGTAGACGCCCAGCTCCGGCGAGTTGATGTTCTCGAACTCCAGGTTGACCTGGAAGTTGATGTCCAGGCCGATCTGCGCCTGGCGGATCAGACCCAAGTAGGCGTTGTTCACCAGGACATGGACGTACGGGATCTTGTGCTGGGCGCCGACGGCCAGTTCCTCGATCATGAACTGGAAGTCGTAGTCGCCGGAGAGCGCGACGACCTGGGCCTCCGGGTCGGCCTTGGCGACGCCGAGCGCGGCCGGGATGGTCCAGCCGAGCGGGCCCGCCTGGCCGCAGTTGATCCAGTGGCGCGGCCGGTAGACGTGCAGCATCTGGGCGCCGGCGATCTGCGAGAGCCCGATGGTGGTGACGTACCGGGTCTCCGGGCCGAAGGCCTTGTTCATCTCCTCGTAGACGCGCTGCGGCTTGATCGGGATGTTGTCGAAGTGCGTACGGCGCTGGAGAGTTGCCCGCTTCTCCTGCGCGGACGCGGCCCACTCGCTGCGGTCGGGAAGCCTGCCCTCGTCCTTGAGCTCGCGCGCGACCTCGACGAACAGCTTCAGCGCGGCCTTGGCGTCGGAAGCGATGCCGTAGTCCGGGGCGAAGATCTTGCCGATCTGTGTGGGCTCGATGTCGACGTGCACGAACTTGCGGCCCGCGGTGTAGACATCCAGCTTGCCGGTGTGGCGGTTGGCCCAGCGGTTGCCGATGCCGAGGACGAAGTCGGACTCCAGGAAGGTGGCGTTGCCGTAGCGGTGCGAGGTCTGGAGGCCGACCATCCCGGCGTTCAGGTCGTGGTCGTCGGGGAGGATGCCCCAGCCCATCAGGGTCGGCACGACCGGAGTGCCCGTCAACTCTGCGAACTCGACGAGGAGTTCGGCGGCGTCGGCGTTGATGACACCGCCGCCGGCGACGATCAGCGGCCGCTCGGACTCGTTCAGCAACCCGATCGCCTTCGCGACCTGGGCGCGGGTGGCGGCGGGCTTGTACGCCTGGAGCGGCTCGTACGTCTCCGGGTCGAACTCGATCTCGGCAAGCTGGACATCGATGGGCAGGTCGATGAGGACCGGGCCCGGACGCCCTGAGCGCATGAGGTGGAAGGCCTGCTGGAAGACGCCGGGAACCTGGGCCGGCTCAAGGACGGTGATCGCCATCTTCGTCACCGGCTTGGCGATCGAGGCGATGTCGACGGCCTGGAAGTCCTCTTTGTGGATCACCGAGGTCGGAGCCTGGCCGGTGATGCAGAGGATCGGGATCGAGTCGCCGGTGGCGGAGTACAGCCCGGTGATCATGTCGGTGCCTGCCGGTCCCGAGGTGCCGATGCAGACGCCGATGTTGCCCGGGTGGGTACGGGTGTAGCCCTCCGCCATGTGCGAGGCACCCTCGACATGGCGGGCGAGGGTGTGGTTGACCCCGCCGGCGGCCTTGAGAGCCGCGTAGAAGGGGTTGATCGCCGCGCCCGGGACGCCGAACGCGTTGCTGACGCCCTCGCGCTTGAGGATCTCGACTGCCGCGCGGGCAGCGGTCATACGAGCCATGGAGTACTCCTGCTTCGGCTGTCGGATTCGCGCTCCCGTCGCGCCCGCGGAGAGCTGGTGATTCCGTGTGCGGTTCCGCAGCGGCTTCCCTGTCCGAATTCCGTATTGCGGAAAATAACTTCTACTATCTGGAAGATAGTAGGCGGGGTACCGAGGGTCGTCAAGAGTCCGGTCGGAGGCTGTCGGACCGTTTCCCTGTCGGAGGCCCCCTCACTGGAGGACTATGGACGCGCTGTCCCGACGTGACGACGTGACGACGTCCTGGAGTGGGCCATGGCCGAGAGCGTGCCGGTGCGGTGCCCGGCCTGCCGCCGCGAGCACCTGTACGCGGCGCAGTCCTATCCCTGCGTGTGCGGCACCCCCGTCACGCCCCCGCTCGACCGCCTCGCGGAACCGGCGGCCGTCACCCACCGCACCTGGGACGAGGACTGGGTGAGCGTCCGCTGCGAGGCCTGCGGCCGCGAGGGCCAGTGGCCCGCTCCGGAGCTGGGGTGCTCCTGCGGGACGGAGCTGCGGATTCCGGTACGAGGGATACGTCGCCCGCGGCGCGCGCAGCTCGCGCCCGGCACCGTCGCCGAGGCGAACCACGACACGGACGAGGACACCCGCACGGACGACAGCACCCTCGCGGACGAGGACACCCGCACGGACGACAGCACCCTCGCGGACGAGGACACCCGCACGGACGACGGCATCCGCATGGACGATGACAACCGCGCGGACGAGGACACCCGCGCCGAACCCGCCCCGGGAACCCGCACGCACCCGACCGACGGCTCACCGCGCCGCGACACCGACAGCCCGCCGCACACCCCCAAGGACACCTCGCCCGGCACCTCGCCCGCGCCCCGCCCCGCGTTCCAGCCGGTCACCATCCGGACCGCCCGGGACGCCGTCACGGCCGCCGCGCTGTACCTGCGCTGGCTCGGCTACCGGGACATCAGGCGGGCGGACCAGCGGCCCCCGACGGGGATCGGGCTGGCCGCCCGCGGGATCCTGGCCCAGGTGGACCCCACGGTCCGACCCGCCTCGCTGCGCGACGTGGAGTGCCTGTGGCTGACGGCGATGACGGAGTCCGCGGAATGCGTGTACTTCTCCCTCTCGGGCTTCGCGGACGACGCCCGCGCCCTCGCCGACACCCTCGGCGTCCCCCTCTTCGTCCTCGATCTCACGGGCACCCCCCAGCCGGTGAACACCCCGGCCGACGAACTACTGGCGCCCGGCGCCTGACCGGCACCGGCACCGGGCGAGCCCCGCTCCCCGTACGCCCTACCCCCCGTACGACTCCCGCAGCTCGATCTTCCGCACCTTCCCCGACACCGTCATCGGAAAGGACTCCAGGATCCGCAGCCGGCTCGGGATCTTGTAGTGCGCCAGCCGCCCTTCGCAGAAAGCCCGCAGCTCCTCCAGCGTCAGCGGGTCGGCCAGGTCGCGCGGGATGACACAGGCGAGGACCTCCTCGCCGTAACGCTCATGGGGCACGCCGACCACCTGGACGTCGGCGATCTTCGGGTGGGCGTACAGGAACTCCTCGATCTCGCGCGGGTAGATGTTCTCGCCGCCCCGGATGATCATGTCCTTGATGCGCCCGACGATCTCGACGTAACCGTCCTCGCGCATCACGGCGAGGTCGCCGGTGTGCATCCAGCGGCCCGCGTCGACGGTCTCGGCGGTCTTCTCGGGCTCGTTCCAGTAGCCGAGCATGACGCTGTAGCCGCGGGTGCACAGTTCGCCCGCCGAGCCGCGCGGCAGCGTCACCCCGTCCACCGGATCGACCACCTTCACCTCGATGTGCGGGAGGACCCGGCCGACGGTGCCGGTGCGGTGCTCCAGGTCGTCGTCCCGCCGCGTCTGCAGGGACACCGGCGAGGTCTCCGTCATGCCGTAACAGATGGACACCTCCGCCATGTGCATCTCGGCGACCACCCGTTTCATCACCTCGACGGGGCAGGGCGAGCCCGCCATGATGCCGGTACGCAGCGACGACAGGTCGTACGTCGCGAAGTCGGCGAGGTTCAACTCCGCGATGAACATGGTCGGTACGCCGTAGAGGGACGTACAGCGCTCCTCCTGGACCGCGCGCAGGGTGGCCGCCGGGTCGAAGGAGGGAGCGGGAATGATAATGCACGCGCCGTGCGAGGTCGCCGCGAGGTTGCCCATCACCATGCCGAAGCAGTGGTAGAAGGGCACGGGCACGCAGATCCGGTCCTGCTCGGTGTAGGCGATCAACTCACCCACGAAATAGCCGTTGTTGAGGATGTTGTGGTGGGAGAGGGTGGCGCCCTTGGGGAAGCCGGTCGTCCCCGAGGTGTACTGAATGTTGATCGGGTCGTCGCAGGACGACTCGCTCGCGCGGGTCCTGAGGTCCTCGTGCAGTTCGGGGATGCCACGCCCGATCAGCGTGTCCCAGCTCCGGTCGCCGATGTACACGGTCTCCCGCAACTGCGGGCATCTGCCGCGCACTTGCTCGACCATGGCCCGATAGTCGCTCGCCTTGTGGCTGAGCGAGGCGAACAGCACCGAGATCCCGGCCTGGTTGAGGACGTACTCGACCTCATGGGTGCGGTAGGCCGGGTTGATGTTCACCATGACCGCGCCGATGCGGGCGGTGGCGTACTGGACGAGCACCCACTCGGGGCAGTTGACCGCCCAGATGCCGATGCGGTCGCCCTTGGCGACTCCGCCGGCGAGCAGCGCGCACGCCAACCGGTCGACGTCCGCGGCGAATTGGGCGTACGTCCAGCGTCGCCCGGACGGCACATCGACGAGCGCCTCCCGGTCGGGCCATGCCTCGACGGCCCGGTCCAGGTTCGCCCCGATCGTGTCCCCCAGCAACGCGGTCGTGCTCGTCCCGTGCGCGTACGACGGGTCAGTCACCGGAAGTCCTCCTCGCGGTACTCGGCGTCCGATCCCGCGGCCGTGGCCTCGCGCAGCTCGATACGGCGGATCTTGCCGGACACGGTCTTGGGGAGTTCGCCGAACTCCAGGCGGCGCACCCGCTTGTAGGGCGCAAGGACCGTGCGGGAGTGTTCGAAGAGGACCTTGGCGGTGTCGGGGCCCGGCTCCCAGCCCGCGGCGAGGACGACGTACGCCTTGGGAACCGCGAGGCGCAGCTCGTCCGGCGCGGGCACCACGGCCGCCTCGGCCACCGCCTCGTGCTCCAGGAGCGCGCTCTCCAGCTCGAAGGGCGAGATCTTGTAGTCGGAGGCCTTGAACACGTCGTCGGACCGGCCCACATAGGTGATGTAGCCGTCCTCGTCGCGCGAACCGATGTCACCCGTCCGGTAGTACCCGCCCGCCATCGCCTCGGCGGTGCGGTCCGGCTCGCCGTGGTAGCCGGTCATCAGGCCGACGGGCTTGAGCGACAGATCGAGCGAGATCTCACCCTCGTCCGCGCCCGGCGCGCCGGACACCGGGTCGAGCAGCTCGACGCGGAACCCGGGGCTGGGCCGCCCCATCGAGCCCGTCTTCAGCGGCTGCCCGGGGCTGTTGGAGACCTGGACCGCGGTCTCCGTCTGCCCGAAACCGTCCCGGATGGTGACGCCCCAGGCCCGCCGTACCTGCTCGATGACCTCGGGGTTCAGGGGCTCCCCCGCGGCGACCGCCTCGCGCGGCGGCGTGCGCAGCTGGGTCAGGTCGGCCTGGATGAGCATGCGCCAGACGGTGGGCGGGGCACAGAAGGTGGTGACCCCCGCCCGGTCCATCTCCGCCATCAGCCGGGCCGCGTCGAAGCGCGTGTAGTTGTGGAGGAAGACGGTCGCCTCCGCGCTCCAGGGCGCGAAGAGGTTGGACCAGGCGTGCTTGGCCCAGCCGGGCGAGGAGATGTTCAGGTGTACGTCGCCGGGCTGGAGCCCGATCCAGTACATGGTCGCCAGATGACCGATCGGGTACGAGACGTGGGTGTGCTCGACGAGCTTGGGGCGGGCCGTCGTCCCGGAGGTGAAGTAGAGCATCAGCGGGTCGTCCGCGTGGGTGACGTCGTCGGGCTCGAAGGCCGCGTCGGCGGCGTACGCCTCCTCGTACGAGCGCCAGCCCGGCCGCGAGCCGCCGACCGCGATCCGGGTGTAGTCGCCCGGCACCGCGTCGAACTTCGCCGTGTCCTCCGCGCGGGCGATCACATGCCGGACGCGGCCGCGGTCGACGCGGTCGCGCAGGTCGGCGGGGCCGAGCAGGGTGGTCGCCGGGATGACGACGGCGCGCAGCTTCATCGCGGCGAGGGCCGTCTCCCACAGTTCGGTCTGGTTGCCGAGCATGACGAGGATGCGGTCCTCGGCGCGGACGCCCTGCGCGCTCAGCCAGTTGGCCGTCCGGTTCGAGCGCTCGGACATGGCGGCGAAGGAGATCTCGGTCCGCGTGCCGTCCTCCTCGACGAGGTGCAGGGCCGTGCGGTCGTTGTCCCGGGCGATGACGTCGAACCAGTCCAGCGCCCAGTTGAAGTGCTCCGGGCGGGGCCAGTCGAAGCCCTCGTAGGCCGTCGCGTAGTCCTCGCGGTGGGCCAGCAGGAAGTCCCGCGCGGTGCGGAACTGCTCCGTCACGTCTCTCGTCACCGTCATGTGTCCTCCTCGTCGCCGGACAGCCGCCTACCATCGTGTATTCCGTGATGCAGGTCTCACCACCCCCGAACGGGGGTGCGCCGCGATGAAGGGGCGATCAGGTGACAGCAGACACAGCCGATGCGGTGGAGGTGCGTGGCGCGCTGGTACGGCTGCGGCGCACGACGGGACTGCCTGTCGCCTTCGGCGGCCTGGTCGATTCCGGGAGCCGACGCGTATGCATCAGCCAGCTCAGCGGCACGGCGACGGCCGCGCTCAGCGCACTCGCGGTGTCCTCCGGCAACGGCCTGGGCGGCAAGGCGGTGGCCCTGGCCCGGCCGTGCGCGGTGACCGACTACTCGTCCTCGCGGCAGATCAGCCACGAGTACGACGTGGCGGTCGCGACGGAGGGGCTCCGCTCCGTCCTCGCGGTCCCTGTGGTCGTACGTCGCCGGGTGCGCGGTGTGCTGTACGGCGCCCTGCGCACATCCCAGCCGCTGGGTGACCGCACGCTGGGCGCGGCGGTGGCGGCGGCCCGGGACGTGGAGCAGGCGCTGGTCGTCAAGGACGAGGTACGGGCGCTGCTGGCCGTCGCCCGGGAGCCCGCACCCGGAGTGGGGAACGCGGCCTGGGAGGAAGTGCGCGAGGCACACGGGGCGCTGCGCGCGCTGGCGCCGCGCGTTCTCGATCCCACGCTGCGGGCCGAACTCCTCTCGGTCTGCGGGCTGCTGGCCGAGGCGGTGTCCCCGGGCCCGGGCTCTCGTGAAATCGGCCTGGCACCGCGTGAGGTGGACGTTCTCGCCTGTGTCGCGGCCGGCGCGACGAACGCGGGCGCCGCGGAGCGTCTCGGGCTCCGCCCGGAGACCGTGAAGGGATATCTGCGGTCGGCGATGCGCAAGCTGGGCTCCCACACCCGGTGGGAGGCGGTGGTCGCAGCGCGACGGGCCGGACTGCTGCCGTAGTTCGTCGGATCCCCGACCCGTTCCTCCGACCCGTTCTGGCGTTTTCTCATTCAATCGTGAGCGCTCTGAAATGCCTTATACGCCCCCTGTTATTTCCCTCACCATCCCGTCCGTCCGTAATTCAAAGAGATATTGCCTAACATTGGTCAGGACACGACACACGAGGGGAGCGGTGACCGTGCAAGGGGACTTCAAGGAACCTGCGAGACCCCGCCCCGACCTGGTCATCGGCCGGGAGGAGCTCTTCGCGGGGGCGCGCGAACAGCTCTCCGGCGGCGGCAGTGTGCTGGTGCACGGCCCCGCCGGAATTGGAAAATCGACCGTCCTGCGGGCGCTGGTCGCGGAACACACCGAATCTGCACGAACCGTGTTGCGCTGCTCGGCCACCGAGTCCGAATCCCATCTCCCCTTCCTCGCCCTGGCCGACCTCCTCGGTCTGGTCGTCGACGAGGTCTCCGCAAAGCTGCCAGGACCGCAGCGCACCGCCCTCGAGTCGGCGCTCACCGGCCGCGGCGAATCCACCCTGCAACGCGACGGACTGGCCCTGCGGCTCGCGGTCCTGTCGACGTTCCGCGCCCTGGCCGCCCAGGGACCCGTGCTGGTCGTCGCCGACGACCTGCAGTGGCTGGACCCGGCCAGCGCCGAGCTGCTCGGCTTCGCCGCCCGTCGGCTCGGTGGCATGCCCGTACGGATGCTGTGTGCCGTACGTACCGAAACGGAACCGCAGGGGCAGCACCACGACCGATATCTACGCGCGTCCCCACCGGACACCCTGGCCGTGCGGCTCAACCCGCTCTCCCGTGCGCATGTCGCCGAACTCCTCGGCCAGCGCGGCTACACCGGCCTGCCCCGCTCGATCGTGCGGGACATCCACCGCACCAGCGGCGGAAACCCGCTCTTCGCGCTGGAGTTGGGCCGCGCCCTCGCCGAGAGCCCGACCCCGCCGAGCCCCGGCGAACCCCTGCCGGTGCCGACCTCGCTGAGTGCGCTCGTCCTCAGCCGGCTGGAGATGCTGTCCGCCGAGGCCCGCCGCACCCTGCTCGTGGCGAGCGCCGGGGCGCGGCCCACGCTGGCGCTGCTGCACGCCGCCGGGCGTGAGAACGCCGAGGCGGAGACGGCCTCGGCGGCCTCACTAGGTCTGCTGGCGACGGAGCGTGAGGCTCCGGTGATCCGGTTCGCGCATCCCCTCGTGTCCGCCGCCCTGTACGCGCAGGCGAGCGCGCAGGAGCGGCGCGCCGCCCATGCCGCGCTGTCCACGGCGGCCTCCGATCCCATCGAGCGGGCCCGGCACCTCGCCCTGGCCGCCACGGGTACGGACCCGGCGGTCGCCGCCCGGCTCGGCGAGGCAGCGGCGGCGGCCCGGGACCGGGGCGCGCCCTCGGTCGCGGCGGGGCTCGGACTGCTGGCGGCCCGGCACACCCCGCCGGACACCGTGCCGGGCCCGGACGAGCGCAGGTTGCAGGCGGCCGAGGACGCGCTCACGGCCGGCGAGACAGACCTCGCGCGGGACATCGCGCGCCAGGTACTGGCTCGTGCCACCGTGCCCGCGGACCGGGTACGGGCCTGGATGGTCGTCATCGACGCCGCGGGCCAGGCCATGGCCGAGATCGACGCCGTCTTCCCGCAGGCGCTCGCGGACGCGGGCGAGGACCCGCGGCTGCTCGCCCTCGTCCGCTACCAACTCGCCTGGCGGGCCCTGCTCATGGAGGGCGAGATGGCCAAGGCCCGCGAGGAGGCCGCCTGCGCCGCGGAGCTCGCGGCCGTTGCCGGGGACCGGCCCACCGAACTCCTCGCGCTCGGCTTCCAGGCGCAGATGGAGACCCTCATGGGGCACCCCGGCGCCCCTGCGACCATCCAACGCGCGATGCGCGAGCCGCAGGATCCCCGGGTGGCGTGCGACCACAACGGTGCCGGTGCCGCCCGCTTCCGCTGGCTGATCATGGGCGACCAGCTCGCCGAGGCCCGTACGACCATCACCGCGCTGCTGCGCGAGGTGCGGCGGCGCGGGATGGTGGAGAGCGAGGTCCACTTCCTGCGCGGCCTCGCCGAGACCGAGCTGCGCTCCGGGCACTGCGGCCGGGCTCTCGACCTCGCCCGCGAGAGCCTGCGCCTGGCCCGCGACACCGGGATCGGCGAGGCGGCCACCGCCATGTTCACCTCGCTCGCCGAGGCCGCGGGCGGCGACGTGCACCAGGCGCTGACGCTCGCCCAGGAGGCCGTGGACCGCGCGGAGGAGGACGGCGACCTGATCTACCTGTCGCGCGCCCTCGGCGCCCTCGGCCACGCTCAGCTGGTGGCGGGGGACGCGTCGGCGACGGTCCGGTCGCTGCGGCGCGTAAGGGAGTTGGAGGAGAGCCTCGGGGTCGTCGATCCCGCCCGCGGGCGCTGGCACGGGGATCTCGCCGAGGCGCTGGTGCGGATCGGCGAACCGGACGAGGCGCAGGACGTCATCGACGCGACGCGGGCGCAGGCGCTGCGGCTCGGCCGGGAGAGCGTGCTCGCCGTACTCGACCGCGCCGAGGCCCTCGTACGCGCCGCTCGCGGCGAACAGGGCGCCGCCACCCGGCAGTTGACCGCGGCCCAGGACCGACTCGGCAAGCTGGGCTACGGACTTGAGGAGGCCCGCGCCGCGTACGCCCTCGCCGGGCTGCGCACCCTGCGGCCCGGTCCCACCTCGTACGACGAGGCGACCCGGCTCTTCCGCCGCTGCCGCGCCCTGCCGTGGCTGCGCCAGGTCGAGACGGCCTCCGCGGCCCCGTCGGCCGGCTCGACAGCGGCGCCCCTCGCGTCCGCCGACCCCGACAGCGTCGCCGCCGCCGCGCTGGACAGCCTCGCCGCGACCGAACGGCAGGTCGCCGCGCTCGTCATGGAGGGCGCCACCAACCGCGAGATCGCCGCGCGTCTCTTCATCAGCGTGAAGACGGTGGAGGCCACACTGACGCGGGTGTACCGGAAATTGGGGATCCGCTCGCGGGTGGACATAGTCCGGCTGGCGGTCGGGCACCGGCCGGGCTGACGTTCCGTCGTATCCAGGGAAGGCCGGGACCCGATCCCTCCCCGGATACGGGACCAACCGGACGGAATCACAAGCTAAACCCAGCTGCCTCACAGCAAGGGTTATCCCTCCTCCAACTCCCTTAGGGGCTTCCCCCCTTGGGGTTGGAGGGGTTCCGCTTCTAGCCTGATCCCAGTGCCGCTCGCCCGGGCACACGGCGCCGACCCACCGGCGCCGTGCAGCACCCCCCACACCCGCGCGTCCCCCCACCGGCAACTCCGAGGAGAACCATGTTCGGGCTCAACCGCGCCAAGAAGACCGCCGCGCTCTGCGTGGCAACCGCTGCCGCCGCCGCGACGGCACTGCTCGGCGCACCCGGTGCCGTCGCCGCCCCCCAGCCCATCGTCGGCGGTACGACGACCACCACGACCACGTACCCGTTCGTCATGCAGATCACGGACGCCTCGCAGAACCAGTTCTGCGGCGGCACGCTCGTCTCGGCCACGAAGGTCGTCACCGCCGCCCACTGTATGGTCGGCGAGACCACCAGCAGCGTCCGCGTCGTCGGCGGCCGTACGTACCTCAACGGCACGAACGGCACGGTCAGCAGAGTCAGCAAGATCTGGATCAACCCCAGCTACACGGACGCCACCAACGGCGACGACGTGGCCGTACTGACCCTGTCGACGGCGATGTCGTACACCCCGGTGTCGTACGTCACCTCCTCGCAGACCAGCGTGTACGCGACCGGCGCCACCGCCCGCGTCCTCGGCTGGGGCACCACCTCCGAGAGCGGCAGCTCCTCCAACCAGCTCCGGACCGCGACCGTCCCGATCGTCTCCAACACCAGCTGCACGAGCTCGTACGGCTCCGACTTCATCGCCAGCGACATGGTCTGCGCCGGATACTCCTCCGGCGGCGTCGACACCTGCCAGGGCGACAGCGGCGGCCCGCTGCTCATCGGCGGCGTCCTGGCAGGCATCACCTCCTGGGGCGAAGGCTGCGCCGAGGCCGGCTACCCGGGTGTCTACACCCGCCTGACGACCTTCTCCAGCCTGGTGACCACGCAGGTCAACTCCTAGCTCAAGCCTTTATTCAACTCGCAGTCACCGATGAGCTCCTGAGTACCCCTCAGGTGAAAGCCGGGGGGCGGGTGGGGGGGGGCGCCCCCGACCCCCCCCGCCCCACACAAACAAAACCGCCCACGCGGCGGCCGGGGCCCCCC
>NZ_JBFBEA010000001.1:278325-453935 GCF_040683495.1 Streptomyces sp. NPDC093544 | reverse complement strand
ACATCCCTTTATAACACGCGTTGACCCCGTTGAGCCCCTTATAACCCCGCTGGAGAACGGGGGGGGGGTTGGGGGCCCGCTCGTGGAGGCCCGCAACGCCCCCTATCCACTACCTGCCCGTCGGCGGTCGGCTTCCCCCACAGCCCGAACCGCCGACGGGCACACGTCTGTTGGAATCCCGCGGCAGTCACAGGCAAGGACTGAGCCCTACTTGACGACTGTCCCGAAGCGGATGTCCCAGGAGGACGACAAGCCGCCCATCACCTCCATCATCCGCTCGGCCTCTCCCACGACCTCCTTTCGCTGGGACCCCGTGAGCGTGCCGAAGGGCTCGATCGTGAGGACCTCCCCCTCCTGCCGCCAGACGCCCGCCAGGAAACCGTCGACGAGCAGCACGCAGTAGGCCTGGTTGCCCTTCCACGTCCGGCCCTTGAGATCGGCGGACCCCAGCCGGGAGCGGTCGGCGTGCGAGAGGAACAGGTTGTCGAACTCGGGGAGGAAACGCGGCGGAGCCGGGGTGTCGGCGTCCGGGCGGGGCGCGTCGGGGAGGTCGAAGAGCTCGACGCCCTTCTCGTCGCGGAAGGTGAGCAGCTGGGGGCGGAGCCGTTCGAAGGTTTCGCGCAGCCGGGTCAGGCCCGCCCACGTCTGCATGTCCTTGACGGAGGCGGGCCCGAAGGCGGCGAGGTAGCGCAGCACGGTCGCGTCGGGGGCGGGCGCCGGCTCGGAGGGGCGGTCGAGCCAGTGCTCGACGGTGGTGAGAGTGACCTGACCGCTCCTGCCCCACAGGCCGCGCGGGGTGACCTGGACGAGCGGCAGCCGGCAGCGGGCGGCGACCGAGAGCGCGAACGGGTCGGCGTCCGGCCACTCGGCGAGCAGCGCCTCACGCAGCTGTTTCATGGTGCGCGGCTCGGCCTCCACCAGCTCCCGGCTGATCGAGGCGAGCCGGTCCAGGTCGACGCCTTCGAGCCCCTTGCGGAACTGGTTGAGTTCCCGCTCGCGCGCGGCCTGCACGAGAGGGCGCAGCGTGAGGGCGTCGTCGGCGGTGTGGGTGTGGATGGTGGAACGCATGGTGACGAGGCGGACGACCTCGCGGTCGGCCATGAGCTGGGACAGTGCCTCGGGGGCGAAGCCGTCCAGCCGGGCGGCCAGTGCGTAGTACGGCGGTTTGACGTTCTGCGCCTGGAGACCGAGGAGGTGCTCGACGGCGTCCTTGGCACCGAGGGCGGACCGGCCCAGCAGGAGCTGCCTGGCGAGGGTCGCGCGGTTGAGGGCGCGGTTGCCGAGCCCGGGTGCCGCGGAGGTCTTCTTCGTCATGCTCCGCACGTTAGCGGGGCTTGCGGACAGGTTCTGTCCTCATTTCTTGGGGATTCCGTACCCCGCCGGTGCCCCGCCCCCCAAGCCGAGGACATTTGACCCGTATATCCTGCTCGGTGATCACAGAGACGTACGTTCGACCGTATTCAACCTTCGAGGGTCACGCTTCACGCTCAACGCTTCTATCGACGACAGACGACAGGGGAGGCAGCCGCGATGTCCGAGCGACGCGCCCGCCCAGCCTCGGGCGCCAGGAAAACCGGCTGGCGACGCGCCCTCACCCCACCGGCGGCGCCGCCCGCACCGCCGCGGGCACCTCGCCCAGACCCGGCGTCGCCGGAACCCGCCGACGCCGCCAGCGTCGTACAGGCGGCGCTCTACCGCGACGGTGTGCGCGTCTCGACGCCGGAGACCCTGGCCGACACCTTCCGCGAGCTGCGCGAGCAGCCGGACGGCATGGCGTGGATCGGTCTTGCCCGTCCGACGGAATCCGAACTCCATTCCCTGGCCGCCGAGTTCGACCTTCACCCGCTCGCCGTCGAGGACGCGATGGAGGCGCACCAGCGCCCGAAGCTGGAGCGCTACGGCGAGACGCTGTTCGTCGTCCTGAGCGCGGCGCGCTATGTGGACGCGCTGGAGGAGGTCGACTTCGGCGAACTGCACGTGTTCGTGGGCCCCGACTTCGTGATCACGGTCCGGCACGGCGCGGCACCGGACCTCTCGGCGGTGCGCCGCCGCATGGAGGACACCCCGGAGCTGCTGAAGCTCGGTCCGGAGGCCGTCCTCTACGCGATCCTCGACTCCGTGGTCGACGGCTACGTCCCCGTCGTGACCGGCGTCCAGACCGACATCGACGAGATCGAGACCGAGGTCTTCCGCGGCGACCCCAAGGTGTCCCGCCGTATCTACGAACTCTCCCGGGAAATGGTCGAGTTCCAGCGCGCCACCCGCCCCCTGGTCGGCATGCTGCACGCCCTGATGGCCGGCTTCGCCAAGTACCGCACCGACGAGGAACTCCAGCGCTACCTCCGCGACGTCGCCGACCACGTCACCCACACCAGCGAGCGCGTCGACGGCTTCCGCCAGGCCCTCACCGACATCCTCACCGTCAACGCAACCCTCGTCACCCAACAACAGAACGCCGAAATGCGCGCGTTGGCGGAGGCGGGCTTCGAACAGAACGAGGAGATCAAGAAGATCTCGTCGTGGGCCGCCATTCTCTTTGCTCCCACACTCGTGGGAACTATTTACGGCATGAACTTTGAACACATGCCTGAGCTGGACTGGCGCTTCGGATACCCCTTCGCGCTCGGTCTAATGGGGGTTGTTTGTGCCAGTTTGTACGTTATTTTCAAGCGGCGGGACTGGCTTTAGGCCGGACAATACCCCCGCAAGCCCTTCGCGTGATTTGCTCACGCACCGCCCGAAAACAGAGCCATGACGGGCTCTGGGGAGTCCCTGGGGAGAAGTGATGCGGGTGATCTCCTCACCCTGCGTCGAACACGCCTCTGACCAGGTCTTTTGGGCATCGGCGAACGCTGGGGAGAATCCGGGGAGAAACGAATGACAGCCCACGCCCTACGTCTCGCCGCTCCTCACAACTGGATCTACGCCAGCGACCATGCAGTGCCCCGCGTCGGACTACTGCCGCCCTCCTCGTTCAGTGGAGCTGCTGTCGTCCCTAACATCCCAAGGTCGACCCTCCTCACGCCTACTTGGCGTTCGACAGATTCCGTCAGCGGGGCTCGACCGCGAGCGGGACTACGAAGAGATCCACGGCACCTCCACGGCCCACGAGTTCCCCTGGGACCCATCCAGATCCTCAGCTTTGCCCTCTACCTCGCCTTGGCCGTCTCCAGCATCGACCAACTCCTCGGTAGGACGGGGGAGCTGACGGAACGTTCGTAGAAGCGGTACGACGACACCGTGAAGTTTCCCCGTGATATCGGACACTCGATGGTTACGCCGCGAGGTGGCGTCCCGCCAGGTGGTGTAGCGGATCAAGGCACCGGAATCCGCAGGTCATCGCCGTATCAGCGCGGCTCGGTACCGCGCATGGCGCTGACGGCAGGTAAGCCGCTTCGCGACCCGGGAGCCGTGTCCCACGGGGTGGCCGACGCACGGCTTACCGGAACGCGTCGAGCAAGGTCGCTTACACCACGAAGCGGGACACGACCCGCCGCGAGGGCGTGTTGATGGCGTTGCCTGGTCTCAGCTGGGGTGAGGTAGCAGAAGACCTTGCGTTTACGCAGGCGGCGGCGGTTGTAGAAGGTCTCGATGAAGGCGAAGACCTCGGTACGGGCGGTGGCCCGGTCGGGCCAGATGCGCGTGCCGATTTCCTCCTTGAGCAGGGCCCAGAAGCTTTCGGCGACGGCATTGTCGAAACACGATCCAATGCATCCGCAACTCTGCCGGATACCCAACCCCTCTATTCGGTCCCGGAATTGAGTCGAGGTGTACTCCTTGGACTCAATCGGTCGTTGCAACACCGGATTTCTGGACCTACATGTACTTGCTTCCCACCTGGTGCTACTTCCTCTGGAATCTCAGATCCAAGTCTCCAGGTGTCCAGGTGTCCAGGATCAAGGGGAAGCTTCATCGCCGGGGGACGTGCCCCGTTTCCCAAGCCGAGTTGGGCAAGCCGTCACGGGCTTCTCGGAACGAGCATGAGGGTCCGTCGGCAAGCCGACGGACCCTCATGCAAGATCGAGCCTACCGCTTACCCGTCCAGCTCATCGCCTATCACTCTGGAAAACGGGACTAAGCCAGATCGAAACCAGATCGCCCTCATCGATGCCCAAGACCGTTCCGCTGGCAATTTGGACGAACTTAGCGTCGGCAGCGTCGTCCAGTTCAATGGCGATCCATCCAGAGGAAGGATCGTATGAAACGCTCCACCTGCTGCCAGGGACATCGAGAGAAACCCCAGACTCGAAGGAGTGGTCCGACGAGATGAATACCCGCCCGGGGGTGAACTGTGGAGCATTCAACTCGGATACCACGCCCCGAACGTTCGGGAAATATCCCCAGGCGAACAGGACTTCCCGGGACTCAATATCAACCTCGAGTTGGAGCGTGTCGATCACCACACTCGTAACCCCCGCCGAGCCGAGCCTCGCGGTCAGCGACTCCCCGTTCTGTGCGGTGAAGGAGAATCCGTACTCGGACTCGTCGTAGGTTAGAACACCCTCAAGAGGGGGTCCGTCGTGGGTGGAAAATTTCATTTCGACTAGCCCTTTTGGCTCTTGAAGAGAAAGTGGACGATCTTGTTGGAGTTTGTGTCAATGTTGAGCTCCCAGATCCCATTGCTTCCGTTCATCGATCCGGGCGATCTCCACTCGACAACCCCAGGAGCTCCACGGGAATCCATCCTGGGCGCAGTTGCTTCCATGATTTCTTGAAGAAGTTGCCCGTTGTTACCGTTCATGTAGGGGCGTGCAGCCTTACCGAAGTTGGGGGAGTCGACAGCTCGAGTACCAGCGATGTCCCAGGTGTGATTTTCGACGGTTTTGGTCATCCCAAGGTTCTGAGCATCGGTCTTGGCGCCGGCTGCGGGGAGGAGTCCGGGATTTTCTTTGGGAAACCTTCCGCCGCCGAGAGCCAGCATGGGGGCCAGTGAACCGTTGTTCCACGCCGCCTCGTAGAGAAGGGATCCAGTATCTGCTCCAGCAGCGTCCGCCCATTCGTCGTAGGTCTCCTTCGTTTCTGCAGTGGCGCTGCACGAACCTGAATCGAACCAGCAGAATGGATTGGCGAGGTCACTTACCGCGTCAAGGCCGTAGGCTATGCCAGCCAGATGGCCCAGGACGTTCGTCTTAAGGTTGCTGCCCTTCTTCGCCGGGGCCGGATCTGGCCCCTTTTTGAACTGAACGCTCGTTGAGGAACGTCCTCCGTCGGTGCGGACGGAGACGGTCATGGTGCCGCTTCCCA
Source organism: Streptomyces sp. NPDC093544 (assembly GCF_040683495.1). Classification (NCBI taxonomy): domain Bacteria; kingdom Bacillati; phylum Actinomycetota; class Actinomycetes; order Kitasatosporales; family Streptomycetaceae; genus Streptomyces; species Streptomyces sp. NPDC093544. The sequence goes on along the minus strand of NZ_JBFBEA010000001.1, from coordinate 448,691 downwards.
GACCGCCGCCTGGCGTCTGGTACACGAAACTTTGGGTGTAGGTATTAGTGGAGTGGTAGACCCAGGTCCCGTTGGGGCCCATGGTCATGTAGTCGTGGTAGCTGCCGCCCTTGCCGTCACTGCACCCACGCTCGCAGTCCGTGATCGGCCGCAGACCGGTGGGGTCGGACATGGTGACGGGGGTGTTGTTGGCGTACACGTAGCCATTGAGTGATTCGTGGTCCGCGGGGGCGAGGACGGGGTCGACGGAGAGGAAGCGTCCGGTGGCCGGGTCGTACTCGCGGGCGCCGATGTGGGTGAGTCCGGTGTCGGCGTCGGTGGGTTTACCGAGGAAGCCCTTGTCGTCGGGCCAGGTTGAGGGTGTTGTGCCGCGTGCTTCGCCGAAGGGCTTGGTGTAGCGGCGGGTGACGGCCTGGGTGGTGGCGTCCACCGTCATCGAGGCGGTGCCGTGGTGGTCGTCGACCATCCAGGACAGGCCGGTCTCAGTGCGGACGGCGGTGGCGTCGCCGGCCGGGTAGTAGCGCTGGGCGGTGAACTTCTTGGCGGCCGTGTCGTAGTGGAGTTCCTGGCCGGCCAGGTAGAGGACGCTCTTGGCGGGGCCGCGGCGGATGAGGAGTTCACCGTTGGCGTCGTAGAGGTAGTCGGTGGTCTTGGTGCCTTCGGTGAGGCTGCTCAGTTCTCCTTCGATGTCCCAGACAAGGCTCTGCACGGTGCCAGTGGTGCCGTAGCGCTTGGTGGTGTTGCCCTGCTCGTCGTACTTGTACTCCTTGGCCGTGCCGCCGTTGACCGTGACCGAGGTCAGGGTGTGGGGCTGGCCGATGCCGTTGGTGTTGACGGCGGGGTAGCCGTAGGCGGTGGTGGTGTTAGCGGTGGCCGTGTGCTCGGTCTGGGTGTCGCGCAGGCCGCCGACCTCGTAGGTCCAGCTGGTCCAGTACGGGGCCGGCCCGCCGAGAGCGGACGCCGAGCGGGCGGTGGCGCAGTCGTTGGAGGACGGCGTCCAGGCTTCGGTCAGACGGCGGTAGCCGTCGTAGGTGAAGCACTGGGTGTCCTTGCCGTTGGCGTTGTCGGTGACCGACTTGACGTTGCCGGAGGCGTCGTAGAGGTAGTCGAGGTCGCTGGTGTAGCCGGTGTTGGTCTGGTCGACGGTGTGGGTGTTGGTCAGGCGGCGGGTGCCGTCTTCGTAGCGGTTGAGGATCTGGAGCTGCTTGGCGCCGGTGGATGTGCCCAGGCGGGTCTCCTCGATCTCGCCGTATGGGGAGTAGCCGATGTTCTGAACGTAGTCGGTCATGCCGTCGGTGCCGGTGAGCATGCCAAGGCTGTTGTAGCTGTTCGTGACAGTTTCGGCGGGCAGGCCAGCCACTGTGGGCATCGAGGTGGACTGGACGGTGCCGTCGATGTTGTAGGTGGTGGAGGTAGTGAACGTCGGTGAGGCCCCAACGGCCGTGAGGGCCTGGGCCAGGGGGTCCGTTGCGGCGATGACGGTCTTGGTGCCCTTCGAGCGGCCGAGCGCGTCGTAGCCGGTGGCCACCTGGGAGTAGATCTTGCCGGCGGTGCCGCCGACGTACCGGATTGCGGCCGTCAGCTGCCCCTTCCCCAGGGGCAGCGAGTCGTATGTGAACTTGGTCAGGCGGTGGGTGTCGTCCTTCGTGCCGTCCCAGGTGCCGGTCTTGCGGCCGAGTTCGTCGTACTCGGTGATCAGTGTCCGGGAGACGCCGTTGAGAGTCGAAATGACGGTCAGCGGCTGGTCGACATCGTTGTAGGTGATGTCGATACGGCCCTTGTCGGGGTCGGTTGAGATGGTCTTGCGGCCGCGCAGGTCGTAGTCGTACGTCCACACCGCCCCGTCCGGGCCGGTCAGCTTCTTGAGCTGACCGCCGTCGGTGTACTCGTACAGGCTGCGGGTGTAGTCGATGCCGCTGGGGACAGGGCCGCTGTACTCGCGGCGCTCGGTCACCCGACCGCGGGCGTCGGTGACTGTCAGTGTGCCGGTGCCGCCAGCGGCGGCGGTGACGGCGGTGCGGTCGGCCTGCTGGTCGGTCTTGGTGCGCCACTTCTCCTGGTCGTAGACCCTGAAGATCGAGTCGGTGGCGCGGCCGGCGGCGTCGTAGACCGTCTCGGTGGAAGCGGGGACGGAGCCCTGGTAGGTGTTGGCCAGAGTGCCCGAGGGGGCGTTGTCGTCGTGGACCTGGCTGTTGGTGATATAGGCCAGGCCGCGGTCGTCGTAGAGCGTTTCGGAGATCACCCGTCCACCGCCCGCCGCGGGGACCTGCTTCTGCCTAGACCGCAGGAGACTGTCGAAGATCTCGTAGGAGCTGTTGTAGCTCTGTCCGTCGGCCTTGAGGGCGTCGGTGCGGACCCAGGTCTCCTTGTCGTTGTTGACGCTGTAGGTGTAGACGATGCTGGCGGCGTCGCCGAGACCGCGGGAGCGGTCCGGCTGCCAGACCGACCGCAGACGGCCAAGCGCATCGAAGGACCACTCGGCGATGCTGCCGTTGGCATCAGTGGTCTTGGTGGCCGAGCCCCAGGCCGGGTCCACCTCAGTAGTGGAGGTGTAGGTCTTGGGGTCGGTGCTGGTCGTGGACGTCAGCGGACCGTAGCCGGTGTCGTCGGGGGCATAGGTGGTCCTGACGGTCTGGCTGAGGGCGTTGGTCGCGGTGAGCGGGCGGCCCAGTTTGTCGTAGGTGGCGCCGGAGACCTGCTGGTAGACGGGGGTCTTGTCCACCGCGTTGTAGCTCGCGACCCGGTAGGAGGCAGTGATTTCGCCCTTGGTGGGCGCCACTCCGACCGCCTGACCGTCGTAGGCCGTGGTGATGTCGGAGACGACATCGTCGGGGACCACCGGGGTGGTCGCGCAGGGAACCGAGGAAGTCTCGGTGCGCGAGACCGTGTTCACCAGCCAGGCCGAGGTGTTACGAGCGTAGCTGGTCCGCACGCACGACTCGTCACCGGTCTTGGCTGCGTCACCGCTGTCCTCCACGGTCATCGGCATGCCGTACGTGGGGTCATACGTGGTCTTCTGAGTGACGGTGCGGGTGCCAGTGGAGGTCTTGGTGCGTGTGACGGTCTCACCGGCCTGGACGATCCAGGAGTCGGTGGTGCCCCAGACGTAGGTGTGGCTGCCGGTCTTGTGGGACCAGGGGGTGTTGATGGTGCCGCTGAGTTCCTCGGTGCCGTTGTAGACGATGGTCTCGCGGACGAAGCCGGAATACTGGCGGGAGTCGTCGATGGCGGTGCCGGTTGAGTCGGCGACCTTCTCCACACGTGCGGTGCCGTCGAGTTCCTTCTCGCCGTTGAGGCCGCGCATGTAGAGCGTGGACTTCTTGGAACGCGGGCCCTCGGAGTCGCCGGAGGTCTCCACGACCTTGCCGTAGCCGCGCCACTGCGACCAGGTGCGGTTGGACGCCTTGGTCAGGCCCTCGTCGTCAGCGTAGCCCCAGCCGGCGCCGCCCTGGTAGTCGTAGTACTTCTCACCGGTGTCGCCGTGGCCGTAGGGGTCGTCCTGGAAGGTGGAGGTGACCACGTACTTGTGGAACCAGTCGGTGACCGGAGTCGCCCCCGACTGGGACCACTTGACCGGATAGCAGCGGCGGGAGTTCTTGTCGATGTCCGCCGGCATGCTGGTGCCCCAGATGCAGTCGGGGTCGGAGTAGTTGACCGTGAGGGTCGAGCCGGTCTCGGACTTGATGGTCCGCACCCGCCACTTGATGTAGCGCAGGTTGTCCTGACCGCTGCCCTCCACGTGGTTGGACAGCTGGACGCCGCCGAAGACCACCGGGGGCATCGCGGCGGTAGTGCTGTTGGCCTTGCCGGTGTTCTGGATGGACTTCAGCCACAGGCTGGCCGAGGAGGCGTCGCCGGTGTCGGGGAAGCTCTGGTCCAGGTGCCAGGTGTCCACGTCCCGTCGGGTGGTGCCGGTGCCGGTCCACACCGAGGTGGTGACGTCGGTGAGGCGCTTGCGGGTGAAGAAGGCCGGGCCGATCTGGGTGGTGCACTTGGTGTTCGCCGCGCAGATCATGTCGAAGGGCACGTCGGGCCAGTTGGCCTTGGTGTCCGCCGTCAGGCTGGAGCAGCCGCCTGAGACGACGCAGCGCTCGGCGTAGCTGAAGCTGACCTGCTGGGCGGCGGGCTTGGAGTAGATCAGTTCGCTGCGCAGGCCGTAGTCGATGCGGTTCAGGTAGCCGCCGCGGGTGTAGCCGGTGCCGTTGACGGTGGTGTCGGCGTTCTTGGAGTAGTTGTTCGTCTCCTTGCTGTACCAGTAGGTGGAGGCATTGCCATGGGGGTCCACGACGTAGTCCAAGTTCCAGCGCCATGCCTGGTTGCAGAAGGAGTCGGCGAAGCCGGTGGACTTGTAGCAGGGCTCCCCTGAGTCGTCACCGAAGACGGGGGCGGTCCACACAGAGTTGGTGACCGGGTCGTCGTCAGCGGTGTCGGTGGTGCCCTTGTCGCTCCATTCGGGCATCCGCTGCTTCCCGAAGAAGTACTGGATACCGGAGGCGTCCGTGACCTTCCAGTACTCGGTGTTGTTGTCGCCGTTGCCGGTGGCTCCGGTCAGGTGCTCGACGCGGGTGCCGTCCTCGTTCTTCACCTTCCACGAGCCGCCGGACGCCTCGGACAGTGCGGCGGTGTCGCAGGCCGCCTTGTCGGCGCAGGCGTTGACCAGCTCCACGGCCTTGCCATTGAGGACCAGGGTGGAGTTGGCGTACTTCCAGCACAGGTCGCCCTTGCCGGACTGGCCGTCGTCCTTGCAGGAGCCGTACTTGCGCTCGATGTAGGACTCGGTGATCGAGAAGCCTTCTCCGATGACCGAGGTCTGGTTGTTCTCCCCGGCCGTGCGGCCGTCCACCGAGGCAGAGTTGTAGGAGATCGACAGGTTCGGGGACGGGCCGGCCGTGGCCGGGGGAACACGCAGCGGGTAGTTCCAGGTGAAGTCGCCCGTGCTGCCACCGGCCTCCCAAGTCGCGGTCGGAGACAGCGGGGTGGCGCCGAAGTCGCCCCCGCCTCCCGAACTGTCGGCCGCCGCCGCCAGCAGCATCGGGGTGCCGGCTGCGAGCGTGCGGGCGGAGACGGTGCCCGTCAGGGACTGGGACTCCGCGTCGTTGTCCGCGCCTACCACGGGGGTCTGGGTGCGACAGGACTCCTTCTCCGGGGTGGTCAGCGCACACGCAGGGAGCGACACCAGGTTCAGACGGGGGCCGAAGTTGCCGCCGTAGACATCGCTGAAGGAGGAGTAGTCCAGGGAGACGCGTAGCTTGTCACTGTCGCCGGCGGACTTTCCGGATGCGGCTCCCGCCGGGTCGACGGTGAGCAGGACGCCCTTGACGCCCGCCTTCGTCGCGGCCGACTGGGAATGGACGCTGAGCGCCACCTCCTCGGCCGGACCGGTGGCCTTCCCCGCCGTCTTGCTCTTCGCCGACTTGGCTGCCGAGGCGGCGGGCTCCTGGGCCAGGGCCAGGCCGAGCCCGCCGACGGTGACGGCGGCCTGACCGGTCGCCGCGACCTCGGCGGTGGCCTTCCCAATCTTCGGCCAGGCGGCCTTCTTCAGTCGCTCACTGGTTTCGCGGGACGCCGGTGCAGCTTTGTCCTTCGGAGCTTTGGACGTGCCGGGTTTGAGCACGCCTACCTTGTCGGTTTTTGCCTCAGGCCGGTCCTCCAGCGGCTTCCGGGCGGTCTGAGACTGAGCCTGCGCGGCGAAGTCATAGCCCGAGGGGGCCACGACTTGCGGCAGGAGGGAGAGCGAGGCGGCGAGCGCGCCACGGCCGAGCCAGCGGCGTATGACCGCCCCTGGCAAGCGCGTGCGGAAGGGTGCTGAAGACACGGTGACTTCCCGTTTCGAAAATGGAAGTGGGCAGAAAACGCTCGGGCGGCGGCATCGGCACCCGGGAACGCCGGATCTCGACAACGCTCCGCGCAGGCACGCGGAGGGCTGCGAGCACAAGGAGGCGGGGCGGGACAGGACGGACCTCCTGGCCCGTCCTGTCGCGCCCCGCTCCTACTGCTGCTCGGTGTTGCGTCGGTTGGCGATGGTGTCGGTGGAGGTCGCTCCGGCCCAAACGCGAACGCTGTCGATCCGTCCGGGGAAGTAGCGCGCGGCAGCGCCGTTGACCTTCGCCCGGCCGATCTCGAGCACTCCGCCGCCCTGCCAGGGGGCGGAGTACGGCACGCCGTCCTCGTCACCCATCAGAGCGCTGTCGACGTAGAGCTTGAGCCCGCCGAGCTTGGACGTGTCTTCGGGGACGGCTTCGGCCTGAGCGTCGTAGACGACCGTCAGCATGACCGGGACGCCCAATTGGGCTGTTGTGGAGGCGGTGGACTCGCTCTCGGTCCAGACTGCTCCGGTGCCGTCCTTGTTCGGGCGGCCGAACTTCCACCGTCCCTGGGTGCTGCCTGCCGGCTGCTCGTACCAGACGCCCCAGGAGGACTGGCTCGTCCCCGACTGGCCGAACACCTGTACCGCGTACGACTTGCTGGTATCGGCGAGCTTGGCGGGGTCCAGCGTCACCCAGGCCGTCGCCGTGAACGAACCGGAATCGTCGACTATCGGACCGGTCGCGGTGGCGTACCCGCTGGTGCCGTTCAAAGTCATCGTCTGCCGGGTGGTGACCTCTTCGCCGAGATCCGGGTCACCGGTGGTGAACTGCGTGAGCGCGGCCCCGTTGAGAGTGAGGTTCCGGCCGAAGCCACTGGTGTCTTTCACCGTGGTGCCGGTCGCGTTGGCCATGTCCGTGGCGTCCCACTTGGCGACGAGAGCCGGGACCGGGTCGCCCGCGGTGACGTCGCTGAGGTCCTCGTCCTCCAGCCAGGCGTCGTCGGTGACCTCGGTGTCCGCGAGTGCGCGGGACCAGACCTTGACCTCGTCGATGGTTCCAGCGAAGTTGTCCGTGCTGGTCCCCGAGGCCGACAGCCGGCCGATCTGCAGTCCGCCGGACGCCTTCCACGGGGTCACGGAGAACGGCACCGGATCGCCCTGCGGGACGCCGTTGACGTAGAGCTGGATCGTCTGCGCCGCCGCGTCGTAAACACCGGCGAGATGGGTCCAGGCGTTCAGGACCGGCGGTTTCCCTCCGATCGAGCGAGTGATCGCCGGACTGGCGACGTCCGTCTGGTGCCGGTTGAAGATCCAGGCGTTGTATGCCGTGGAGTAGTACAGCTGGAACCCGGAGGCATTAGTGCCCGCCTGGGACAGGACGGTGTAGTTGACGTCCTTCTTCTCCAGACGCGCCCAGGCCGAGACGGTGAAGGACTTGGTGGTGTCCAGCACCGCACCGGAGGTGGAGAGGTACGCGGTTGTGCCGTTGAGCTTCGCCGCAGCGGAGCCGCTGCGGGCCAGCGGGTCCCAGGTAGCCCCCGAGGAGGTCAGCGGGTGCTGGGTCGCGGTGGTGGAGTCGGTGAGGCCGGTGTCCAGATGCCAGATCCCCGAGGGCTTCTCGGCGCCCTTCACTCGGAAACTGTAGTAGCCGGTGTGCGAGCTGTGGCTGGCCGCGTCGTAGCCCCAGACCTGGATGGTGTTCTCACCGGCCTGGTTCGGGGTGATCGTCTGCGTGGTGGCCGCGCCCTTGGCGACGGTGATCGGAGCGGAGAGCGCGCCGCTGTTCAGCTTCCACTTGTAGCTGACAACATCCGACTGGATGCCGGCCTTGGTGGAGTCGTCATCCCCAGGGGTGAAGGTGAACTTGCCCGGCGTGCCCACACCGCCCGCGGCCTCGTCGGTCTCGGCTGACTTGTAGACGCCGTCCGCGCTGGTCACCACCGGTTCCTTCGGCGAATCGGTGTCGACCCGGAAGTGGCACCAGGACGACCAGGCCGAGTCCAGCACACCTGTGACGCCCCGGTCCGTCTTGTAGTACGCCTGCGTCTTGACCCGCATCCGGTAATCCGTCTGCACCGGCAACGCGCTGGAGGACGCGTCGCGGGAGGCGTTGTCGGCCACCCAAGCACCGTCCGGCGAGGTCGCATACCAGACACGGCTGGAGCCGTCGGCCTTCCACACCTCGAACAGAGCGCGCAGCTGGGCCTGGCTCCCGTCCGCCGACTCCACCGTGGCCAGCATCTTCGGCGTGGTGTCACTGGTGGCGAAGGGCAGCGTGGATGCATTGCAGACCCGCCCGGTGGTGCCCTGCCGGACGCCGTACGATGTCGGCTTGCCCGGGTAGGAGACGTAAGTCACCGACAGTTTCGCGTCGTCGCGGAACCGCGCCCAGGCGCCCCCGTCGGACTCGTCGTGCGCGGCCAGCGAGAAGGTGATCTGCGGGGTCTTGTTCGCGGCATACGACGCGAGGGTAGTCGTCAGGTTCTCGTTCGTCTCATCCACGTTGTCGCTGAAGCGCACCCAGTTCGCTGGCTGCGACGGCGTGCACAGGCCACCCCGCCCGTAGGCCACGTTCCGGTCGCCCATCAGGTCCACCGCGGTGGGCCGGGACGACCATGTCGTGCTGGAGGAGATGCCCTTGTCCACGCGGCTCAGGTCGTACCAGTGCGGATCGCAGGTGAACGTCCACTCCTGGTACACCTCCATCGTCGCGTCCAGGACCTTCTTGCCGTGGATCGACGAGAGCGGGTACTCGAAGTACATGCGCTGGGTGTACGGGTTGTTGGAGCAGAGGTAGCCGGCGTAGTTGGAGCAGCGCCCCACACCCTTGTCCCCGTCGAACTCCCAGTACTTGGCGCCGTTGGATGCCAGGGCCGTCCAGTCACCCAGCGCGATGCCCTTGGTAGGCGGGTCGATGTAGAGCGGGAAGACGGTGTCTTCGCCGTGCAGCAGGGCCGGATCGGGCGTGATCTCCAAGGATGTGTTTGCGATCTTGAGAGGGAGCCTGGCAGAAGCGTCACCGCTGCCGGGGCCCTCCGAAGGGGTCAGCTCGCCCTTGGCCGCGGGCAGCGGAGCCGCCTCCGCGTCGGTGGCTGTCTCCGCCTGCGCCTCCATCGAAGGTGCGGTGCGGGCGAGTTGAGTGGTGACGCCGCCCGTGGCGGTGTCCTGGGTGTCACCGGCCGAGTCCCACATGCGCCCCGCCGGGCTCTCGAAGACCGGCGAGCCGTCGCCGTCGCGCGCGACGAAACCGCCATCGGCCGTCGGGGAAATCTCCAGGCCACCGCCGGAGACGGTCATTCTGATCGTCGCGAGCGCCGGGTTCTTTGCCGCCTCAGCGGTCTTGACCACAAGCACCGAGGTGTAGCCGGTGCTGAGGGCGGTCAGTTTGAGGTCGACGTCCGGGAGGACTCCTGCGTAGGTGGCGGTGTCGCCGTCGAGCCGGGGTGCGGAGAGCGCGTCGGGCCAGCCGAGCTTCAGCTCGTGTCCGTCGTCCGCCAGCGTGACCAAACCGCTGCCGCTGCCGCCGCCCGAGAAGGTGACGTCCGCCGTCGTGTTCCTCGCCCGCACCGAGCCGTCGGCATCGCGCACAAGGGTGGTGTCGATGGCGGCCCAACGACCGTCGTCCTGCTGGGCGCGGACCGGAGCCGCGTTCATCTCCTGTGTGAAGGTGCCGTCCGGGTTGGCGAAGACCTCGGACGACTCGGTGGTGGCCGCATCCACGGCCACCCGCTCGCCGGTCTCGGCGGCGAGAGCGCTCGCTTCCGATTCCGGAGTACTGTCAGCCGCAACCGAGGCCGCCCCGTCATCGGCGAGTGCCGGAGTCGCCGCGACCCCGACGGCCGGAACCGCGCTCCCCAGGAGCGTGACGGCTATCGCCCCACTCAGCGCCGCCTGGCGCCAGCCGTGCAGCCGTCTTCGTGTAAACACGCCCCACCCATCCCCTTAATTCTTCATTACAAGAACTTGTGAGGATCATGTGTTAATTGATCATGTAGGTCAATGGTGTGGCGTATCACGTTGACCTCTTGCCACCTTGCCGGTAACGGGTCTCGGTTGAGCTGGTGACCGTTGACGAGGTAGCTCCTGTTCGACGGTGTCACGGCCGAAATCCACGGCGCTTCAGGAGCTTCCATCGGGCACGCCCCTGCACTACCTCACCCGTCAACTGGCCGCGCATCGGATGCAGATCGGCTGCCGCTGACGGAGCCTCACCCCAGGGCGGCAAGCCCTCTGCTGGACCCGGCCCGTCTGCAATGCAGTGCCAACTACGGCGCGGCGTCAGGATCTCGGCACCCCGCACTGATCTGGAGAGTGTGTGGGGAGGATCGAACGCATGACACAAGTGCCCGGCCGCGTGGTCTTCCATCGGCGGCATCCTTGGTACCGCCGATGGTGAACCGACCAAGCACACGCACTTCGAATTCCCGGTCCCCAAGGGTTGAAGAGAGCTTGAAGGGGAAGTCCCGCACCGGCGCAATCCAGCCGTCGGGGATTTTCCGGCCCATGACGAATCTAAACCCGCCTTTCCTACTCCGTCTGAGAGGCCGTAACGCGGGTGATGCACAGGGCCGGACCGTCGGATAGCCGCTGACGGGAAGTCATCCGCAGCGCACGGGTGCGCGCTCGTCACCCGCCATCGACCAGGTAACCGACTAGTGACACTTCCGGCGAGCATCGCTTGCCCGGCACGGTCCAAATCGGTGCGGACGGTGCCTCTAGCCGTCCGCGGTCACCAAAACAGGCCAGACCAGCGCTACCGACGCCCGCTTTCCGGCCCGCACTCGACCGGCGACCCGGCCCTGTACGAGCCGACACCCCACCGGTTGGGTTCGGCCCGCCGGCGAGGTTGCACGGCGACTCGGCCCCAACCTGACGGGGCAGGGACTTGCCTGGCTCTCCGACTGGCACAACTTCCTGCCCCCGCGAATGCTGCGCCCCGACACAGGAGAAGGAAACGGGAAACAGCATCGATCGCCTTGTCCGTCCGGGCGGGATTGCCGCACTCTTGCGTGCAGCGCACCTCGGCCTGGGCGGATGGTCATTGGAGGTTTCCGTGCCGCTGCCGTCCACCGAGTTCGGCGAGGAACTGAGGAAGCGCCGCCTGGAGGCCGGACTGAGCCTGACGGCCTTGTCCGGCGCCGTGCATTACACAAGGCGCAGTTGAGCAAAGTCGAGCGAGGCATCAAGGCCCCCAGCCGTGATCTCGTTCGGCTGTGCGACGCCACCCTCGGTGCCGACGGAGCACTGAATGCCCTGGTCACCCAGGTCGCGGCTGATCCCTCTGCCGAACCAGCGCCGACCCAAGTCAACGAGGAGGACTGGATCATGCAGTTGTCGCCGGGCGGTCCGAACCGGTTCCAGTCCATGGGCCGGCGGGCGGTGATGAGCGCCGGCGCCGCATCGCTGATGACCTGGCGGTCGGACGAAGGGGGCCCGGCCTCCCCGGCCTCGGGCGTCGGCATGCTGGAAGCGTCCCGTTCGCTGTTCACGCACTACCGGAGACTTGGCCAGTCCGTGGAACCCGGTCTACTCCTGCCCGTCCTCATTGCTCAGACGCACACCCTGCGGGAACCGTCCGCTCAAACCGACAGCAGCACCCGCCGACAACTACTGGCTCTTGGTTCCCGGTACGCCGAGTATGTCGGCTGGCTGGTGCAGGAAACCGGAGACGAGCGTGCGGCACTGTGGTGGACACAGCGCGCGGTCGACCTGGCAGCCGCCAGCGGTGATCAGTCGCTGGCCGGCTACGCGCTGGTCCGTAGAGCCTTGGTCACGTTGTACCGGGACGACGCCGAGCAGACCGTCGCCCTCGCCCGTCGTGCGCAGAGCAGCACGCTCCCACCGCGGATCCGCGGACTAGCCGCACAGCGCGAAGCACAAGGGCACGCCCTCGCAGGCGATCTCCATGCCTGTCTGCATGCCCTGGACCGCGCTCGTACGTTCTTCGCCCGCCAGGACGACGGCTCCGAAGAGCCGGTGATCGGCACCATGCACCTTCCCGACCCAGTCAGCATGGTCACCGGCTGGTGCCTGGTCGATCTCGGTCGGCCGCGGGAGGCAGGCGAGGTACTCGATCGGCAACTTGCCCTGGTCGGCCAACAGGCGGTGCGTACACAGGTGCGATACGGCGCGCGCCGTGCGCTCGCCTATGCCTCGGCCGGCGAGATCGACCATGCATGTGCGCTGACGACACCACTGCTCGACGGCGTGGCAGTAGTGCGGTCCGCAACCGTCACGACCGATCTGCGACGCCTCGCCCGGGTCCTTGCTCGCCATTCGGATCACCCATCGGTACGTCGGCTGGGGCCGCGGCTCGGCACGTTATCGCGCTTGTCCACTTTCTGAAGGAGATGTCACCATGCGCGAGGTCTTCATCAACTACCGCACGGGCGACGGGGAAAAGACCGCCGCCCTGATCGACCAGGAGCTGTCGCGTCGCTTCGGCCCGGAGCACATCTTCCGCGCCTCGAAGTCCATCACCCCCGGTGAGACCTACCCCGACGCCCTGCTTGCGGCGCTGCGACACAGCTCTCTCCTCCTGGCCATCGTCGGACCCGACTGGACGAACTTCCAAACCCGGCTACACGATCCGGAGGACTGGGTGCGCAGGGAGATCGAGGAGGCGTTCACCTGCGAACTTCCCGTCGTTCCCATCCTGGACGGCCGGAAGACGAACCGGCTGAGCAAAGCCGACCTGCCGATCCAACTGGCACGGCTCGCCGACCTCCAAACCATTCCGTTCGACACCCACGACACCGAGGCGGGTGTCAGGCGCATCGGTGACCTGGTGTTCGAGATGGTCCCCGGGCTGCGCGACCTGCTCCAGGTCAACAAGACGTCGCCCGCGTCGGACACCGTGACCAACTCAATCGGGGACGTGAGCGGAACGGCCGTGCAAAGCCGTGACTTCACCGGAGACGTGGGCGGCACCATCGTGAAGGGCGCCCACGGCCCCGTCCATACGGGAAACGGCCACATCTACCAGAACTCCCGTTATGTGTCGGGCGACCGGCACATCTCGGGGAACGGGGTGACGAACTTCGAAGGCGACAACCACGGCACCATCCAGCATCGGTTCGGCGAGCCCGATCGCCCCGCGGACGACAGCCGGTGAACCAGCACAGCAGCACACGGGTCGAGAACCCGCACGGGTTCACGCACACCGGCCCCGGCAACATTTACGTCAACGTCGGCGCCCAACTACAGCACTCGGACAAGCCAGCCTTCCGGCGCGTCGCTGAAGACCAACTACGTTGGCTGCGACGCGTGTTGGTCGCCCCCGTCGACATGGGCAAGGCCCGCTCCACTCTCTCCGACACCGGCACCGTCATCCTCGACGGCTCCCCAGGCAGCGGCCGCACCTCCGCGGCCCGCGTACTCCTGCGTGAGTACCACCGGGACAGCGGCGTTTTCCACGAACTTCTTCCCGGCGAGGAAGACGAACTGTCCCTCCACGACCCGGCTCTGGTCGAAACCGGTGACCAACTGCTGCTGAACCTCTCGGCCGCAGACAGCCGCCAGTGGTCCGCGGTAAGGGCCGGCCTCCTTGCCCTCCGCAAGGCCGTCCACGAACGGCACGCACATCTGGTGGTCGTCATGCCACACGGCGGCGTCGTCGATCCCGACCTTCAGTACTACCGGGTCAAAATCGAGCGACCGCCGGGCCTGAACGTTCTCCGGCGGCACCTCCGCGTGCACGGCATACCGTACGAGCAATACATCCAGCCCGACGTGACCGTCACCGAGTTCCGGCCTGACGAAAGGCCGATGCGGGAAATTGCGGACTTCGCCGACCTGATACGCCGCGCCCGCGAGACCGCTCGACCGGACGAAGGTTTCGCACAGTGGTGCGCCGCAGCCAAGAGAGCACGGAACGACCGGCGGAAGGAAGTCGCCACACTCACCGCCGGATTACGCGAGGCACCTCAGCGGGCACTGTTGATCGCCGTCTCCATGCTCCATGGGGCGCACGCCGACGTCGTTCACCGTGCGGCCCAGCTATTGCTGAGCACTCTCGACTCCCCGTCCGAAGGGCTCCCTCTGATCCAGCACAAAGACCTCGCTGAGCGGCTCGCGGAGATCGAAGCCGCAACTGGACCGGACGGGCACATCCAGTTTGCGGAGTTGGACTACGACTCCGCCGTCCGCGCACATTTCTGGGATCACATGCCTGACCTACGCTTCCACCTCGGCACCTGGGCCGCGAGGGTCGTGGATCTGAACGATCCGCAGCTCGTCCCCGCCGTTCGTGACGATCTCGTGGCGCGTATGGCTGATCAGTATCTTCGAACGAGGCGCGGGGACGGTCTGGCGTCTCTCGCCGAACGATGGAGTTCCGAGGCCGCGAGTAGGGCGCGGCTAGAAGCCGCCGTCCACATACTCACCTGTGCTCTCAACGACCCCGCTCATGGGCGGGAGTTCCGCGAACGGATCTATCAGTGGTGCGCATACCGGCACATCAAAGGAGAGTTCGCGCAGGTCCTCGTCCAACTCTGCGCCGATGTCCTCGCGTCCAGCCACCCCGACCAGGCCCTGCTCCGGCTGTACTACCTGGCCCGGCGTGAGCGCGACACCACCCGCGCCGTGCAAGCGTTGTGCGATCTGGCGGCACGGAGTCGTCGGCTGCGCCGAAGGCTACTCGACCGCCTCGCACGATCCGACCTCTCGCCGCCCGACCTCGAAATCTTCCTGCGGGTCTGCGATCCGGTGCCATTGACGGATGCCTCCAACACCACACGCTCGCTGGTAGAGGAGAACGGTGTACAGCGTTCCCTGACCACTTGTTGGCATGCGGTACTGACCAGAATGCCGCAGGCTGCGTGGCATCCACACACAGAACGCTGGCTCCACTGGGCGGCCGACGACACGGGACACCGCGGTGAACTACTGCTCGACGTCCTCGTCCACTCCGCCGAGCGGTGCGACAACAGGCGGGGGGCGGTTTTCGCCATGCTGTACGCGAGTGCCCGCGAAGCCGAGCGCACTGCTCCGGGAGGTCCCGCACGCTCCGCCAAAGCCACTGAGCTGCTCCTCCGGAAGATCAGCGTGGCCCAGGGCCTGGGCCAGGCCACCCCGCCGGCATCAGCCAAGGAGTCTCAACCATGACGACCGCAAGAAAGACGACAACCGTCTTCCTCACCGTCTTGTGCGGCTTACTGCTGACCATCGTCGGCCTGACACAACGGTGGCCCACATGGACATGGCCGACACTGGCCGCGCTCCTCCTCGTTATCCCCGCAACGGCCTTCCGGATTGCTTCGCTGCGCCGCGGTTCCATACCGGTCAGTTTCGAGGAACAGCTCACTGCCTCCCCCGTGGAACGCACAGAGTGCTACGTCAGCCAGGTGGCACTGCCCAGCCACTGGGACGACTACAGCTTCGTGTTCTCGGCAACCGTGCGGTGGTACCTCGTCGAACCGTCCGGAAACGGCCCCGTCCTCAGCCCGGCCGGACTCGCCGCCGAAGCAGTCCTGAACCGTGCCCGCGCCATCACCGAGAAACGGGAGCCTGGTCGAGCCTCACTCGTCCAACACGAGCTCAGCGGTGTCCTTGGCCATATGCATCCGGACGCCACGGGACACCTCCAGGCCATGGCGGAGAACATCAGCCTCACCTTGCTCGAGCAGGACCAAGAGCGCTTGGACAGACTCGCAGAGGTGCGCAAGGACAAGGCGGTCTGGGAGCACCAGCGCAAATACGAGCAGAGCAAGCGCCAGTACCTGGGAGACGACGTGCTGAAGGACACAGGCAGTGCGGTGGTCTGGTGGCTCGCCAAGAACGACGAGCACGTGGAACGGACAGTGGCAGACCTCCCTCTCATCGCGCAGCTCACGTCCGCAGCCAATGACACCGACATTCCCGAGCGACTTCAGAACCTCGTGCCCCAGCAGCCCGGCGAACGAGCCGCTCCCGAGCTCCTGGAGGCGCACCGCGCTCCCGCCACACAGGAATGGACGGCTGCGGATCATCTCTCGGGCTTCTTCGACGCCATGGGCTTTACGGACGGAGACGTCCGACGGGCGATGCTGGCCAAACAGATCTCCGACATCATCAAGACGCAGGACCGCCACGAGACGGCCGAGGGACTGCGCCGCCGGTTCGACCCGCCGGCGAGCTTCACACCGGATAACCGCGAGGGGCCGCGTTCCACCACAGGTACGCCCGATGAGACATCGGGTTCCTGACACATCTAGGAGGAATCGATGGACAGCGAACTGGCCGCTCTCGCCGCGTCAGGAGCAACGACCCTGGTTTCCCTCATGGTCACCGACTCCTGGACGCACGCCCGTGAACTTGTCGGACGGTCCTTAGCTCGGACCGGCTCGGATGCCACCACACTCGCCGACCTGGACAATGCAAGGACCCGGCTGCTCACCGCCGACACTGCAGCGGACGAGCAGGCCGCCTCCGACCTCAGAGCTCAGTGGCATGTCCACCTGCAACAGCTCGTCGAAGACGGGTCTCTCACCGGCGACGACCTTCGCGTCCTGCTCACCTCGTTGCAGCGGCTCGACGCTGCCCCAGCGACGCGTCGGGAGATCGTTCACAACTCCATCAACGGTGGCGTTCAGCATGGTCCCGTCATCCAATCAGGCCGAATCACCGGGCTTACCTTCCATGTCCACCACCCCCCAGCGTCCAACCCGGGCTGAGGCCGGGGCAGTGTGATGGCGTAGGCAAGTGGAGCAGGCGGGGGCGCCTGAGGTGGCGGGAGTGCCAAACAAACGTTGCACGGTCCCGTGCGCGCTCAACCTGGATGACTGGGACGAGAGCTGGGGTGTCTCCGTAGAGGCACTGGAGGAAGGAGCGATCGAGGCAGCAGAACAACTCCTGAGCAAGCAGCCGCGGGGCATGTCCGGCAACCTTTCGTGAAGGCCGTCAGTTAGCCAGCAGAACTGGAACCTGAGAGGTGGAGCAGGTCAACCTCACCCAAACCTGCAGCAGACCCAGATCTTGCCGCCAGGCTCCGTCAAGCAGCCCGTACAACAGTCCTCTTGCACGGGCTGAGCCGCTGTGTCGCTCAGCGCTCAAGTGCAGGATCGCCCAGTTCTTATCACCTCTCAGTTCATCTGCGAGGAGACCGACAACGGAGGACTTGCCGCTGCCGAACGGCCCGGGGAGTCCGACCGCGAGCAGTTGATTGGAGCCGCGGACGATACCGAAGAGCTCACGGCTCACTGACCGATAATCAAAACGGTCTTGATCTGGTGAGGCGATCGCGCTGTCTTCGATGATCCACGGGCGTTGTCGTGCCATGTCGTACCGCTCCGCTCCGAACCTGCTCCATACGGGTGAGCGGATGATATGGGCCACCACTGACAACGGAACCCCAAATCAGGACCAGTCGAACCACAGGCGCACCTCATACAGACCGAATCCCCGATACGACGCCTCCAAACTAGCGTCCAACTCCTCTACAGCGAGGCGGCCCAACACCCACGGAGCGCCCAGAGACCACGGCGATGTCGGCAATGGGCTGCGATCAGGACACTCCGCCTCGCACGCGCCGAAGCAACGCTCCCTACCTCTGCGCCGACCCGTTCTCTGGGGAGAATCTGGGGAGTACGAGCGGCGTTGGGGAGCGTGTGGGGAGAATCGACTGCGTAATGCGGCACGCCCCTGAAAGGCGCGGAAAGAGTCATCCGCACAGGCCAGAGGCGAGTTAAGTCGCATCACCGCAGGTCAGCACCCACAGGTAGACAACGTCAAGAAGATCTCGTCGTGGGCGGCGATTCTGTTCGCGCCGACGCTGGTGGGGACGATCTACGGGATGAACTTCGACAACATGCCGGAGCTCGGCTGGCGCTTCGGATACCCCTTCGCGATCGGCTTGATGGGGGTCGTCTGCGCGAGTCTGTACGTGATTTTCAAGCGACGGGACTGGCTCTAGCCTCGAAGTTTCATGACGGTCCGCCGACCGAGTCGGTGGACCGTTTTCGTGCCGTGGGCTGAGGGTGGGCAGGCCGAGAGCCCGAGTATCGTCTCGGGGTTGCGCCGGGTTCCACTGATCCGGTGTCGGGCTGCTGTCGTAGGGACGGGGAAATTGCTGGTCAGCCAGGGTTCGGTAGGAGCGCGAGCCGGTCGAGGGCGGCGGTGATGTGGCTGCTCCAGGGCCAGTGCCGAGCCAGACGGAGGCGCAGACGGCGGGGCTCCCAGAGCCGGGCCTTGCCGGTCAGCGCGAGCATGGGCATCCAGGCCAGCAGGTCGAGTGCGATCTGCACGATCTCCAGCCAGTTGCGGTTCTGGGCAGTGCGGTGCAGGGGCAGGTTACGCAGACCGGTGGCCCGGGCGGCCCGGATCCGGTCCTCGGCCCGGGCCCGCAGCCGGTGCCGGAGCTCGGCGATCGGCCGGCCCGAAGTGTTGGTGGCGAAACAGGTCAGCCGCATGCCGCCCGCGTCCGTCAGCCGCAACTGGGCTCCGGGGTGCGGCCGTTCCTTGCGGACGATCAGCCGCATGCCCTTAGGCCAGCCGTCCAGGACGTCGCCGGTGAGTTCGGCGCCCCAGGCCCCGTCAGGATCTCGCCGTCCGCCTCGACGGCTGGTGACCAGGCCGAGGTGGGTACCTTCAGCACGTGGCTGTGGATCGCATCGGTGATCACCATGCCCACCGAATAGGACAGCCACCGTCCCCGCCGGGCGAGCCAGGCCACGAAGTCGTGTGCCGCCCGCAGAATCCGTGCGGATCAGGATCCGGCGCCCGCGCCGGTACTCCTTCGGCAGTTGGGACAAGGCCAGTTGGGCGGCGGTGATGTGGTCGGCGCGGTGTTCGAGCCCGCGTTTCCCGGCCTGAGCAGGGCCGCCACCGGCTCCCCGGTGCCGCCCGGCCCGTGGTCGACGAACCCCATCAGCGGGTGGTGCCCGTAGGTCCGCTTCCATGTGGGTGCGGCGTCCTCCTTGTCCGAGTGCGCGATCACCAGCACCCCGTCGAGGTCCACGGTCACCATCCCGCCCGCATCGGGCGCTTCCCGGTCGGCCAATCGCCAGACATGCTGGCGGGCTTCAGCCCGTGCGGAGCGGATGGCCCGTAGGGCCTTCTCCCCGGAGGCGGCGAGGGTGTCGATGAGGCGGGAGACCGTCGGGTCGAAGGCCACCGACCCGAACACGGTCGGCTCGGCCCGCAGCATGGCGACATCCGCGAGGCAGTCCCCACCCAGCGCGACCGCCAGGGCCACGTCCAGCAGGATCTTGCCCGGATCGTGCACCGCCCGAGCCTTCCGCCACGGCGCCAGCGCCGCTGATATCGCCGTGTCCAAGCCGGCCTTGCGGACGGTCTCGACCAGCAGCACGCCGCCAGCCTGCGAGACCACCGCACGGCCGCCGCCCTCTACCCGGACACGCGGGTACGACCCGATACGCTGCTTCACCTGAGAAGTGCTTCTTTCCGTGTAACCGACAGGACCCTAGACAAGTCCCATCGTTGCAGGTCAGGAGCACTCTCTACTTACTTGATCAAGGTATAGACGAGCGCGCCCGTAATAGGCGAAGCCGACCAGCGAGAACGAGGATCGTCCAGGTCCCCTGTTCCCGCTCCGGTCAAAGACGCTTTCCAGGTGGGCGGGGGCGCCCGGCCCCACTCGCATGCCCACGTTATGCGGTGGCCGGTCGGGCGGCGCGGGCGGTCAGTCAGCCGCCCTGTGTGCGCCGAGGTGGGAGCGGTGCCGGTCCACGATTCCCTCGACGATCTTCATCAGGCGATCTCCCGTCTGATCGATGCTTCCGTTCTGTGTGCTGACCTGCGCCCCTTCGAGTACGAAGGTGATCTCGGCTGCGGCCTGTCCGGGGTCGGGCATCTGGGCCTTGGTGCACATGCCGATCAGCCTGCGGGTCTGGTGGGCCTTGTGGTCCTCGATCACCTGCCGTGCCGGATGAAGGCGGTCGGGCAGCTCGGCGAGGGAGTTGATGAACGGGCAGCCCCTGTATGAGATCGCCGGCAGCCCCTCGGCGATGAAGCGGGCCAGGCCCAGAATCTGCTCCTCGGGTTGGTCGGGGTATTCGGTTTCCACGCGGTCGAAGGCCGCCTGGTAATCAGCGGCGACGATCCGCAGCCACTCCGCGACCAGCGCGTCTTTGGTCTCGAAGTGCCGGTAGATCGCCATTTTGGTGGTCTCGGCCTTGTCGGCGATCGTCTGGACCCCCACCTGCCGGATCCCTTCCCTCTGGAAGAGCTCTTCGGCCGCGTCGAGGATGCGCTCACGAGGCGGCAGCTTCGCCACTCTGCCCGGCCTGCTGAGGGTCGATGCCATTAGTACTCCGTCACTCCGGTCGATCGTACGGTCCACAACCCCCCTACGGTACCAGCCAGACCCCTTCGATACCGTAGAGTATCGTTCGGAACTCGACGGTATCATTCTTGTCAGGGAGTGGCAGTGAAAGTTTCTGAGTACGTGAGCTTCGACGCGGTCGGGCTGGCGGAACTGGTGGCTAAGGGCGAGGTGCTCCCCGCCGAACTGGAGGCAGCCGCGCGCGAGGCTGTACAGGCAGTTGATCCGCGGATCAACGCCGTCGTGGAGACCTGGCTGACCGACGACGAACCTGTCCCCGGTAGCACGCCACTGGCCGGCGTCCCTTTTCTGATCAAGGACATCGCGGTGGCCATGGCCGGGAGGCGGATGGAGCTGGGAAGCCGCCTGGCGGCCGGTAACGTCGCCGGCGCCGACTCCTCGCTGATGCAGCGCTTCCGGCGCGCGGGCCTCGTGACGTTCGGGCGCACCGCGACACCGGAGATGGCCTATGGCATCTCCACGGAATCAGCGTTGTACGGCGCGACCCGCAACCCGTGGGACCTGGAGCGCAGCGCGGGCGGATCCAGTGGAGGCGCGGCCGCCGCTGTCGCCGCCGGGGTGGTTCCGGTCGCCCATGGCACCGACGCCGCCGGATCGCTCCGTATCCCCGCCGCGTACAACGGCCTCTTCGGGATCAAGCCCACCCGTGGCCGGGTGTCCATGGGGCCCGACGTCGACGAGGTCTTCAACGGCCTGGCCGTGCACGGCAGCGTCAGCCGCACCGTACGCGACAGTGCGGTACTGCTCGACCAGATACGCGGCCCGGAGTCGGGCGACCCCTACTTCGCCCAGCAGCCGTCACGGCCGTACGCGGAAGAAGTCACCCGTCATCCGGGCTCGTTGCGAATCGGTGTCCTCGCCCAGGCGTGGGGCGGACGCCGCACTTCCGCCCCGGTGACCGACGCCCTCTCCCGCACCGTGCGGTTGCTTGAATCCCTCAGCCACCAGGTGAAGGAGGTTGAAGTCGACCTCGGCGCCGACTGGGAGGAGTTCGTCCTGGCCAATGCCCGACTCATGACGGTGAACCTCACCACCCTGGTCGACGGGCTGGCCGCCGCCTTCGGCCGTCCCGTCGACTCCTCGACCCTTGAGCCGGCGACCCTCGCCGGCTACCACTACGGGCAGCGGGTCGGCGGCGCGCAATTCCACACCGCTCTCGCGATGCGGAACCGAGTGGCCCGAAGCCTGGCGCAGTACTTCGACGAGTACGACATCCTCCTCACGCCAACCCTGCCGGATCCTCCCGTGTCTCTGGGCACTCATACGGAGGGTGCGGAGACACTGGACGGCCTCGGCTGGATCGAGCGCATCAACCACCTGTCGCCGTTCACCATGCCGTTCAACGTGGCAGGCACGCCCGCCATGTCCGTACCCGTGACGGCCGACGCCGGGACGGGGCTCCCGGTCGGTATGCAGTTCGCCGCCGGATATGGCCTCGAAGGCCGCCTCTTCCGCCTCGCCGGACAACTCGAACAGGCAAGTCCGTGGTCAGGCCGAATCCCCACGGTGTGGGCAGGGAACCACCCGGCCCGCTGAAGAACGCTCCTGGCACGCTACAGAGAGACATCGACGGATTCTCGCCGGTTCCAGGACCGAAAACTCTCGCGGCGCACGGGGCGGATGCCCTCAATGCCGAGGCGAAGCCGCGGGTATTGCCGACCTCGACGTTCATTCAGACCTGAGCGGCCGTGACATCACGACGCATGAACAGAGACCCATTGAAGGAGTGTCCGCCATGGTTGAGCGCATCGACGTGCGCATTCCCCTGCCCGACGGCATCGAACTGGCCGCCTGGCTGTTCCTTCCCGAGAAGACCGAGAAGCCGTTGCCCGCCATCACCATGGCCCACGGTTTCGGCGGCACCCGCCATCACAGCATCGAGCACACAGCCCGCCGCTTCAGCGAGGCCGGCTACGCGGTTCTCCTCCACGACCATCGCAACTTCGGCGACAGCGGCGGCACGCCTCGCCAGGACATCGACCCCTACCAGCAGATCGCGGACTGGCGATGGGCGATCACCTACCTCGGCACACGCGGGGAAATCGACGAACAGCTTATCGGCATCTGGGGATTCAGCTACGCCGGTGGTCACGCCCTGGTCCTCGGCGCCACCGACCGCCGCATCAAAGCCGTTTACGCTCAGGCCCCCACCGTCAGCGGCTACGAGACCGGACTGCGCCGCGTCCCGCCCCAGGAGGTACGCGCCCTGGAAGAGCGCTTCCACCAAGACGAACGCGACCAGCTGGCCGGCAAGCCGCCCGTCTACGTACCCTTCGTCGACACCGACACGAGCCCTGGCTCCCCGGCGGCCTACCCACAGAAGGGGGCGGCCGACTTCTACCTGCACCGAGCACCGGACGACACGTGGACGAACGAGGTGACCCTTCAGTCCAGCCGTCGCGCCCGTGCCTACGAACCCGGTCAGTGGATCTCCCGCATCGCCCCCACCCCCCTGCTGATGCTCGTGGCCAAGGGCGACGACGTCGCCCCCGCCGACATTGCCCTCGACGGCTTCAACCGCGCCCGCGAACCGAAGAAGCTCGTCCTCACGGACGGCGACCACTTCTTTTCCTACACCCAGCAGTTCGAACTCTCTTGCACGGTCGCGATCGACTGGTTCGACACCCACCTCAGGACCGCCGAGAAGAACGACTCCCGCCCCGCCCCGTAAGCCCGCTTCGCTGCGTCCAGCCTCGGCACGGACACTCGGGTACCACCGATACGCTCACTCACCTGACGAGTGCCTCTCCCCTTGCAGCTGACAAGACTCTGAATACACCACATCGTTGCAGATCAGGGGCACTATCCACTCGCTTGGTCAAGGCATGGACGAGCGCGCTGACGAAAGCGCGAGGCTAGATTCGAGCACTCGCCCGCACGGAGATGGTCTGCTCAAGTGCCGAGGCGAGCGACTTCCTCGCCGTCGGGATTCAGTTAGCGGGCCGCCGACGCAGCACGTGCGCCCGGCGGACGGCCGACGGACGGAAGAGGACGGACCAGGGAGCAGGTAGAGACCGAGCAGGCCGCGCAACTTCCGCCTCTTTCGGATTGACGGCGCTGGCTGGATCAGGCGACCGGATCCTCGGCCAGGATCGCGTCGCGTATCACCTCGAAGGCAGCCTCCGCTTCCGGGTCACGTTCCATCATGCGCTCCCAGAAGTCTCCTGCGATCCATTCTTTCGGCCCCATGCTCAGCCCGCCTCGCCGATAGATCTCCACACTCCACTGAGAAGGAATGGCGTCAGACACCTGCTCAAAGTACTTCCCGCTGTACAGGCCGGCGAGGTCGCCCGGCGAGTGCTCGATCCGCAGGGAGGAAGAGCCGTCACTCCGTACATGCAGTTCGAGTACGACGTATTCCTGCCTCGGAATGAAGTGGTATCTGCCATCAACAGGGTTGGGAGGAGCGTCCGGGGCGCCCAGATAGCGAACTCGCACCTTATCGTCCCTCCACCCAGCTTCACGTTGTAATCGCGATAGTAGATTTCTCAACTCACCTCATTTTTATGGAGATGAGTGTCGAGAGTTCCCTCGCCCCCCGGAATGCGGTGGAGCGCACATCGCACATGCCCATAGCCTGCTGCCGCGGGTCTGCTCGGCCGTCAGCGGATTCAAGGCTGACGTGCCGCCTCGTGCAGTCGGTCACGCGCGGCCCTGAGCAGGCCCTGCGACCACTCCGCACGGGTGACTCCCTCGGGCAGTCTCGTCAACTCGGCGTGGCTGGCGCCCAGCGCGCGGGCGATCGCCTCCACCGCGATACGCCGCATGTGATCGTCGTCATACTCACCGCGGCCTTCCTCGGCGAGTCGCAGCAAGGCACGGAGGAGTTCGGCGTCGAACCCGTCGTGCAGGATCGCCCCCGCCCCCGAGACCGCGGCGATGAACGCGTCGTCATCCAGGTCCCACTCGGGGGAGCCCAGCAACTCGATGATTTGCTTCCGGTACTTCGCTCCCACTCTCCAGTGCGCCGTGAGCACCTGCACGGCGAGCGCCGAGACCTCGGGATCCTCGGGGTAGATCAGATACGTGGCGATCAGTGGCTCGTATGCCGGGCCGCCCGCACGGGCCACCGCGTACAGGCGCTGGTACAGCTCCCGCCCGGGCCGGCCCTCGGTGACGGCTTGGGCGATCTGCTTCACCTCCTGCGGCGGGATGGTGCCGTCCTTCGCCCGTGAGATCAGCTGCCGCACATATGCGTCATGCGCCACTGTCATGCTCCACTTACTTGGTTCTGGGGACGAACTGCTCGGAGAAGTCCGGCATTCTGGCGGCCCGCCCCAGGTCGGCGACGAGAAGGTCTCGCGTGGCCACCTGTCCGAGGATGAGCCTGTGCGATGAGCGGGTGGTCGGCGTCCGTGGGTGTGCCCGGCGTGCCCTCCGACGTGCCGCCGAGCCTGGCATCGGCGTATCGGCATATGATCCCTCCTCAGCAGACGGGTAGCGTCAACAGGCGACAGAAAACGTGTCGTTGGGTGGCTCCCCGGCCGCCGGGGCCGCCTGGTGCCGTGGGCCGAAATCAGCCCTGTAGCAGCGAAAGGGAAGCCACGGTGTCCGACGAAGGACGGTTGATCGCCGGCCGATACCGCGTCCTCGACCGGATCGGCCGAGGCGGTATGGCCACCGTGTGGCGCGCCCACGACGATCTCCTCGACCGCCAGGTCGCCGTCAAGAAGCTCCATCCCCAGCCGCATCTCGACGACGACGAACTCGCCGCCCTCTTCGAGCGCGCCCGGCGCGAGGCCCGCAGCGCCGCCCGGATCAGCCACCCCAATGTTGTTGTCGTGCACGACGTCGTGGACGACGAGGGCCTGCCCAGCATCGTCATGGAGTACGTACCTTCCACCACCCTCGCCGATCTGATCAAGACGCACGGCCCGATACCGCTCGAAGAGGTCGCCAGGATCGGCCGTGGCGTGATCGCCGCGTTACAGGCGGCGCACCGGGCAGGGGTCCTGCACCGCGACGTGAAGCCGGCCAACGTACTGCTCGCCGAGGACGGCCGGGTGGTCCTCACCGACTTCGGCATCGCCCACGCCTCCGAGACCTCCAATCTCACCCGTACCGGCCAACTAGTGGGGTCGGTCGACTACATGTCCCCCGAGCGCCTCGTCGGCACCACGCCGGGTCCGGAGGGTGACCTGTGGGCGCTGGGCGCAACGCTTCTCCAGGCGATCGAGGGCCGCTCACCCTTTCTCCGGGAGAGCGTGGCGCAGACGATGTACGCCATTGCCATGGAGCCGGCTCCCGAGGCACGAACCGCCGGGCCGCTCACCCCACTGATCCAGGGGCTGCTCGCGAGCAAACCGGCCGAGCGGCTGTCGGCCGAGGACGCCGAGCGCCTCCTGCGAATACCGATCGGCGCAGCGGGCTCATCTGCTGCTCCGCTCGCGGTCCGTGCGGTGGCCCACGACGCTCCGACTCCGGCGGCGAACCCGGCTGCAAACCCGGATTCGGATTCGGGGCGGAACTCGGGCCGCGAAACGGGCAAGGCATCCGCTGCCGGGGGACCCGCGGAAAGCCCGCAGTCCGCGACGAGCGGCATGCAGGTGCTGCGGCCCTCGGGCCGTTCGAGGAAGCGGATTGCGCTCGTCTCATCGGTTGCCGCGCTGATACTGATCGCGGTCGGTCTGCTGCTCAGCACGCCGACGGAGGAGAACGTCACCAGCGCCACAGCTTCGGACGTCCCGTCCGCGGCTGGCGGCACCACGCCGCAGTCCGCGGACACACCCGCACCTGCGACGTCACCTCCCGACTCCTCGAACTCCGCAATTTCCGGCGTCACGCCGCCCACACCGCTCACCTCAGCGCCCTCGACGTCCAAGGCCACGCAGGAGGACCCCGAGCCGGAGCCCCCGGGCAAGGACACATCCACGAAGGGTGGATCCGACGCATCGGCCGCTCCGGTCGGCCATGCCCTGGTGGTCGCCGCTTCAGGGAAGTGCCTGAGCAGCGGCGCCGGGACCGAGGGAACGCAGCTCTTCCAGGCCACGTGCGACGGCTCCACGGCGCAGCAATGGCAGACCGGATCGGGTGGGACCCTCCGGTCATCGGGGAAATGCATGGCCTTGGACGGAGGGGCGACCGACGACCGGACGGAGATCCAACTGGCCGCCTGCAACGGCAACGCCAGCCAGCAATTCCACCTCGTCGGCGTCCAACTGATGGCTGATCAGTCCCAGAAGTGTGTCGACATTTTCGGGGGAGAGAGCGGAACGGGGGCAGTCCTCTGGGAATGCAACGGGAGGGACAACCAGAACTGGACACTCCGTTGACCAGGAGCTCCACCGGCTGACCGACCTCCCCCCGGAGAACGAGGTCAGGCTTTGAACGGCATGACTGAGCGCACGGCGACCAGTCGTCGATCAGCGATGACGCGGGCGGCCTTCAGAGCTGCGAGCTGGTCGGCGAGATGGTTCTCCCCCTCGGCCCTAGGGGGCGCCCGGAGCGCATGTCATCCCCCGTGCACCCTTGCCTCTCCCACACCTGCTGAGTGACCGCGAAGGGCTCAAGATGCCTCAGGTCGCCGTGGCGGCGGCCGCCGCTCGGCCCGCCTGACGGCCCGAGAACAGGCAGCCGCCCAGGAAGGTGCCTTCCAGGGAGCGGTATCCGTGGACTCCACCGCCGCCGAATCCCGCGACCTCACCGGCCGCGTACAGACCGGGAACGGGGGCGCCGGTGGCGTCCAGGACCCGGCCGGAGAGGTCGGTCTGCAGGCCGCCCAGGGTTTTGCGGGTGAGGATGTTGAGGCGTACGGCGATCAGCGGTCCGGCGCTGGGGTCCAGGATCTTGTGGGCCGCCGCGGTGCGGCTGAGCGAGTCGCCGGGGTAGGCGAGGGCGTTGCGAATGCCCATGACCTGGACGTCCTTGGTGTACGGGTTGTCGATCTCCCGGTCCCGCGCATCGATCTGCCGTTGGAGATCGGCCAGGTCGATGAGGCCCTCGCCGGTCAACTTGTTCATCCCGCGGACCAGTTCGGACAGCGTCGGGGCGACGACGAAGTCGACGCCGTTCTTCTTGAACCGCTCGATCGGCTCGGGAGTCTGCCAGATGCGCGAGAGCAGCATCAGGATGTCCTTGTTCGTGAGGTCCGGGTTCTGCTCGGAGCCGGACAGCGCGAACTCCTTCGCGATGATCTTCTGGGTCGTGACGAACCAGGAGTAGTCGTGGCCGGAGTCGGTGATCGACTTGAGGGTGTGGAGGGTGTCGTAGCCGGGGAGGTCGGGGGCCGAGAAGCGTTTGCCTGTGGCGTCGAACCACATCGACGACGGTCCCGGCAGGATGCGGATGCCGTGGTTGGCCCAGATCGGGTCGTAGTTCCGTAGGCCCTCGGTGTAGTGCCACATCCGGTCGGGGTTCACGATCCGCCCGCCCGCCTGCTCGGTGATCGCGAGCATCCGGCCGTCCACGTACGCCGGGACACCGGTGATCATGGTCTTGGGCGGGGTACCGAGTCGGGCCGGCCAGTTCTGCCGTACGAGGTCGTGGTTGGCGCCGATGCCGCCGGAGGTGACGATCACGACCGGGGCACTGAGCTCGAAGCCCCCGACCACCGTGCGGGAACTGGCCTTGCCGCGTGCGGCGGAACTCGGCTCAAGCACCGCCCCGCGTACGCCGGTCACGACGCCTCCGGTCGTGACGACTTCATCGACGCGGTGCCGGAACTTGAACGTCACCTTCCCGGCCGCGACCGCGGCCCGTACCTTCTTCTCGAACGGCTCGACCACCGCCGGACCGGTACCCCAGGTGACGTGGAAGCGAGGCACCGAGTTGCCGTGGCCGTCCGCGAGGCCGCCGCCCCGCTCGGCCCAGCCGACGATCGGGAACCAGCGCACTCCCAGCTCGTACAGCCAGGACCGCTTCTCTCCCGCGGCGAAGTCCACATACGCCTCAGCCCACTTGTGGGCCCAGTAGTCCTGGCCACCCGGATCGGTGACGCCGCGGTCGAAGCCGGCCGTGCCGAGCCAGTCCTGCCACGCCAGTTCGTGGGAGTCCTTGACGCCCATCAGCCGCTGCTCGTCGGAGTCGACGAGGAACAGACCACCGAAGGACCAGAACGCCTGCCCGCCCAGATTACTCTCCGGCTCCTGGTCCAGGAGCAAGACCTTGCGTCCCGCGGCCGCCAGTTCCGCCGTCGCCACCAGACCGGCGAGGCCGCCGCCGACGACGATCGCGTCCGCGTCCGAGGACGAGGACGAGGACCCGGCCGCGAAGGCCGGTGACGCGTGCGCTGCGAGGGCGGCACCGGCGAGTACGCCTCCCGCCACGGTCAGGGCCTGCCGGCGGCTGACGTCCGACGGGGTCGCTGAGTTCTCCATGGGCTGCCTTCCAGAAGAGATGCGCGGGGCACGGGAGACGCGGAGGGTGTTACTGCGACAGCTGTCCTGTTACCTTCGGTAGCCCTCAGGAAATCAGTCGATGACAGCGGTGTGGTAGGAGCCCGGCTCCAACGCTCCACCGCTTCGTTGTGGTCCGGTGACTTGCCCGGACGGAGAGGGGGACCGTGAACGTCGCCGACGAGCACGACTCGGTGGCCGGGATCCTGCGGAGCATGGTCGTCGACGTGGACGTGTGCGGTGCCCTCGTCGACGCGGCGAGAGACCGGTCCCCCGAACTGGCCCGGCTCGCCGAGGCGGAGACCCGCTCGCACGTCACCGCCATGATCCGCGCGGCCGACCTATGGTTCGACACCTTCGAGCGGGTCGAGGAACAGGACTTCACCGCCGCCCTGCTGCTCGGCGCCGACCGCGCGGGTCAAGGCATCCCGATGACCGCCGTGTTGCAGGGCCTCCAAGCGGCGTTCACCCGCACCACGGAGATCATGGTCGACCGCTGCCGGTCCGACGGGGTGTCCGACGGCGCACTGCTCACGATGGTCATGCGCTTGAAGGAGTACGGCGACGCGGTCGAGCGTCACGTGATCAACGGATACCGTGCCGCGGAGCGGGGCACAGCGCACGAGCCGCTCGGTGCCCTGACCCGCATACTGCGGCAGTTACTGGTCGGCGGTGTCACCCCGTCCGCCGAGGAACTGGTGCGGGCCGGAATACGCCCCGGCGGCCAACACCACTGTCTGGTCTGGGACATGGGTGATCCCGCGCGGACGCGTCCGCTGACGAGTCGGCTCGCCGCACTGCGCGGAACCTTCGGACTGGTCGAAGGACGTCTTGTCGGCCTGTGTCCCCGCACGCCCACCCACGAGGAGATCGAAGCGACCGCCCTTGTCGTCGTCTCCCCTGCCGCTCCCCTGAGTGAGCTTCGCCCGCTCTACCGGCTGTGCGTACGCGCGGCGGACATCGGCCGCCGACAAGGCCGGCGCGGACCGCACGACCTCACCGACTTCGCCGCCGAGATCGCCCTGGCGGAACAGCCGCTACTGGGCTCGGTCCTGAGCGCCCGATTCCTGAACGGGCTCGATCAGTCCGACACCTTCCACCGCCAACTCGCGCTCACCGCCCTGACCTTCCTCGACAACGGCCGCCGGCTGGACCAGACCGCGACAGCCCTGTTCACCCACCCCAACACCGTCCGTTACCGGCTCGGCCGACTCCAGCAGATCACGGGCGAATCACTGACCGACGCCCCACCGGAGAGCCGCTCAGGGCCACTGAGCACCCTGCACTGGTGGTGGGCCCTGACCACCTGGCTGCGCCCCGGCGGGGACTCCCTGGGGCGGTGAGCAACCCGGTTTACCCGGTGTGTCCGAGGTGAGCCCCGCCCAGCGCATCCGCGACTAGGAACTCGCTCCCGGTTCCCCCGCCTTGACGAGCCCCGTCTCGTACGCGAGCACCACCGCCTGGGAGCGGTCGCGGAGGGTCAGCTTGGCGAAGATCCGGGCCACGTGGGACTTCACCGTGGCCTCGCTCAGGATCAGTTCACCGGCCAGTTCCGTGTTGGACAGGCCTCGGCCCAGCAGGGTGAGGACCTCCAGCTCGCGGGGTGTCAGGGACGCGAGATCGGCGTGCGGGGCGGATGGGCGACCGGTGTCCGAGGCGAAGCGCTCCACCAGGCGTCGGGTGATCGACGGGGCCAGCAGGGCGTCGCCGGTGTCGACGAGGCGTACGGCCGCGGCCAGGTGTTCAGGGGTGACGTCCTTCAGGAGGAAGCCGCTGGCTCCGAGCGACAGGGCGGCGTACACATAGCGGTCCAGGTCGAAGGTCGTCAGCATGAGGACCCGGCACTCCGGCACCTGCGCCAGAATGCGGCGGGTGGCTTCCAGGCCGTCCATGTTCGGCATACGGATGTCCATCAGCACGACGTCCGGCCGGAGTTCGCGGGCCGCCGCCACCGCCTCCGCGCCGTCGGCCGCCTCGCCCACGACCTCGATACCGCGGGCGGTGAGGATCAGCCGGAAACCGGACCTGATCAGTGTCTGGTCGTCGACGACGAGCACACGGGGAGCGCGCTCGCCTCCGCCCACACCCACACCCACGCCCATGTCTCTGCCCACACCCGCACCCACGCCTATGCCCCTGTCCACACCCACCATGTCCCGGCCCACGCCCACGCTTGCGCCCCTGTCCACGCCCGCCGTCACGGCCGGTCCAGCGGGATGCGCGCCCGGACCCGGTAGCCGCCGCCGAGACGGCGCCGGGCGTCCAGGTCCCCGCCGTACACCGCGACCCTCTCGCGCAGGCCCAGCAGTCCGCGGCCCGCGCCCTTCCGGTGTCGCGGAACCGGCACCGATGGCGCGGACGCACCGCCGGTCAGGACGCTCGGGCCGGTGTTCAGGACCTCCACGCGCAGCGCGTGGTCCGCGTACCGCACGGTCACCTCGGCCTTGCCGCCGTCGCCGTGCTTGAGCGCGTTGGTCAGGGCCTCCTGGATGATCCGGTACGCGGTCACGTCGATCCCCTCCGGCAGTCGGCGCGGCTCGCCGGAGATCCGCACCTCGACGGGCAGCCCGGCGAACGATATCCGGTCGACGAGTTGGCCAAGTCGGCCGAGGCCGGGCTGGGGCGCCAGTCCCGCCGTACCGCCGTAGTGGCTTCTCCCACCGCCCGAACCTGAGCCCGCGCCCGCACCCGCACCCGCACCCGCACCCGAGTACGAGTACGAGTACGAGTACGAGCCCGAGTACTGGTTCCGGTCCTGGTCCGTCTCCTCACCGCTCTGCGACGGGGCCAGCAGACCCAGCAGGTGCCGCAGGTCGGTCATCGCGCCGCGCCCCGCGTCCTCGACGGCCCGCAGCGACCTCGCCGCTTCGTCGGGCATCGTGCCAAGGACCTCGCGGGCGGCCCCGGCCTGGACGACCATGAGGCTGACGTTGTGGCTGACGATGTCGTGCAACTCCCGTGCGATGCGCTCGCGTTCGGCCGCGACCGCGTCCTGGGCGGCGCTCTGCCGCTCTCGCTCAAGGAGCCAGCCGCGTTCCCCCACGGCCGACTGCCACCGGCGCCGGGTACGCATCCACGCGACCCCCAGCCATCCGGCGGCCGCACATGCCACCCCGAGCGCCGCCACCAGCGCGTCCAGCTCCCACTTCCCCACGGGGCTCACCTTCGCAGAAGGCCGACCGGTCCGCATCGGCCTGTGGATGCAGGCCCTGCATCTCCAGGATGAGGAGCGGGCCGGTTTGCCGTCCGGGGAGGGATGCCCTGGGCCCGGTCTCCCACTTAGCGTCCTGACCATGGTCACCGTGGGCAGCAACAGCAGCGAAGAGGCCGTCGTGCAACTCGACGGCGTACGAAAGGAGTTCGGCGAGACGACAGCACTGAACGGCGTGTCACTGGAGATCCGTGCCGGTGAGGCGGTCGCCGTGATGGGCCCGTCGGGGTGCGGCAAGTCCACCCTGCTCAACATGATCGCCGGTCTTGACCGTCCGACGGGCGGCACGGTCGTGGTGCACGGCGAGAACGTGGGCGGCCTCAGCGAGAAGGGGCTCGCCCTGTACCGGCGGCGCCGCATCGGCATGATCTTCCAGTTCTTCAACCTGATCGACGACCTGTCGGCGCTGGACAACGTCGCCCTGGCCGCGCAGTTGACCGGCAGTCCCGCCCGGCAGGCCCGCCGCCGTGCGCTTGAGCTCTTCGACGAACTCGGCATCGCGGACCGCCGGAACGCGTATCCGGCGGTACTCAGCGGCGGCGAACGCCAACGCGTCGCCGTGGCCCGGGCGTTGATGAACCGCCCCGCCCTGCTGCTGGCCGACGAGCCGACCGGCGCCCTGGACAGCCGGGCCGGCGAACAGGTGATGGACCTGTTGCTCGACCTCAACCAGATCGGCCAGACGCTCATCCTGGTGACACACGACGAGCACCTCGCCCGGCGCTGCGCCAGCCGAGTGGTCGAGATCGCGGATGGCCGCGTGACCGGCGAACACACGCTGGAGCCGTCCGCATGAGGGCGGTGTGGCGGGCAGCCCGTGCGGCCGTACGGCGACGGAGGCTCCAGACACTCGTCATCGCGCTGGTCACGCTCACCTCGACCGGGGCGATGGTGGTCGCGCTCGGCCTGGTCGACGCGGCCTCCGCGCCGTTCGACAAGGCGTTCGCCGCGCAACGCGGCCCGCATGTCGTCGCCGCGTTCGATCCCGCCAAGGTCTCGGACGCGCAGCTGGCACAGACCACCCGGCGGCCCGGGGTCGAGGCCGCCGCGGGGCCCTTCGCCCAGGCCACCATCGACCTGCCGAGGGACCCCGCCGAATACCCCGTGAACGGCGCGATCACGGTTGTTGGCCGCCCTGGACCCGGGGGCCCGGTGGACCGCCTGGACCTCTGGGCGGGCCGCTGGGCCACCGGGCCGGGCGAGATCGTCGTGAACCGGTATGCGGACTGGGGGCCGGGCGACCTGGGCAGGAGGGTCCAGGTGCCGTCGGGCCCGGCCCTCACCATCGTCGGGCTCGCCTTCGACCTGAGCCGGACCGCCGATGCATGGGTCGCCCCCGAACAGATGGCGGCCCTGCACCCGACCACCACTCAGCTGCTCCTCCGTTTCGCGGACGCGTCCTCGGAGAGCCGGATCGACGCGAACCTGGCCTCCGTCACCGACGGGTTGCCGAAGGACGCGCTGGCCTCTTCCCAGTCGTATCTCACCCTCAAGCAGGCGATAAGCAGTTCGGCGCGGGCGTACGCCCCCTACCTGATGGCCTTCGGCATCCTCGGGATCGTGGTGGCGGTGCTCATCGTCGCCAACGTCGTGGGCGGCGCGGTGGTTTCCGGACTGCGGCACATCGGGATCCTCAAGGCCGTGGGGTTCACGCCGGGACAGGTCGTCGCCGTCTACCTCACGATGATCTCCGTCCCCGCGTTCGCCGGTTGCGTGCTGGGCACCGTCCTCGGCAACGTCCTGGCGCGCCCCTTCTTCGAGTTCGTGTTCACCGGGCCCGAGGCGGGGGTGTTCCACGGCAGTGTCGGTATCCCGACCTGGGTGAACGCTCTCGCGCTGCTCGGCATGCCCGGCGTGTGCGTCCTCGCCGCGCTCGCCCCCGCAGTCCGCGCGCACCGGCTGTCGGCGGCGCGGGCGATCAGCGCGGGCAGCGCGCCGCGTGCCGGGCGGGCGCTGGGCATCCAGCGCGGGCTGGCGGGCAGCAGGCTGCCGCGGTCGGTGAGTCTGGGGCTGGGTCTGCCGTTCGCCCGGCCGGGCCGGAGCGGCCTCACGCTCGCCGCGGTGGTCCTCGGGGTGACCACCGTGACGTTCGCGACCGGTCTGGCCACGACGATGACCAGGTTCGGGGAGGCGGGGCGCGACGCCTACCAGGTCACGGTCTACGCGACCAAATACCAGCGGGGCGAGGAGATCAAGCCGGTCCACAGCGATCTCGAACTCCAGTCGCTGCTGGGCTCGTTGCCCGGCGCGAGCGAGGTCACCGCCCGGGCTGACGCCGACGTACGCATCGCGGGCACCACGCAGAAGGTGACGTTCGAGGGCCGCCGCGGGGACCGGCCGCAGCTGGACAACGTACTCACCGAAGGCCGGTGGATGCACCGCACGGGCGAGGTCGTGGCCGGTTCGGGCTTCCTACGCGGGCAGGGACTGGAGGTCGGCGACCACATCGAGCTGGCGAAGGGCGACCGTCGGGAGGAGGTGACCGTCGTCGGCGAGTTCATGGAGAGCGCCGGGGATTTGATCGCCACCGACTGGTCGACGATGACGGCGCTGGCCCCGCAGGAGCAGCCCATCGCGTACCACGTCAAGCTCAGCGAGGGTGCGGACCCGGCCGCCTACGCAACGGCGGCAGCCGCCGCCGACCCCGGGATCAACCCGACACCGAGGGGCCCGAACACCATCGCCCAGACCATCATCGGCTCCGCCACGGTGCTCACCCTGATGCTCGCCGTGGTCTCGTCGCTCGGTGTCTTCAACACGGTCGTCCTCAACACCCGCGACCGCCGCCGGGATCTGGGCATGCTCAAGTCCATCGGCATGACGCCACGGCAGGTCACGGCGATGATGGTGACCTCGATGGCGGTACTCGGCGCGGTCGGCTCACTGCTCGGCATCCCGCTGGGCATCGCGGGCTACCACCTGGTGGTGCCTCGCATGGCGGACGCGGTGTCCACCTCCCTGCCCCCGTACATGACGGACGTCTGGCAGGCCCCGGTGCTGGTCGGCATGGCCCTGGCCGGCGTCGCGATCGCGGTCCTGGGCGCGTACATCCCGGCCCGGGGTGCGGCGCGGCTGACGATCGCGGAGGTGCTGCACAGCGAGTGAAGCCACGGGCGCCGGCGGTCTTCCCCTCAGAGGGGCTTCCCGTCAGAGGCTCTTCCCGTCAGAGGGGAATCCTGATCGTGAATGCGGTCGCGCCCGGGCGGCTGGTCAGTTCGACCGTCCCGCCATGCGCCCGCACCAGGGACAGCGCGACCGCCAGGCCCAGGCCACTGCCGCCCCGGTCACGGCTGCGGGCCCTGTCGACGCGGTAGAAGCGGTCGAAGACCCGCTCCTGATCGGCGGCGGGAATGCCCGGACCCGAGTCGGCGACCCGCACCACGGCCGCGCCGGAGGACACGGACACGTCCAAGGACACGTTCGTACCGGCCGGGGTGTGCACGGCGGCGTTGGTGAGGAGGTTGTCGAGCACCTGCCGGATACGCAGGGCGTCGAGGCTGAGCCGGACCGGGTCGGGGCCTGCCGTCAGGGTCAGTTCGTGGTCGGGGTGGGCGGCGCGGAAGGCGTCGGCCGCCTCGCGTGCCAGCTCCGCCAGGTCCGCGTCCGCCAGCCGCAGCGGCGCCTCGACCTCACCGGCGTCCAGGCGGGCGAGCAGCAGCAGGTCGTCCAGGAGTACGCCCATCCTGGCGGCCTCGGCGCGCAGGCGGGCCAGGTGCTTGTCGCGTTCCGCGGGCTCGTTGGCCGCCGCGTACTGGAAGAGGTCCGCGTAGCCGCGTACCGACATCAAAGGGGTACGCAGCTCGTGCGAGGCGTCCGCGACGAAGCGGCGCAGCCGCTGTTCGGCCTCGGTTCGGACGGCGAGGGAGTCGTCGATGTGTTCCAGCATGGTGTTGAACGCGGTGCGCAGTTCCTCGACCTCGGGGCCGCCGTTGCCGCGGTCGGCGCGGACCGGCAGCCGGGCCGATTCGGTGAAGTCGTGCGAGGTGATGCCGCGGGCCGTGTGCGCCATGTCGCTGAGCGGTTTCAGGCCGCGCCGCAGCGCCGCCCGGCCGATCACGACGAGCGCGAGCAGCGCGAGCGAGAACGCGACGATCTGGACCGTCACCAGCTGCCGCATGGTGTTGTCGATGTCCTTCATGGGGGCCGCGGTGACCAGGACCACGCCGGGTTCGACGGCGCAGGCACGCAGCTGGTAGGCGCCCTCGCCCTTGATGTCGGCGGTACGGACGAGGTCCTCGGAACCCGAGGCGGACAGCGCCTCGGCGGTGGCGGCGAGTGCGGCGTCGTCCGCGGGCGCGTCGGCGGGCCGGCGGATCTCGGCTGTCCCGCCCGAGACCTCGTACGAGGCCGTGTACCAGCCCCAGTACGGCTCGCCGTGCATGTTGTCGTTTTCCTTGACTTGCTCGGTCTGGGTGAGCTGGACGAGCTTCATCTGGTCGGTCAGCTGGCGTTCCAGGTAGTCGCGCATGGACATCGAAAGCGCCGTGCCGACGACGGCGAACGCCACGAGCGACAGCACGCCCAGGCCCAGAGCCAGCCGGGTGCCGAGGCGCATCCTGCAGTAGGCCTCCCGGAACCGGCGGATCACTCGGCGACCTGCCGCACCACGTACCCGACGCCCCGCACGGTGTGGATCAGCGGTTCGCCCGCCTCGTCGAAGCCGTCGAGCTTTCGACGCAGACGGCTGACGACCAGCTCGACGACGTTGGAGCGGCCGCCGAAGCCGTACTCCCAGACGTGGTCGAGGATCTGGGCCTTGGTGAGCACGGTGGGTGACTTGCGCATCAGGTAGCGGAGCACCTCGTACTCGGTGGGGGTGAGCGTGAGGAGCCTCTCGTCGCGCCGCACCTCGCGGGTGTCCTCGTCCATCGTCAGGTCGGCCACCCTCAGCACGGACCGCTGGAACCCGGGCCCGGCGGCGCGGCGCAGCACGGTCCGCAGCCGGGCCATGAGCTCCTCCACCGCGAACGGCTTGACCAGGTAGTCGTCGCCGCCCCGGGTGAGGCCCGCGACCCGGTCGGACACACCGTCCCGCGCGGTCAGGAACACCACGGGCACCATCGTCCCGGACTGACGCAGCCGGTCCAGGACGCCGAAGCCGTCGAGGCCCGGCAGCATCAGGTCGAGCACCACGATGTCCGGATGGAACTCGGCGGCGCGGCTCAGCGCCTCTTCGCCCGTGTTGGCGGTGACGGCATCCCACCCCTCGTAGCGGGCGACCGTCGCGACCAGGTCGGCGATGGGCGGATCGTCGTCCACGACGAGAAGTCGTACTTTTTCCACGTGCCCATATTGCTTCACCTGCCTCCGGACGCCATACCCGCGGGCTCGCCTGACGCGTATCGGTAAGAACTTGAAAGTTGCCCGACAGGAAAACGACAGCTCCCACCCGGCAGGCTCGGTGTCCCCGGACCCGAACGAGGAGCTCCCGTCCGTGACGACTGTCGAACGTCTCCAACCGCCCCCCACAGCGG
This sequence comes from Streptomyces sp. NPDC093544, assembly GCF_040683495.1. NCBI lineage: Bacteria > Bacillati > Actinomycetota > Actinomycetes > Kitasatosporales > Streptomycetaceae > Streptomyces > Streptomyces sp. NPDC093544. Next base: position 411,586 of record NZ_JBFBEA010000001.1, on the reverse strand, counting down.
TACGCCCCAAGGTGGTGGCCCGCGCGGGCCTGTACGCCCTGCTGGCCGTGAACGTGGGCGTGGTGGCCGTCTTCTTCCTCCAGTCCCCGCGCGACACGAACGCCCTGATCCTGATCGGGCGGGTGGCCGGGCTGTACGGCGCTCTCCTGATGGCCTTCCAGCTGTTGCTGGTCGCCCGGCTGCCGTGGCTGGACCGGCGGATCGGCATGGACCGGCTGACATCCTGGCACCGCTGGGTCGGCTTCGGCCTGCTGTGGACGCTGCTCGGGCACGCCGTCTTCATCACCTTCGGCTACGCCGAGTCCTCGTCGATGGGTCCGGTGGACCAGCTGGTGAACCTGGCCGAGACCGTCGAGGGCGTGCTGCGGGCGATCGTGGCGCTGGTGCTGATCATCGGGATCGGCGCGGTGTCGGCACGGTTCGCCCGGCGCCGACTGGCGTACGAGACCTGGCACTTCATACACCTCTACACGTACGTGGCCGTGGTGCTGGCGTTCACGCACCAGGTCGGGGTCGGTACGACCTTCACCACCTCGCCGGCGGCCACGGCGTACTGGTGGGGCATGTGGGGCACGGCGCTCGGTTCGGTGTTCCTGGGCCGGGTGGTGCTCCCGCTCTGGCGGAACCTGCGCCACCAGCTGCGGGTCTCGGCGGTCGTCCCCGAGTCCGACAACGTCGTGTCGATCTACATGACGGGGCGTGACCTGGACCAACTGCCCGCGCGGGCGGGCCAGTTCTTCCTCTGGCGGTTCCTGACCAGGGACCGGTGGTGGCAGGCCAACCCGTTCTCGCTGTCGGCCGCCCCGGACGGCCGGACGCTGCGCCTGACCGCGAAGACGGCCGGCGCCGGCACCGCCGCCCTGCGGCACGTGAAGGTCGGCACCCGGGTCTTCGCCGAGGGCCCGTACGGCGCCTTCACCACGATGCACCGGACGCGGCCGGACGCCCTGCTGATCGCCGGTGGCGTGGGCATCACCCCGATGCGGGCGCTCCTCGAGGAACTCGAAGGCCACGTGGTCCTCATCTACCGGGTCGCCAGGGATCAGGACGCCGTCCTCTACGACGAGCTGCGCGACCTCGCCCACGCGAAGGGCGCGGTACTCCACCTGATCACCGGACCGCCCGTGCCGGACCGGCTCGCGCCGCCGGAGCTCGTCAAGGTCGTACCCGACATCGCCGACCGGGACGTCTATGTGTGCGGCCCGCCCGGCATGACCGGCGCCGTCCTGCGCACCCTGCGCGAGCTGGGCGTGCCCAAACCGCAGATCCATTCCGAGCGCTTCAGCCTGGCTGGATGAGGGGAACACAGTGAAGCGAGTACTGCCTGTCGTCGCCCTGTCCGCCTTGGGCCTGATCACGGTGTGGCGTTATCAACCGGGCGCCGATACGACGTCCAGCACCACGGTCGCCGCGCCGGCGGCCCCTACGCCCTCGTCGTCGCCCTCTTCCTCTTCCTCGTCGTCATCGTCATCGGGTTCCTCACCGTCCGCGTCGGCCGACGCCACGCAGGTCGTACAGGGCACCACCGTCGCCACCGAGAAGGGCGACGTGCAGGTCGAGGTGACCTTCGAGGGCGACACGATCGCCTCCGTACGGATGCTGGTGCAGCCGAACCACCCGCAGACCACGGCGGCCGTGCCCGTGCTGATCCAGGAGACCCTTCAGGCACAGAGCGCGGACATCGACACCGTCTCCGGCGCCACGATCACCAGCGACGGTTACAAGGAGTCCCTCCAGGCCGCCATCGACGCCAAGGGCGCCTGAGGTGAGGCGAGTTGAGCAGGTGATGGGGTTCCCGGTGTCGCTGCGGATCGATGATGGGGATGGGGATGGGGACGCGGATGCCCAGGAGGAGGCCGCGGACGCGGTGTTCGCGTGGCTGCGTGAGGTCGACGCGCGGTTCAGCCCGTTCAGGCCCGACAGCGAGGTGTCCCGGCTGGACCGGGGCGAGCTGGCGCCCTATCAGCTCAGCCCTGATCTGGTCGAGGTCCTCGACCTGTGCGAGGACTACCGGGTCGCGACTCTCGGCGCCTTCCAGGTGCGGCTGCCGGGCCGCGGTCTTGATCCCTGCGCGATGGTGAAGGGCTGGTCGGTGCAGCGGGCCGCGGATCTGCTGGCGGCGCGCGGGGCGGCGAAGTTCTGCCTGAACGCCGGTGGCGATGTGGCCTCGGTGGGCGGCCCGTGGCGGGTGGGCGTACGTCACCCCGAACAGGCCGACCGGCTGTGCACGGTGCTGGAGATCACCGACGGCGCGGTGGCGACGTCCGCGCGCTACGAACGCGGTGACCACATCGTCGACGGGCGCACCGGCCGTCCGGCGACCGGACTGCTCAGCATGACCGTCGTGGCCGCCTCGCTGACCGAGGCCGACGCCACGGCGACCGCCGCGTTCGCGATGGGCCCGGAGGGCATCGAGTGGGCCGCCGCGCGGGAGGGCTGCGAGGTGTTCGCTGTCGACGCCGAGCACCGGGTGTTCCGGACGCCGGGGCTGCCTGTCGCCGCCTGACCCCTGCCGTACGGCAACGAGGGCTCCCCAGATGCGTGGGAAGCCCTCGTTGCCGTCCACCGTCGTACGACTACCGCTTCACCCGTGCACGGCGGTGGACGAACCAGCCGCCCACCGTGAGCAGCGCGGCCAGTGCCGCCGCGCCCAGGACGAAGGCATACCTAATAACAGCCGTGTCCCAACTGTCGACAATTGGCAAAGAGATGACAACTGACCCCACACGCAAGGGGAGTTCCGGCGAACACCGGGGAGCACCCGAGGCGAAGTAGCGTGCCGGAGCGGTCAGAACAGGAGCGCTCAGAACCGGAGCGCCCAGAAGTCGACGCGCATGACGACGCGCCGGGGACTCGGATGACTCACCTCGGTGAACCCGGCGTCGGCGAACACATCACGGCTGCCGACGTGCAGTTCGCCCCAGGTGATCTCCTTGCCGGGCTGGGTGATCATCGTGTACGCCTCCAGGGGTAGTCGGCGGTACCGAAGATCGCGTGCAGGTCGTCCCAGGACGCCTAGTTGGCGGGGACGATGGTGAGCTGGTCGGGCGCGACGGGCGGGGAGGTGTCGAACGTCATCGCGGGCTCCTCGCAGCTGAGGGGATGTGTCGGGCGGACGCCACCGACAGGGCCCAGCCGCACGCGCCACGTCAGAACACCGCGTCCAGCCCTCGCGTTCCGCTGCCTACGATCACCCCGTGGCCCTTTTCCTGCTGGAGCGCGTTTCTCCGTATCCCGTCGACCAGAGCTGGCGACGCCTCACCGACTGGCCCCGGCACGCCGATGTGGTCCCGCTGACCCGCGTCACCGTGATCACGCCGCCCCCGACCCATGAGGGCACCGTCTTCGTGGCACGGTCGGGGCTCGGCCCCGTGGCCTTCGACGACCCGATGGAGGTGGTCGTGTGGCAGCCCCCGGAAGGAGACGTTCCGGGCATGTGCCGACTGGTCAAGCGCGGCTCGTTCGTGACGGGATGGGCCGAGATCGAGGTGCATCCGGAGGGCGGCGGGGGTTCTCGGGTGGTGTGGCGGGAGGAGATCAGGGTGCGGTGGCTGCCTGGGTTCCTCGACGGGGGGCTGGCGTGGGCGGGGCGGTGGATGTTCGGGCGGGCGGTGGAGGGGCTGTTGCGGGGGGACTGACGGGGATGGGCGGGTACAGGCAGGCGCAGGCAGGCGCAGGCAGGCGAGCCTGTCGCGTCGCAGTGCACGTCAGCCGAGAATCGGCGGCTTGGCGAACCGCACCAGTTCCAGTGCCTGTTCCGTGAACCAGTCGCCCGCGGCGGGGTCGATCGTCCCGCGCTCGGGATCTTCCGGACCCGGCGTGCCGCGCAGGCACAGGCCGTCCGACTCGCCCGGGGTCTTGATCCACAGTCGGGCGTCCTGCAAGGGGTCGCCGGTGCGCAGGGTCGGGCGGGTGCCCAGGCCGCGGTTCGGTGGGTTGCACCAGTCCTGTGGGTCGGGGTACTTGCCGGCGGGCGGGGTCCAGGGGCCCTGTCCGTTGCGGCTGGAGTCCGTGACGAAGTGCTTCATCCGGGACGCGGGCACGTGTACGTGGGAGTCGAGCCAGGCCTGCGCGTCGGCCCGCGGCCACCACTGGTGGGGGCACGCGGCGACGTCGCCGCCTCCTTCGACGTACGCGAGGCACGACGAGATCAGCTTGCCGTACCAGGAGTTGGCGTCGTCGGTGTTGTAGTTCGAGGCGTTGGTGTAGAAGCCGGAGGCGTGTGCGACGCCGCCTTTGATCAGGCGCGGCACGATGGAGTTGACGGTGTGCCAGCCGGGGTGGCCGGTGTCGAGGTACACGCGCGTTCCCGACAGCGGCTCCAGCACGGACACCGCGTAGTTGACCTCCGCGTACCGGGCCGCGGTCTTCGTACCCTGCGCGTCGTCCTGGCCGCAGTCGGCGGGAAGGAGCGCGAGGGCGTCGGGTTCGAGCGTGACGAGGGCGTCGCGGCCGCCGATGCCGCGCGCCACCGCGTCGATCCACGCCTTGTACTCCGCCGTGTTGGAGGCCCCGCCCCCCGAGTAGTTGGAGCAGTCGCGTCCGGGGATGTTGTACAGCGCGAACACCGGGATCGCCCCCTCCCGGTCCGCGTCCCGCGTCACCTCCCGGATCAGCCGTTCCACCTGGGCCGGCGTCTGGTCGCCGTACCAGACGGCCTGCGGGGTGTTCACCATGGCCACGATGCCCGCGGCGTCCAGGAGTTGGCCCGCGCGGGCCAGGTCGAAGGCCTGCCGGTATGCCGCCGGGTTGGCGTCGGGGACGTACAGGGAGGGGCCACGGTCGAGGGGGTCCGCGGCTTGTGTTCCGGTCGGGGCGAGGGTGAGGGCCGCCAGTCCCAGCGACATGGCAGCAAGGCACGTTGAGGCACGTCTCATCACGGGTCACTCCTGGGTCGCAACGGTCGCCAGGGACTTGCGGGAGCGCTCCCACCTGAGCGTGGTCGCGTATCGCACGCCCGTCAAGACAACTGCACACCCACGATTCAGGGCTCCGCCCACGTGGTCGCCCGCACACATGCCTCACGCCGAACTCGGGTCACCTTTCACGCGATGCGGATACGATCACCCTGCGGGCCGGTGCCACGGGAGCACCGGTGAAAGGGGTGACCGTGCACCAGTTGGAGCTCCGGATCGACTCGGGTCCCGAGGCAACCACCGATCAGACCAGCCATCAGGTCAGCAGCCTGTACCGGGATCTGCGCACACTGGGCGTGCTGCGAGTCGAGCGCAAGACCGAGGCGGCCCCTGCCGACTCGATGGCGGGTGTGGGGTACGACCTCGGGGTGCTGGTGCTCAGCGGTGCCTTCTCCGCGGCCGCGCTCAAGGCCGTGAGCAATGTCCTGGTGGCCTTTGTGCAACGCTCGAAGGCGCGGTCCGTCGAGTGGGAGTTCGACGGGAACAAGGGCTCGTTCAGTGCCCTGTCCACCAAGGACCAGCACGCGCTGGTCGAGGCGGTGTCCTCGCGGATCACCGCCGAAACGGTCGGCACGCCGAGCCAGAACATCAGCGGCCAGTCGGGAGTTGGCGATGGCGGGACGCCGGATCGCACTGCTGGTCGCGACTGACGGCTACCAGGACCCCGGTCTCAACCAGCTCAGAGCCCCGGCCCGCGGAGCCTCCGACCTCAAGGCGCTGCTCGAGGACCCCGCGGTCGGCCGATTCGACTTCGTGCGCGAGCTGCTGAACCGGCCCAAGGAGGAGATCGAGAGCGCGATCGAGGAAGTCCTCAGCGACCGCTCCCCCGACGATCTCGTCCTGCTCTACTTCGCCTGTCATGGCATCCGGAACGACGCGGACCGGCTCTTCTTCGCCACCCTGGGGACCCAGCTCAGGCGGCCGCACACCACCGCCGTCCCGGCCGCGTTCATCCACCAACTGCTGGACGAGTGCCAGGCCCGTACCAAGATCGTGCTGCTGGACTGCTGCTACAGCGGGCTCTTCCATCGTGGCACCCCCATGTCCGCCGCCCCGGTCGACGTGGAGAAAGCGCTCGTCGGACGCGGCACGTTCGTCATCACGGCGTCGACCGCGCTGGAGTACGCGTACGAGGGCGAGCACCTGGCCCTGGACAACAGCCTGTCGGCGCCTCGGTTCACCTCCGCCGTCATCGAGGGGCTGAGCACCGGCCTTGCGGACCAGAACCGCGACGGAGTGATCACCCCGGAAGAGCTCTACACCTATGTGCACGACACCGTGATCAACCAGGCCGGGCCCGAGCAGACACCGACCAAGTCGGGCCAGTGCGAGGGGAACGTTCCGCTGGCGTACGCACCCTGGATCGACGCGGCGGCCGGACCCGCCGCCCGGGCGGCCGTGGCGGATGAACTCACGCTCGGCTCCATCCTCCCGCCGCCAGTGGAGACCGTCGACCGGGGTTTCATCTGCGACGCGTGGGAGGGCGCGTCCAGGCTGATGGCGCCTGTCGGCCGCCTGGAGACCGGCTCCGGTGGCGAGTTGATGTGCGTCGACTTCTCCAACAGGGACGGGAACGCGGCAGTCGTCGGAAAGCTGGGCAGCGGCAAGACCACGACGCTGCGCTCGGTGGTCATGTCGCTGGCCCTCACACACACCCCGCACGAAGCCGAGTTCTACCTGCTGGAGGGCGCGGTCAACCGGCTCGGGGTGCTGCGTTCGCTGCCGCATGTACGGATGTTCGCCGCCCCTCATGAACACAGCGCCGTCGAGGGGGCCTTGACCGCGGTCAAGGCCGTCATCTCCACGCGGCGCACCTTGTTCCGCGATCTGGACATCGACTCCATCGAGGCCTTTCGCGCCCTGCGCTCCACGGAGCGGATCGAGGCGGGCGCGGCGAGCGACGTCTTTCTCGTGGTCGACGGCTGGCTCGACTTCTGCTGGGAGAACCCCGCGTTCGCGGACGAGGTGCACCGCCTGGCCAACACCGGACTGAACTACGGAGTCCATCTCCTGGTCACCGCCCGGCGCTGGAGCGACTTCTCCACCGACCTGCTCGGTCTCCTCGGTACCCGCGTGGAACTCGCCCTGGACGACCCGGAGGAGTCCCACGTCGACCCGGCGCTGTCGTCGGGCGTCACCGTCGGCTGGGCGCTGTTCCGGCGCCGGCGTTTCCGTGTCGCGGTCCCGCGGTTCGACGACGGCACCGGGCCCGTCGCGGCGCGCCAGTCCCTGACCGAGACCGCGGAACGGGTGCGGGAGGGGTGGATGCCGCTTCGGGAAGGCCGAGGCGTCGTTCGTCCGGCAAGTTCCAGGGCGGCGTCGTTCACCGGACTGCTGGGCATCGACCATGCCGCGGCGCTGGACATGCCGGCCCTGCTGCACCGGCAGCTGGCCCTTGGCCCGCTGGACGTGCCGATCGGGGTGGGTGAGAACGGCCGGCCCGTGCGGCTCGACATCAAGGACAGCTCGCAGCACGGAATGGGCCCGCACGGCCTGGTCGTGGGGGCGACCGGATCGGGCAAGTCCGAGCTGCTGCGCACGCTGGTACTCGGCCTCGCCGCCACCCACTCCTCCGAGGAACTCAACTTCGTCCTGGTCGACTTCAAGGGAGGCGCGACCTTCGCCGGCATGGCGGGCCTGCCGCATGTCTCGGCCCTCATCACCAACCTCGCCGACGATCTGACCCTCGTCGAGCGGATGCGTGAAGCGATCGACGGCGAACTCCACCGGCGCCAGCAACTGCTGCGGAACGCAGGGGGATACACGAGCCTCCATGAGTACCGGAGGAGCGACCCGAGCTCCGGTCGGCCCCCGCTGCCCACACTTCTCCTGGTGATCGACGAGTTCTCGGAACTCATGTCCGCGCAACCGGACTTCATCGACCTGTTCATTCAGATCGGCCGTGTCGGCCGGGCGCTCGGAGTTCATCTGCTGCTCGCCACACAGCGCCTCGAAGAGGGCGGACTCCGAGGGTTCGACGCCCATCTCTCCTACCGCATCGGACTGCGAACGTTCTCCGCCGCCGAGTCACGGGCGGTGCTCGGTTACCCCGACGCGTACCATCTGCCGGCGGACCCCGGCGCCGGATACCTCAAGGCCGGCACGGAACTGGTCCGCTTCAAGGCCGCGTACGTCTCCGGCCCGCGCCCCGATGCGGACAAGGCAGACGGGGGCGGCACCCTGCTGGATGTCATCGTCGGCCAACTGGCGGCGACGGGCCCTCCCGCGCACCGGATCTGGCTGCCTCCGCTGGCCGAATCGCCTTCCGTGGAGGGGTTGTTGGCACCGGCCGCAGAGGCAACCGCCGGCGGTCTGCGGGTGCCCTTCGCCCTGGCCGACAAGCCGTTCGAGCAGCGCCAGGACGGCGTCGGCCTGGACTTCTCGGGGGCCGGCGGCCACGGCCTGATCATCGGGGGCCCGCAGTCCGGGAAGTCCACCCTGCTCACCACGCTGGTGGCCGCGTTCGCCCTCACCCACACCCCGCTCGAAGTGCAGTTCTACTGCCTCGACTTCGGTGGCGGCAGACTGGGTGCGGTGGCCGGACTGCCCCATGTCGGGGGCGTCGCCACCCGGCTGGCCACAGAACGGGTGCGGCGCACCGTGGCCGATGTGGCGGGCATCCTCGAAGAAAGGGAGAGGTTCTTCCACGCCCACGGCATCGACTCCATGGCGCAGTACCGGCTCGGGCGCGCGGCCGGTGAGTGGCAGGACCAGCACTGGGGCGATGTCTTTCTGGTCATCGACGGCCTGTCGACCTTCCGCAATGACTACGAGGCCCTCGAACCCGTCATCGCCGAGATCGCCTCGCGAGGCCTGGGCTTCGGGGTGCATCTCCTGATCAGCGCCTCACGGTACTCGGAAGTCCGCCCCATGCTGCGGGATCAGCTGCTCAGCAGGGTCGAGCTGCGGCTCGGCGACCCGACGGAGTCGGAAGTCGACCGCGGGCAGGCCGCTCGCGTTCCCATGGGCGTCCCGGGCCGCGGGCTGTCCAAGGACAAGCTGCACTTCCTGACAGCGCTTCCCACCCACTCCCACGCGCTGGAGGTCGGGTATGACCTGTCCGAGGCGACGGCCCAACTGGTCGCCTCGGTGCGCGACAACTGGTCGGGCCCGGTAGCCCGCCCGGTGCGTACCCTCCCGGAACTGCTGCCCGCCGCCGAGCTGCCCAGGCCCCGCGACGCGAACGTCCCCGACCACCACCTCGCCATCGGCATCGACGACGCCAGGCTGTCCCCGGTGTTCCTCAACTTCGAGGCCGACCCCCTGTTCATCGCCTTCGGCGACCACGAATCCGGCAAGTCCTCGTTCCTGCGGCTGCTGGCGCGTCAGATCGCATCGACGCATACACCGAAGCAGGCCATGCTGATCGTGGCCGACTACCGCCGGTCCCTGCTCGGGGAACTGCCGAGCGAGCACGTACGCGAGCACTGCACGACAGGGCCTGCACTTCTCGAAGTGCTGGAAAGACTGTCCGACTCCCTCACCCGGCGCATGCCCGGGCCCGACGTGACGCCCGAGCAACTCCGCAGCCGCAGCTGGCACGATCTGCCGGACGTGTACGTACTCGTAGACGACTACGACCTGGTGGCCGCCAGCGGCACCAATCCCCTCGTACCTCTCCTGGAACATCTGCCGTACGCCCGCGACCTCGGTCTGCGCGTGGTGGTGGCCCGCAGCACGTACGGGGCCGCGAGGTCGACGTACGAGGTGTTCCTGCACCGCATGGGGGAACTCAGTGCGCAGGGCGTCGTACTCTCCGGCGATCCGTCCGAAGGCACGCTGCTGGGGTCGGTCAGGCCGAGCAGGCAGCCGCCCGGGCGCGGGACCCTGGTCAGCCGGCACTCCGCTCCTCGGGGCATACAGCTCGCTTATGCCCCCTCGAAGTACGCTCAGGCCACCGACCCGATCCGCCCCACCGAAGCGGACACCGAAGCCGAAGCCGCATCATGATGAATCGGCGTGTGCGCCCCGGTGAGCGAAACCCCGCTCCCCCCACGCCGGTTGGCCACGATCTCCGCGGCGATCGACAGCGCCGTCTCCTCAGGCGTACGGGCGCCCAGGTCCAGCCCGATCGGAGAGCGGAGCCGCGTCAACTCCAGCTCGCTCACGCCCACTTCCCGCAAGCGTTCGTTCCGGTCGAGGTGGGTTCGCCGTGAGCCCATCGCCCCCACGTACGCGACCGGAAGCCGTAGCGCGAGCTGGAGGAGCGGGACGTCGAACTTGGCGTCGTGGGTGAGTACGCACAGCACCGTCCGGGCGTCCACCTCCGTGCGGGCCAGGTACCGGTGCGGCCAGTCGACGACGATCTCGTCGGCGTCGGGGAAGCGGGCGGCCGTCGCGAAGACCGGGCGGGCGTCGCACACCGTCACGCGGTACCCCAGGAACCTGCCGATGCGTACCAGCGCCGACGCGAAGTCGATCGCACCGAAGACGATCATGCGGGGCGGCGGTACCGACGACTCCACCAGAACCGTGAGCGGTGCTCCACAACGAGAGCCCTGCTCCCCGATCTCCAGGGTGCCGGTACGGCCCGCGTCCAGGAAGGCGGCCGCCTCGCCCACCACGGTCCGGTCCAGCTCGGGATGGGCGCCGAAGCCCCCCTCGTACGAGCCGTCGGGGCGCACGACAACGGCGCGCCCCAGCAGTTCGGCGGGGCCGGTCACGATCCGCGCGACCGCGGCCGCCTCCCCGCCCGCCGCGGCGGCCAGCGCGGCCGCGAGCACCGGCCGGGCGCTATCGCCGGAGCGGACCGGCGTCACCAGGATGTCGATGACGCCGCCGCACGTCAGCCCCACCGCGAACGCGTCGTCGTCGCTGTAGCCGAAGCGTTCGAGGGCCGACTCCCCGTCCTCCAACGCCTGTTGGCACAGTTCGTAGACCGCACCCTCCACGCAGCCGCCGGAGACCGAGCCGATCGCCGTGCCGTCGGAGTCGACGGCTAGTGCGGCTCCCGGCTGGCGGGGTGCGCTGCCGCCGACGGCCACCACGGTGGCCACGGCGAAGTCGCGTCCCCGCTCGACCCACCGGTGCAGCTCTTCGGCGATGTCCAGCATGTCTCGGTCTCCTTGGACGATGTAGCAGCGGTTGCGCGGAGGGATCCAGAAGGGCGTGCGTGTCAGTGCACGCCCATCCAGCTCTCGATCGGGTTGAGGGCGAAGAAGACGACGAAGATCACCGTCAGGCCCCACATGAACGCCCCGATCTCCCGGGCCTTGCCCTGGGCGATCTTGATGGCGACATAGCTGATGACTCCGGCCGCGACCCCCGCGGTGATGGAGTACGTGAACGGCATGATCACGACGGTCAGGAAGACCGGGATCGCGGTGGCGCGGTCGGCCCAGTCCACGTGCCGGGCGTTCATCATCATCATGGCGCCGATGACGACCAGAGCAGCCGCCGCGACCTCACCGGGGACGATCGCGGTGAGCGGTGTGAAGAACAGGCAGGCCGCGAAGAACAGACCGGTGATCACCGAGGACAGGCCCGTACGGGCGCCCTCCCCGACGCCCGTCGCCGACTCGACGAAGACCGTCTGGCCCGAGGCGCCGGCGACACCGCCGACCGCTCCGCCCGCGCCGTCGATGAACAGTGCCTTGGACAGACCCGGCATCCGGCCCTGCGCGTCGGCCAGCTTGGCCTCCGTGCCGACGCCGATGATCGTGGCCATCGCGTCGAAGAACCCGGCGAGCACCAGCGTGAAGACGATCATGCCGACCGTCATCGCGCCGACCTGGCCCCAGCCGCCGAACTCGACGTCGCCGAAGAGCGAGAAGTCCGGCATCGAGACCGCGCTGCCGTGCAGTTCGGGGGCGCCGCTCGCCCACTGCTTGGGGTCGATGACACCGAGGGCGTTCAGTACGACGGACAGGATCGTGCCCACGACGATGCCGATCAGGATCGCGCCAGGGATGGCGCGGGCCTGGAGCATGAAGATCAGCAGGAGCGTCGCCGCGAAGAGCAGCACGGGCCAGCCGGCGAGTTCACCGGCCGGGCCGAGGGAGACCGGGGTCGCCTCGCCCTGGTGGACGAAGCCCGCCTTCACCAGGCCGATCAGCGCGACGAACAGGCCGATGCCCATGGTGATCGCGTGCTTCAGCGCCAGCGGGATGGCGTTCATGATCATCTCGCGCAGGCCGGTGACGACCAGGAGCATGATGACGACGCCGTACATCACGCACATGCCCATGGCCTGCGGCCAGGTCATCTGCGGGGCTACCTGCGAGGAGAGCACACCGGAGACGGAGAGTCCGGCGGCGAGGGCGAGCGGCACCTTGCCGAAGAAGCCCATGAGGAGCGTGCTGAAGGCCGCCGCGAACGCGGTCGCGGTGATCAGTGCCTGCTGGCCGAGCGTGTTCCCGGCGACGTCCTTGCCGGACAGGATCAGCGGGTTGAGCAGCAGGATGTACGCCATCGCCATGAAGGTCGTGACGCCGCCGCGCACCTCACGCGCGACGGAGCTACCCCGCTGGGATATGTGGAAGTACCGGTCGAGCCAGGACCGTCCGGCCGGGACGCGGCTACCCGCGCCCGCGTCGTCCGCGACGGTCTTCGGCTCCAGTGACTGCTGGGTCATGTGGGCCTGCTCCCAAGGTTCAAAGGGACACCCGCGCAAGCCGCCCTGACGGCCGCTCAACCACTTGGGTGGCTGCGGGATTTGGGAAAGTGCTTCGGCCGCACGACCCGGGGGACGGCCCGAGACGAACGTTTCTTGACATGTGATGGTGTGACACGTGGTGGTGCATCAAGTTCCGCGAGCGGTGCGGTACTTGAGTACTCCGGGCGACGCGGCGAAGTGTGACGTTCCCCGCGCCGCCCGGAGAGTGCTAGGCGGTGCCGGTGAGGTGCTCGGGCCGTACCGGCGTCCGGTTGAGCTCCAGGCCCGTCGCGTTCCGGATCGCCGCGAGGACGGCCGGGGTGGACGACAGGGTCGGTGCCTCGCCGATGCCACGGAGCCCGTACGGGGCGTGGGCGTCGGCGAGTTCGAGCACGTCGACCGGGATGGTCGGCGTGTCGAGGATGGTGGGGATCAGGTAGTCCGTGAAGGAGGGGTTGCGCACCTTCGCGGTGACCGGGTCGACGATGATCTCCTCCATGACCGCCACGCCCAGGCCCTGGACGGTGCCACCCTGGATCTGGCCGATGACGGACAGCGGGTTGAGCGCCTTGCCGACGTCCTGGGCGCAGGCCAGTTCGATGACCTTGACCAGACCGAGTTCGGTGTCCACCTCGACGACGGCACGGTGCGCGGCGAAGGTGTACTGGACATGGCCGAAGCCCTGCCCGGTGCGCAGGTCGAAGGCCGCCGTCGGACGGTGCCGCCACTCCGCCTCGATCTCGACGGCCTCGTCCTCCAGGACGTCCGCCAGGTCGGCGAGGACCTCACCGCCGTCGGTGACGACCTTGCCGCCCTCCAGGAGCAGTTCGGCGGTGGCCCAAGCCGGGTGGTAGGTACCGAACTTGCGGCGGCCGAGCTCCAGGACCTTCTCGCGGACGAGCTCGCAGGAGTTCTTGACGGCGCCACCGGTGACGTACGTCTGGCGCGACGCGGACGTCGAACCGGCGCTGCCCACCTGTGTGTCGGCCGGGTGGATCGTCACCTGCGTGACACCCAGCTCGGTACGGGCGATCTGCGCGTGGACGGTGACACCGCCCTGGCCGACCTCCGCCATGGCCGTGTGCACGGTGGCCACCGGCTCCCCGCCGACGACCTCCATCCGCACGCGAGCGGTCGAGTAGTCGTCGAAGCCCTCGGAGAAGCCGACGTTCTTGATGCCGACCGCGTAGCCGACGCCGCGTACGACGCCTTCGCCGTGCGTGGTGTTGGAGAGGCCGCCCGGGAGCTGGCGTACGTCGGCGGCCTCGCCGGCCGCGAGCCACTGCTGCTCCGGCGGCATCGGCATCGCCTTGACGCGGCGCAGGAGTTCGGCGACCGGCGCCGGGGAGTCGACCGGCTGCCCGGTCGGCATGACCGTCCCCTGCTCCATCGCGTTGAGCTGCCGGAACGCGACCCGGTCCATGCCCACCTTGTCGGCGAGCTTGTCCATCTGGGCCTCGTACGCGAAGCACGCCTGCACCGCGCCGAAGCCGCGCATGGCGCCGCAGGGCGGGTTGTTGGTGTAGAGCGCGATGGCCTCGATGTCGACGTCCTCGATGACGTACGGGCCCGCGCCCAGCGACGCGGCGTTGCCGACGACGGCCGGGGAGGCGGAGGCGTACGCGCCGCCGTCCAGGACGATCCGGGCCTTCAGGTGCGTGAGCTTGCCGTCCTTGGTCGCCCCGTGCTCGTAGTGGAGCTTGGCGGGGTGGCGGTGGACATGCCCGAAGAAGGACTCGAAGCGGTTGTAGACGATCTTGACGGGCTTGCCGGTGCGCAGGGCGAGCAGGCAGGCGTGGATCTGCATCGACAGGTCCTCGCGGCCGCCGAACGCGCCGCCGACGCCGGAGAGCGTCATCCGGACCTTGTCCTCGGGCAGGCCGAGGACAGGGGCGATCTGCTTGAGGTCGGAGTGCAGCCACTGGGTCGCGATGTAGAGCTCGACGCCGCCGTCCTCGGACGGCACGGCGAGGCCGGACTCCGGGCCGAGGAACGCCTGGTCCTGCATGCCGAAGGTGTAGTCGCCCTCGACGATGAAGTCGGCGCGCTCCCGGGCCGCCGCGACATCGCCGCGGATGATCGGCTGACGGTGCACGATGTTCGGGTGCGGGACATGGCCGATGTGGTGGTCGTCGCGGCCCTCGTGGATGAGGATCGCGTCCGGCGCGGTCGCGGACGCCTCGTCCCTGATGACCGGCAGGTCGCGGTACTCGACCTTGATCTTGGCGGCGGCGCGGCGCGCGGTCTCCGGGTGGTCGGCGGCGACGATCGCGACCGGCTCGCCGTGGTGGCGGACCTTGCCGTGGGCGAGGACCGGGGTGTCCTGGATCTCCAGGCCGTAGTTCTTCACCGCTGTCGGCAGGTCGTCGTACGTCAGGACGGCGTAGACGCCGGCCTGTGCGAGCGCCTCGGAGGTGTCGATCGACACGATCTCGGCGTGCGCGACCGTGGAGCGCAGGATCTGGCCCCAGAGCATGTCCTCGTGCCACATGTCCGACGAGTACGCGAACTCGCCGGTGACCTTGAGCGTGCCGTCCGGGCGCAGCGTCGACTCGCCGATGCCGCCCTTGGTCTTGGAGCCCTGGGTGATGTTGGTGGGTGTACCGGTCGTTCCCATGGTCAGACCGCCTCAGACTGCCGGGCGGCCGCCAGACGGACCGCGTCCATGATCTTCTCGTAGCCGGTGCAGCGGCACAGGTTGCCCGAGAGCGCCTCGCGGATGTCCGCGTCGGTCGGCGTCGGGTTGTGCTCCAGCATCTCGTCGGCCGCGACCAGCAGGCCCGGGGTGCAGAAGCCGCACTGGACGGCGCCCGCGTCGATGAACGCCTGCTGGATGGGGGCGAGTTCGCCGCCTTCGCCGGTGTGGGAGTCCTGTGGCTTGGAGTTCCACTGCTGGGCGTCCTGGAGCGACGTGCCCGACGTACCGCAGGCGCCCGTACCGCAGGAGCGCTGCTTCGCGTACTCCGCGAGCCCCTCCACCGTGACGACCTCGCGCCCCTCGACCTGACCGGCCGCGACGAGACACGAACACACCGGTACGCCGTCGAGGCGGACCGTGCAGGAGCCGCACTCGCCCTGCTCGCAGGCGTTCTTGGAACCCGGCAGTCCCATCCGCTCGCGCAGCACGTACAGAAGGGACTCGCCCTCCCACACGTCGTCTGCTTCCTGCTGACGGCCGTTGACCGTGAAATTGACGCGCATTACGCGACTCCCTCCGTGCTGGCGGCGGCGCCGCGGTACGACTCCCAGGTCCAGGTGAGCGTGCGGCGGGCCATGATGCCGACCGCGTGGCGGCGGTAGCTCGCCGTGCCACGGACGTCGTCGATCGGGTTGCAGGCTGCGGAGCAGAGGTCCGCGAACTGCTTGGCGACCGACGGGGTGATGATCCTGCCGTTGTCCCAGAAGCCGCCCTCTTCGAGCGCCGCGTTCAGGAACTCCTCGGCGGCCTTGGCGCGGACGGGCGTGGGCGCGGCGGAACCGATGCCGGTGCGGACCGTGCGCGAGGTCGGGTGCAGGGCTAGACCGAAGGCGCAGACCGCGATGACCATGGCGTTGCGGGTGCCGACCTTGGAGTACTGCTGCGGGCCGTCGGCCTTCTTGATGTGTACGGCCCTGATGAGCTCGTCGGGAGCGAGCGCGTTGCGCTTCACGCCCGTGTAGAACGCGTCGATCGGGATCAGGCGGGTGCCGCGGACGGACTCGGCCTCGACCTCGGCGCCCGCCGCGAGAAGGGCGGGGTGGGCGTCGCCGGCCGGGGAGGCGGTGCCGAGGTTGCCGCCGACGCCGCCGCGGTTGCGGATCTGCGGGGAGGCCACCGTGTGGGAGGCGAGGGCAAGGCCGGGCAGCTCGCCGCGCAGCTGCTCCATGATCTTGGTGTAGGGAACGGAGGCGCCCAGGCGCACGCTCTCCTCGCCGACCTCCCAGTCGCTCAGCTCGCCGATGCGGTTCAGATCGAGGAGGTACCCGGGCCTGCGGTGGTCGAAGTTGATCTCGACCATCACATCGGTGCCACCCGCAATCGGCACAGCGGTGGGGTGCTCAGCCTTGGCGGCGAGCGCCTCCTCCCAGCTGGCGGGGCGAAGGAAGTCCATGAGTGGCTCTCTTCATTCGTATCGTGGTGGTCGCGGTGGTTCTGATCAAGCCAGATCGGGTGCGGCGGGCCCGGCTCGTTCATGAGTTGTTTACGCGGAGTGGGGCCAGTACACAGCGCCGTGCTCCATGGGGGTCAGTCACTGAAACCATGAAGGAGTTGGCTGGCCAGGGTGCGCATCTTGTAGATTCGTATGAACGGAGGCCGTCAGTAACCTCCCTGTTCTTCCCTGGAAACAGTGAGCACAGCTCTCGAAAGCCCAGGACACAGGCTCAGGCGGGTGGTGAATCCTCCCGCGGGGTCTTCACCCCAGAGCCATACAGATCCATCGTAGATTTCGAGACAAAGATCGGCGGCGACGAGAATGCGGCTGCGCGCACTGCTGGACACCGACGCGCTGGGCCTGCGGCTGCTCGGCGGCGAGAACGAGCTGGACCGCACCGTACGCGGTGTGATGACCACGGACCTCAAGGACCCCAGCCGCTATCTCTCGGGCGGCGAGCTGGTCCTCACCGGTCTCGCCTGGCGGCACGACGCCGCCGACTCCGAGCCCTTCGCACGCATCCTCGCGGGCGCCGGGGTCGCGGCCCTCGCCGCGGGTGAGGCGGAGCTCGGCGACGTCCCGGACGATCTGATCCAGGCCTGCGCACGGCACCGGCTGCCGCTGTTCGGGGTGAACGAGTCGGTGGCCTTCGCGACGATCACCGAGCACGTCGTACGGCAGGTGTCGGGCGAGCGGGCCGGGGATCTGGCGGCCGTGGTGGACCGGCACCGGCGGATGATGACGTCCGGCCCCGCGGGCGGCGGACCCGATGTGGTCCTGGACCTGCTCGGCTCCGACCTGGATCTGCGGGCGTGGGTGCTCTCCCCCACCGGACGGCCCATAGCGGGCTCGAAGCTCGCGGGGGCCGCGCTGCCCGCGGACGTCTGCGCCGAGCTGGCCGCCGCGCATCTGGCGGCGGCGCGCACCGGGCGCCGGGGGCCGCACCGGGTCGCGGTCGGCACGACGACGTACTCGCTCTTCCCGGTCCCCTCCTCGGGCCGCTCCGCGGGTGCGTCCCGGGACGTGCGCGAGACGGTGCTCTCCGACTGGCTGCTCGCGGTCGAGGCGGACGCCGGGGACTGGCCCGACGAGCGGCTCGATCTGCTCCAGGGCGTCACCCAGCTGATCTCGGTGGAGCGGGAGCGGCGGGACGCGGCGCGCACGGTGCGGCGGCGGCTCGCGCAGGAGGTCCTGGAGCTGGTGCAGACGGGCGCCGCGCCCGCCGAGATCGCGGCGCGGCTGCGGGTCGCCGCTCCGGTGCTGCTGCCGGGGCTCGGCGCGGCCCCGCACTGGCAGGTGGTGGTGGCCCGCGTCGAGTGGGACGGCGGCGACATCGCGGGCGGCCCGGTCGCCCAGGCCCTCCTGGAGGAGATCCTCGTCAACCCGCGGTCGGCGGGCCCCGAGCACTCCGACCGCATCGCCGTCGCGCACACCGGCGAGGAGGCGATCGCCCTGCTGGCGCTCCCCGCGGTGTCCTCGGAGCACGACGGCTCGGAGTCCGGGCTGGTGGCCGACACGCTTCTTGAGGCCGTACGGGACCCACTGACGGCCGGCCTGAACGACGACGGGCGGCTCACACTCGGCGTCAGCGCCTCCGTGCACTCGGCGGAGGGGCTGCGCGGCGCGCTGGAGGAGGCCCGGCACGCCCGTCGGGTCGCCGCGGCGCGCCCCGGGCGGGTGTGCGCGGCCGGGCACCAGGAACTGGCCTCGCACGTGCTGCTGCTGCCCTTCGTGCCGGACGACGTGCGCCGGGCGTTCACGGCCCGGCTGCTCGATCCGCTGCGGGATTACGACCGTCGCCATCGCGCCGAGCTGATTCCCACCCTGGAGGCGTTCCTCGACTGCGACGGCTCCTGGACGCGCTGCGCCACCCGTCTCCACCTGCACGTCAACACGCTGCGCTATCGCGTGGGGCGTATCGAGCAGTTGACGAGTCGTGATCTTTCGCGCCTGGAGGACAAGCTGGACTTCTTCCTGGCACTGCGAATGAGCTGATTTCTGGCTCCTCGGATGCGCCGAGTGACAGCCATGACTTTGTGAAATCCTTCACCCACCCCCTTGGCCGGGCCCGGTGATCCGTGCTGAGATGCCACCACTCAACAGCTCAATGGTGTGCTCGGGGAGGGCAACGTGGCGCATTCCGCCATGTCTGGTTCCGGAACGACCGCAGGTGACGATCCACTCCAGACCGCGGTATGGCGGCTGCGCTCGCGGGCCTGCTGGGCCGACGCGGCGGCGCTGCTCGATCCGCGCACCGCGGGAGCGGCCTTGCAGAGGGCGTCGCTTCTCGTGGAGGGGTGTCTGTACACCGAGCAGGGCTGGGCCGAGGCGGAGGACGCGCTACGGACGGCGGAGGCGGTGGCCCGGACCGACGACGAGCGGGGTGCGGCGGCGTGTGAGCGCGGGCAGCTCGCGTACGCGGCAACGCTGCTCGGCGTACGGGACCGGGCGGACGAGGCGCGGGCCGCGCTGAGCCGGGCCGCCGCGCTGACCACACCCGGGGCGCCCGGGCGGGCGCTCCTGGACTTCCGGCGCGGTCTGGTCGCCCAGAACCTCGCGCACTCACCGGAGTCCGCCCGCGCCGCCTACCGGCGTGCCCACGCCGGCGCCACGGCGCAGGGCGACCTGTTGCTGCTCTCGTTCACCTGGCGCCACCTCGCCGGACTCGCCCTGCAAGAGGGCGAGTTGGCGGAGGCCCGGCACGGCTTCGCCGAATCCCTGCGTATCCGCGAGGAGTTGGGCTTCCTCGTCGGTACGGTCCCCGCCCTCGCCTCGCTCGCGGACGCCGAGACCGAGCCGGAGGCGTCCCGGCTACGCGCCGAGGCAGGACGGCTGTTCCGGCTCCTGGGCGGCGTACCGACCTGGCTGGCGCAGCAGTTGGATCCGCCGGCGGCGACGGCATAGCTGTCGCTAGCTGTTCTGGACGTCCGCCCACAGGTTCTGGACGAACGTCCAGGCCGCGGTGCGCAGTTCGGGGTTCTGGACGAAGAGGACGACGACGCCCACGAGGAGGGCCAGCTGCAGCAGGCCGCCGAGGCAGGAGCCCCCGCGGCGGCCTTGTTCGTTCATCTGGCGGAATCGGCGCAGATCGTCGGAGCGTTGCGGGCCTGGAGCGGGATACATCGTCGGTCGCCCCCGAGGATAGGAGTGGTCGTTCCTGTGCGGGGGAGCACGCCACCGGCCGACCACCGGGTTGCTCCTGTAAGGGACTTGTCGCGCGGAACCCACACGTCCGTGACACGGGTGCCTCGAAGGGGACATACCGGCGACGTGTGCGAAGGTCACGCGCCCGCGAAGTGCTCCCGTACGAGCGACTGCACGACCGTCAGGTCCTGGGCGACGAGCGCCTCCAGGAGGGCGGTGTGTTCGGCGGCGTCGGCGACGAGGTCGGCGCGGCCGCGGGTGGCGGGGCCGCCGACCAGGGGCCACTGGGCGCGGCGGTGCAGGTCGTCGGCGATCCGCACCAGCTGGCTGTTGCCGGCGAGGGCGAGGACCGCGCGGTGGAAGACGCGGTCGGACTCGGCGTAGGTCGCGCGGCAGCCCAGGGACGCGGCCCGTACCGTGGCGTCGGCGAGCGGGCGCAGCTCGGACCAGCGCGCGGCGGGCACCGTGCGGGCCAGCCGCAGCATCACCGGGACCTCGATCAGGGCACGGATCTCGGCGAGCTCGGCGAGCTCGCGTGTGCCGCGTTCGACGACCCGGAACCCGCGGTTGGGTACGACCTCGACGGCGCCTTCGAGCGCGAGCTGTTGCATCGCCTCGCGTACGGGCGTCGCGGACACCCCGAAGCGCTCACCGAGCACGGGCGCCGAGTAGACCTCCCCCGGCGCGAGCTCGCCCGCGACGAGTGCGGTGCGCAGGGCGTCGAGGATCTGCCCACGTACGGAGGCACGCTGTACGACGGGACGCGCGCCCTCGGCGCGGGGGCGTGGGATGGGCGCCTCGCTGTGCGTGTGCTCGCCACGAACCTCGGCGCCGACAGCGGGCGGTTCGGCGGCTCCGGTGGCCGCGGCCACCGCGGAGGCTCCGGGGGCGGCGACACCCCGCTCCCGGTCCACATCCACGGCCTGCGGCTGCGCGGGCACGCGGACGGCCGCCGTACGCATGTCCGGGATTCCCACTCCGGTGGAGCCGTACGCGCTGCGCGGGCCGGCCTGCTCCACGGGAACCTCCTCCGGGCTTGTCGGCACTTGGGGGCCAATGCGGTGGTTGTTACTCGTCCGTCAAGCACCATAGGCCCAGTAGCCGCCAGTTCAAACATCGCTCGCACCGGGTAAGGTAAGGCTTACCTGTCAACGATCGTGAAGCGATGGTCCCCGCATGCGCGTTCCCGCCCCGACCGCAGGTGCCTCGGCCCTGGCCGGCGCACGTCCGGCCCGTTCGGCCGTCGCGGACACGTACGCCCGGCTGACCGGGGTCTTCCCCGGACTGAGCGTCATGGAACTCGAGCCCGGGGAAGCGGCCCCTCAGGATGCCGGGTGGGTGGCCGTCGCGGGCCTCGCGGAGGGCGGGGCGGACCTCGACGCGTTCCTGGCGTGGGACGAGGCGCAGGTGATCGAGGACCACGGACAGCAGGCGCGCCCCGACGTGGTGGCGAGCTTCGGACTCCACCGATACGCCTGGCCGGCCTGCCTGCTGATCACCTTGCCGTGGTTCCTGGAGCGGCGCGTCCCCCGCTTCCCTGTGGAGCACGTCACATTCCAGCGCACCCTCGGCCGCATGGCGGTGCGGACCGGCGAATTCGCCTGCCTGCCCGACGACCCCGCGGCGGGCCTGCCCGGCGCCCGCGTCGTACCGGACGAGGAGGCCCTGCGGGCCGAGGTGCGGGCGGCGGTGGCCGAGCACCTGGAACCCGTACTCGGCGGCTTCGGACCGCGCATGCGGCGGCGCGGCCGCGCCCTGTGGGGCATGGCGACCGACGAGATCGTCGAGAGCCTCTGGTACATCGCCGGCCTCCTCGGCGAGGAGCAGCGCGCGATGAGCGAGCTGGAGCTGCTGCTGCCGGGAGCCACCCGGCCGTACGCCGGTTCCGCCGCGTTCCGTGAACTGACCGGCCCGAACGGGGAGTCGCTGCCCACCCGCGACCGGGTGAGCTGCTGCCTCTTCTACACACTGCGCCCCGAGGACACCTGCGCCACCTGCCCGCGCACCAGCGACCCGGACCGCGTCACCAAGTTGATGGACGCCGCGGCCAGTTGAGGCACCCTCGGGAACAAGCCACCCCGCATATGCCCTAAGATCAACTTTCCCGGGGTTTCCCTTGTGAGCACCCCGCAGATTACGGGCGCTTCACAATTTCCTCACACGCCGCAAGCACTTTCCGTTGAACCACCCGTACGGGTAGTGTTAATCGCACTCAACTCCCGTCCCTCGCGCGGTAGTTCGAGCAGAATGTCGCCCTGCGCATCCCCTTGCACTCCGTTGGCGGCCTCTTGCCCCGAAAACCCCTGAGGGCCGATGGGATTGGGCCACTATGACGGGCGTTACGCCCTATCCCAATGCAAGGGACCCCAGATGAGA
Source organism: Streptomyces sp. NPDC093544 (assembly GCF_040683495.1). Classification (NCBI taxonomy): domain Bacteria; kingdom Bacillati; phylum Actinomycetota; class Actinomycetes; order Kitasatosporales; family Streptomycetaceae; genus Streptomyces; species Streptomyces sp. NPDC093544. Next base: position 389,423 of record NZ_JBFBEA010000001.1, on the reverse strand, counting down.
CTGACCGACATATCGCTGAACTGGCTGCTTCCGGGCGCCGTTCTGCTCCTGGGCCTGCTGGCGGCGGTGGCGGTGCTCGCGCGCGGCAAGCGGTCCGGGGCGAAAGCGGCGAGCACGGAAGACACCTGGGAGCGCAGCGAGGAGCGCCGCAGGCGCAAGGAGGCCATATACGGCACGGCCTCCTACGTGTTGCTCTTCTGCTGTGCCGCGGTCGCGGCCGCGCTCTCCTTCCACGGCCTGGTCGGCTTCGGCAAGGAGAACCTGAATCTCTCCGGCGGCTGGGAGTACCTGGTCCCGTTCGGCCTGGACGGCGCGGCCATGTTCTGCTCCGTGCTCGCCGTCCGTGAGGCCAGCCATGGTGACGCCGCGCTCGGCTCCCGGATACTCGTGTGGACCTTCGCCGGCGCCGCCGCCTGGTTCAACTGGGTGCACGCACCTCGTGGCATCGACAACGCGGGCGCCCCGCAGTTCTTCGCCGGAATGTCGCTGTCCGCCGCCGTGCTGTTCGACCGCGCGCTGAAGCAGACCCGCCGTGCCGCGCTGCGTGAGCAGGGCCTGGTCCCGCGTCCGCTGCCCCAGATCCGGATGGTCCGCTGGCTGCGCGCGCCCCGCGAGACATACAGCGCCTGGTCGTTGATGCTCCTTGAGAACGTGCGCACCCTTGACGAGGCCGTGGACGAGGTGCGCGAGGACAAGCGCCAGAAGGAGCAGACCCGACTGCGCCGCCGCAACGAGGAGCGCGTCGAGCGAGCACACCTCAAGGCGCTCAGCCGTGGCCACAAGGCGCTGCCCGGCCCCGGCCCCGGTGGTGGCGGCGGTGGCGGACGGGAGCTTGAGACGGCGACCGTGGAGCGGACCTCCGCCCAGGCCTCCGCGGAGCCTGCCATATCGGCCCCGGAGCAGCTGCCCGTCCGCTCACGGCCCTCGCTCCAGCCCGTCCGCAAGAGCAGCGCCGAACCGTTCACCGTCGATCTCACCGCGGAGGACGACACGATGGCCCTACCGCGTCTCGACTCCCTTGAGCGCAAGCTCAAGGATCTTGAGCAGCAGTTCGGCTAGGACCGACCGGAACCAACGGCCGTTCGGTCAAGGCCGCGAACACTGGAACGGCGGCGCGGTAGCTCTACACCGCGCCGCCGTCCAGTTCGAACCACACCGCCTTGCCCACGCCGTGCGTCCGCACCCCCCAAGTGTCCGCGAGGGACTGGACGAGAACGAGACCTCTGCCGTGCGTACCGTCGTCGGCGATCGGTACCCGCAGCGTGGGCCTGCGTCCTACGAAGTCCCTTACTTCCACCCGGAGTCCGCGAGGCCCGACGGTGGCCGTCAGGACCGCGTCGTGGTCGGTGTGGATGAGTGCGTTGGTGACGAGCTCGCTGGTCAACAGCTCGGCTATCTCCGACCTTCCCGGCCTCCCCCAGTGCCGTAACAGTTCCCGCAGCGCCCTCCGGACCTCGGGCACCGCCCGCAGGTCCGCCCTGCCCAGCCTGCGCCTGAGCTGCGCTCCGCCCGGCTGGTCCCGCACGCCGTCGGCCGCTTCCTCCACCGTTTTTCCGGAGAAGGCCCCGATGGCTGTCGGACCGCCTCCTCGTGCCTGCCTTTTCATGACCCCCGCCTGCGCGCCGATGTCGGTTTTCCTCCCGCTCGAACACGTTCACGGGATCCATGCCCCATCGGGAACACGACAGTCATGTCGAATGGTCAACGACCGTTCGTACGGGGGCGGATGGGGCGGCAGCCCTGGCGGGAAGGACACTCTGGTGGAGGCGGTGCGTCTGCCGTTCGAGACGGTGCCCATCCCGGGGATCCCGCCCGCCTGCGGACCGACCTCGGTGAAGACACTCCGGCTGGGGGCGATCGGCCCAACTACCCATGCACCACTGCCGATCCGGTCGTATACAGCCCGTCCGTCGTCCGGGGACGAGGAAGTTCGGGGCGATACGGGGGAAAGCCGACCCCTAGCGCTACGAGGGAGAGTCGACCTCCTAAGGACGCGGCACGTTCCGCAGGTTGGAGCGGGCCATCTGCACCATCCGCCCCACTCCCCCGTCCAGCACGATCTTCGAGGCCGACAGCGCGAAGCCGGTCACCATATCCGCGCTGATCTTCGGCGGGATGGACAGGGCGTTGGGGTCGGTGACGACGTCCACGAGGGCGGGGCCCTTGTGCTTGAAGGCGTCCTTGAGGGCGCCGGCGAGTTCCTTGGGCTTCTCGACGCGCACACCGTATGCGCCGCAGGCGCGGGCCACGGCCGCGAAGTCGGGGTTCTTGTTCGTGGTCCCGAACGAGGGCATCCCGGCGACCAGCATCTCCAACTCGACCATGCCCAAGGAGGAGTTGTTGAAGAGGACGATCTTCACCGGCAGGTCGTACTGGACGAGGGTGAGGAAGTCGCCCATCAGCATGGAGAATCCGCCGTCCCCTGACATCGACACGACCTGCCGCTTCCGGTCGGTGAACTGGGCGCCGATGGCCATCGGCAGCGCGTTCGCCATGGAACCGTGCGAGAACGAACCGATCACGCGGCGGCGGCCGTTGGGCGTGATGTAGCGGGCCGCCCACACATTGCACATGCCTGTGTCGACGGTGAACACCGCGTCCTCGTCGGCGAGTTCGTCGACGAGGGAGGCGACGTACTCGGGGTGGATCGGGACGTGCTTCTCCGCCTTCCTCGTGTACGCCTTGATGACTCCTTCGAGCGCGTCGGCGTGCTTCTTCAGCATCTTGTCGAGGAAGCGCCGGTTCTCCTTGGGCTTCACACGCGGGGTGAGACAGCGCAGGGTCTCCTTCACATCACCCCACACGGCCAGTTCCAGCTTGGAGCGGCGGCCCAGGCGCTCGGGGCGGACATCGACCTGGGCGATCTTGACGTCGTCGGGGAGGAAGGCGTTGTACGGGAAGTCGGTGCCGAGCAGGATGAGGAGATCGCACTCATGAGTTGCCTCGTAGGCGGCGCCGTAGCCGAGGAGGCCGCTCATGCCGACGTCGTACGGGTTGTCGTACTGGATCCACTCCTTGCCCCGCAGCGCGTGCCCGACCGGGGACTTGATCTTCTCCGCGAACTCCATGACCTCGGCATGCGCGCCCGCGGTGCCGCTGCCGCAGAAGAGGGTGACCCTGTCCGCCTCGTCGATCATCGCGACGAGCTTGTCGATCTCGGCGTCGCCCGGGCGGACGCTGGGCCGGGAGGTGACGAGGGCGGTCTCCAGGGTCTTGTCGGGGGCGGGCTCGGAGGCGATGTCGCCGGGGAGCGAGACGACGCTGACGCCGGACTGGCCCACCGCGTGCTGGATGGCGGTCTGGAGCAGCCTCGGCATCTGCTTCGGGTTGGAGATCATCTCGTTGTAGTGGCTGCACTCGTTGAACAGCCGCTCCGGGTGGGTCTCCTGGAAGTAGCCGAGGCCGATCTCGCTGGAGGGGATGTGCGAGGCGAGGGCCAGCACTGGGGCCATCGAGCGGTGGGCGTCGTACAGGCCGTTGATCAGGTGCAGGTTTCCGGGGCCGCAGGAGCCGGCGCAGGCGGCGAGCTTGCCGGTGACCTGGGCCTCGGCGCCCGCGGCGAAGGCGGCGGTCTCCTCGTGCCGGACATGGATCCAGTCGATGGCGGAGTTGCGCCGGATCGCGTCCACGACCGGGTTGAGGCTGTCGCCGACGACGCCGTACAGGCGCTTCACTCCCGCGCGGACGAGGATGTCGACGAACTGTTCGGCGACGTTCTGCTTGGCCATGACTTCACGTGCCCTTCGGTATCCGGAGATCCCTCTGGGTTCCATGAATTCACAGGGCCAAGCGTTACGCCTCCCAAACGGCCGCCGCTGTTCGATCATCGGCGTATCCCTTGACCCGCACCTGGGTGTCCGTGAGGAACGCGGCGAGACCGGGCGGGTCCGCCGCCGACCATCGCGCCGTCAGATGCTCCGCGAGCTCGGGTTCGCCGCGCAGCGGCTCCGCCAGGCCGCCGGTGCACAGCAGGAGCGTGTCACCCGGGCGGGCGACGGAGGCACGGAAGCGGAACGGGGCGCGGGGCGGCTCGGCGATCGCCTCGTACGGGCTCGGGGGTGTCGTGATCCCCAGGTCCATGGTGAGCCGGTCGCCCTCCGGGGTCTCGTGGGGCAGCGATCCGAAGCCGACCACGGCCTCGCCGGTGGCGTCGGCGACCCGCGGCTCGATGTCCTGCCACTCGCCGTCCCGCAACCGGAACAGGCCCCCGGCCCCGACGCCGAAGAAGACGCGCGTACGGCACTCGGGATCGGCGGGCAGCAGCAGGCACCGCAGGCTCGCGGTGTACTCCTCGGGTTCGATGCCCTGCTCGGCCGCGCTCGCCCGCAGTTTGCCGAGGCTGCGGTCGGTGAGCCGGTGCAGCCCCGACTTCAGGTCACCGCGCCGGGCGGCCCTGATGTCCTCGGCCAGCCGTGCGTGACTGCGCCCGACGGCCCGCCCGATCCACTGGCAGGCCTCGGCCGCCGCCAGGTGCGCGCCGGGCGTGGCCCGGGCCCCGGTCGCCATCGCGACGAGCACGAGCGCCTGCTCCCCCGTCCCGAACCGGGCGGTGAGCAGCGAGTCCCGGCGTGGCTCGCCCCGGTAGCGCGCGGAGTCCCCGCGTACGGAGACGGCCCGCAGCGTGCTGGTCCCGTAGCGCGCGCCGTCCAGCACCGTGTCGGCGACCAGGTCGTCGAGTTCGTCCGGGTCGGCGGGCGGGAGGGTGGTGGGCTCGGCGTCGTAGGTGGGCGGGCCCGAGCCGACGTAGTCGACGTAGTCGATGGCGGGAGGCTGGTGGAGGACGGAGAGGGTGGGTTCGTGGTCCGGGCGGGCCGGGAGTGGCGGAGGTGACGGGGCGTCCTCGGGCACGGGGGCGTTCGAGACCGGAGCGTCCGAGACCGGAGCGTTCGACGCGGGAGAAGCCGGAGTGTTCGAGGCGGGTACGGCCGCCGCGGGTGGCTCCGTGGACGTACGGCTCGGGGGCTGCTGCGGGCGGAATCCCGGCGGGGTCGGCCCCGGCGGGAAGATGGCGGGAACGGACGGGTCGGCGGCCGGCCATGTGGGCAGACCGGTGGGCGGACCCGGGGGCGGAGCGACAGGCGGACCGGCGGGCGGGGCCTGCCAGGGACCGGGGTCGGGGCTCCGTCTGAGGCCGGGGCTCGGCTGGGGGGCGTCGCCGCGGTCCCAGCGACCGGGGCGCTGCTCGGGTACGGCGGGGGGCCGCTCCGGCTGAGGCGGGACGTCAAGCTCGGGCGTCGGCGCCGGTCGCGGAGCGGGCGCGGGCTCAAGACTCACCGTCCCCGCGACCGACGCGAACCGGTCGTCCAGGGAATCGGCCACGGCCGCGGGCCCCGTGTCCTCGGTGGAGTCGTCGTACAACTGCCCCCACCAGTCGTCCTCATGACCGGTGGGCTTCTCCCCCTGCTGGCTCATGCCCCTAATTGTCCACCGCGGGAGCCGGATGAAAACGGGGCATCCGGAAAAACCGGCCAAGGGACTGGTCCTCGAACGGCGTGTCGGATGAACCGTCGAACGGCGATACGAGGGAAACCGGTACGCACCGGGCGCGGGTGGATAAGGAAAACCGGTACGCGCCAGGCCCGGACGGATGAGGAAAACCGGTATCCGCAGGGCCCCGGACGGACGGATACCGCCGGGCGGTCCCACCCCCCACGGGAGAACCGCCCGGCGGCGCCGGAGTGACCGGGCCCGGCGCACGCCATGGGCCCAGGCCACAGTCTGGGTGACCGAATTGTCGTTGGTGTCGGTCTGTTCGGCCGAGTGTGACTGGCTTTCCTGAAGCTCCGCTGTGATTCACGGTCACAACTCGACCCACCCATGATGGCCCTGAACAGGGCATTACGGGCGGTGTTTGGTACTGCGGTGGCGTGAGCTTGTCAGAGAGGCGGGGGGTACGGCGATGATGTGCGGAGGCGGGTTTGCGCCGTGGCTGTTTTCCGCCATGGGCACCACCGACCTGCTGAAACGATTCCTTGGGGAGGAACGTCGCCGCATGCTGGGAGCGATAGGTCTGGACGAGACGCACGAGACGGCGTACCGGGCGCTGGTGTCCGTGGGCGCCGCAGACGTGCCCGATCTCGCGCGACGGCTCACGCTCGGCGAGTACGACACGGAACGCGCCCTTCGCCGCCTTGAGCGGCACGGACTCGCGGCACAGTCGTCGGCGCGCCCGGGCCGCTGGGTCGCCGCCCCTCCCGGTGTGGCGCTCGGCGCACTGCTGACCCAGCAGCGGCACGAGCTGGAGAAGGCGGAACTGGCGGCCGCACTGCTCGCCGAGGAGTACCGCGGGCAGGCCGCCGAGCCCGCCGTGCACGACCTGGTCGAGGTGGTGATCGGCGCCGCGGCGGTCGCGCAGCGGTTCCTGCAACTCCAGCTCGGCGCGACCGAGGAGGTGTGCGCGCTGGTCACCGGGAATCCGGTCGTCGTCTCCGGGATGGAGAACGACGCGGAGGAACAGGCCGCGGGCCGTGGGGTCCGTTACCGCGTGGCCGTCGAGCGTGCGGTCCTCGACCTGCCCGACGGGATCACCGAGCTGTCCGCCGCGCTCGGCCGGGACGAGCAGGTGCGGGTCGTGGACAAGGTGCCGACCAAGCTGGTGATCGCCGACCGAACGCTCGCGATGGTGCCGCTCACCTCGCGCACCGCGGAGCCCGCCGCGCTGGTCGTCCACGAGAGCGGACTGCTCGAGCTGCTCTCCGGGCTGTTCGAGTCGGTATGGCGGGACGCGCTGCCGCTGCGGCTCGGCAGTGCGGGGCTCACGGAGCAGGAGGCGGACGGCCCGGACGGCACCGATCTGGAGATCCTGTCCCTGCTGCTGGCCGGGCTGACCGACGCGAGCGTCGCCAAGCAGCTCGATCTGGGGCTACGGACCGTGCAGCGCCGAGTGAAGCGGCTGATGGAGCTGGCGGCCGTGACGACCCGGCTCCAGCTAGGCTGGCACGCGTACGAGAAGGGCTGGGTGGCGCGGGACTGACCTGCGGTTTCTCGCCGACTCAGTCAGGCTGGGCAGATGGGAGCGTGGGAACTCCTGCTGGTCGGGGTGGTGATACTGCTCGGCCTGGCCGGAGTACTGGTGCCCGGCGTACCGGGGTCGTGGCTCGTATGGGCCGCGGTCCTGTGGTGGGCGCTGGAGGACACCCGGGCGCTCGCCTGGGTCGTGCTCGTGGGCGCGACCGTGATCCTGCTGCTGTCCCAGGCGGTCCGGTGGACGCTGCCACCCCGACGGATACGGGAGAGCGGGGCAACCCCTCGAATGGCGGTATACGCCGGGTCCGGGGCGCTGCTCGGCTTCTTTCTGGTGCCGGTGGCCGGTGCGATACCCGGCTTCCTCTGCGGGATCTATCTCTCCGAGCGACTGCGCCTGGGCGGGCACGGGCAGGCGAGGGCGTCGGTGCGGACGGCGATGCGGGCAGGCGGGTGGAGTGTGCTGACGGAGCTGTTCACGTGCTTGCTGATCATGGGGGCGTGGTTGGGGGCGGCGGTGTGGGGCTGAGCTCTACGGCTTGCGGCCCGGCTCTTTTGATCAAGGCATTCAGGGTGTCAGCTGATCAAGGAATTCAGGGTGCCAGCGTGGCCAGGTCGATCGAGTCGGCCATCGCCTTCATGCCCGCGTCGTTGAAGTGGAGGTGGTCGCCGGGGTCGTAGGCCGGGAGGATACGGCTCCGGTCGGCCGGGTCGCGGACGACGGCGTCGAAGTCGACGACCGCGTCGAAGAGACCGCCTGTGCGGACCACGGTGTTGACCTCCTGGCGCACGGTCTCGCGGGCTTGCGTGTAGGCGCTGTGTCCGCCGTACGGGGTGAGTGTCGCGCCGATGACACGGATTCCGCGGGAGTGCGCGCGGTTCACCAGGCTGCGGTACGCGTCCTCGATGGCGTCGGGGTCCGTCTGCTCCGGGGTGCCCTTGATGTCGTTGATGCCCTCCATCAGGATCACCACGCGTACGCCGGTACGGGAGAGGGCGTCGGCGTCGAGGCGGTCCAGGGCGCTGGGGCCGTTTCCCTCAAGGAGGAGGCGGTTTCCGGAGATCCCCGCGTTGAGGACGCCGAGCCGGCGGTTCGACGGGAGGTCCTTCAGACGGTCGGCGAGCCGGTCGGGCCAGCGGTGGTTGGCGCTGAACGAGGAGCCGGTGCCGTCGGTGATGGAGTCGCCGAGCGCGACCACACTGCCGGCGGCGGAGGTGCCGAGCACGTCGACACCGGTCACGTAGTACCAGTTGCCGATGCTGACCGTGTACGCGGTGCCGCTCTCCTCGGTGGTCCGGTCGCCTGCGGGTGCAACGAAGTTGGCCTGGATGGCGGAGCGGTGGTAGGTCGCCGGGCCCGAGTCGGTGGGGGTGTGTACCGAGACCAGGAGGTTGGCGTCGGCGGGGATCGGGAGGTACACGGGGTCGGTCACCAGGTCCTGGCCCGCCGGGATCGTCACCGTACCGGCGCCCCCGAAAGTGGCGGTGCGCATCGAACCGGCGACGGCCTTCGGACTGCTCGGCGCGCCCGGTTCCTGCAAGGCGACGGTGACAGCGCCGAGTTGGAGCGGCTTTGTGCCGAGCCGGTTGGAGATCCGGATACGGGCGGCGCTGCCGCCGACGCTGGTGTGCACGACGTTGCGAATCGTGGCGCCGGGCAGCGCGGGGACGGTGCCGGAGGCGGCGCCTTCCCAGGTTCCGGTCCACGTGGGGGTGGGGGCGAGGGCGAACGGGCCGAGGGCCGGCGCCGCGTCGGCTCTCGCGGACGGTGGGGCGAGAACGAGGGTCGTCACCAGGACCGCGAGGACATGCCGGACCTTGATCGCGCGGGTCATGGGCCCAAGGATTCCCGAGCGGTCGTCCCCACCAACGCACTCTCGCCCCATTGCACGCCATTGGGCGCACGTCCGTACACCCGTACTACGACCATGGCCCTACGCCCAGGACCGATGCGCCACCACCCACAGGCGTGTTTGGCTGCTGCCATGACCGAATTCAGCGAGGCCGAGCGTGTGTACCTCAAGTCGCAGCGGCTGGGGCGGCTGGCCACCGTCGACACCCACGGGCAGCCGCAGGCGAACCCCGTCGGCTTCTTCCCGCAGGAGGACGGGACGATCCTGATCGGCGGCTACTCGATGGGGTCCACCAAGAAGTGGCGCAACCTGCAGAGGAACCCGAAGGTCGCGCTCGTCGTCGACGACATCGTCAGCCTCCAGCCGTGGAAGGTCAGAGGCGTCGACATCCGAGGCGAGGCGGAACTCCTCACCGGACCGCACGAGTTGGGGCCACATTTCAGCGAGGAGCTGATCCGGGTGCGTCCGCGGCGGATTCACAGTTGGGGGCTGGAGGGCTGAGGACCACCTGTGGTGGAGGGCTTGGTAGTGTCGCGGGCCATGACCGCCTCCGAGCCCACCATCTTGGCCACCTCGGGTGGTCACCGTGCCGGAGACCGCACCCAGGTGACCTTCGACGCACTCGTCCACCACGCTGTTGAACTGTCGGGCGCCCACGGGCGCAGGCCCCGTGTCATGTACGTCGGAACGGCGATCGGCGACGCCGAGCACTTCACCAGCCGCATGACCGAGGCCGCCCGTGTGGCGGGGTTCGACCTGACGCCGCTGCATCTCTTCCCCATGCCGAACCTCAAGGACATCGAAGGATCGGTCCTTGAACAGGACGTCGTCTGGGTCATGGGCGGTTCGGCGGCGAACCTGCTCGCCGTCTGGCGTGTGCACGGGCTCGACACGGTCTTCCGGCGCGCATGGGAGGCCGGGGTGGTGCTCAGTGGGGTGAGCGCCGGGTCGGTCTGCTGGTTCCGGGGCGGCACCACGGACTCCTTCGGACCCGAACTGCGCCCGCTCACCGACGGACTCGGATACCTCCCGTACGGCAACGGTGTCCATTACGACAGTGACGAGGGCCGCCGTCCGCTGGTGCACCAGCTGGTCGCCGACGGCACGCTGCCTGCCACCCACTGCACCGATGACGGCGTGGGGCTGGTGTACCGGGGAACGGAACTCGTCGACGCAGTCACCGAGATACCGCGCAAGGGCGCGTACGTGGTCAGACGCGAGGGAAACTCGGTGGTCGAGGAGCGCCTCGAACCACGGCTGTTGCCGTCGCCAGGCCGCTGATACGGGGGCTCCACCCGCAGGGAACCCCCGTATCAGCCTGAACGGCCCTCGCCCTCAAAGCCCTGAGGACCTGAAATCAGCCCCAGTGGCCCCTCTTCGCTTCCATCGCCGCTCGGCCCTCCGCGCCCTTCCGCTTCCAGTCCTTGCGGATCTCCGCTCGCAGGCGGGCGTCCGTCTTCGCGACGATGCGCTGGTTTTCTCGGAGGAGTTTGCGGTAGCTGTCGAGGCGGCGTTCGGGGAGGGTGCCGGAGTCGACCGCGGCGAGGACGCCGCAGCCGGGTTCGGCTGTGTGGGCGCAGTCGTGGAAGTGACAGTGCGCGGCGAGTTGTTCTATCTCGGCGAAGACCTGGCCGACGCCGGTCTCGGCGTCCCAGAGGCCCACGCCGCGCAGGCCGGGCGTGTCGATGAGGACGCCGCCTCCGGGGAGGGCGAGGAGGTTGCGGGTCGTCGTGGTGTGACGGCCCTTGCCGTCGACGTCACGCGCGGCCTGTACCTCCATGACGTCCTCGCCGAGCAAGGCGTTGGCGAGGGTCGACTTTCCCGCGCCGGACTGTCCGAGGAGCACGGTCGTACCGCCGGAGAGGACGGCCTCCAGTACGTCGAGGCCTTCCCGGGTATTGGCGCTCACCGGCAGCACCGGCACCCCGGGCGCCGTCGTCTCGGTGTCCTCCACGAGGTGCCCGAGCGTTACCGGGTCCGGCACGAGGTCGGCTTTGGTGAGGACGACCACCGGCTGCGCGCCGGACTCCCAGGCCAGGGCCAGGAAGCGTTCGACGCGGCCGAGGTCGAGTTCCACGGCCAGGGAGACGGCCACGACCACGTAGTCGACGTTGGCCGCGAGGATCTGCCCCTCCGAGCGCTTGGAGGAGGTGGAGCGCACGAAGGCCGTACGGCGTGGCAGATACGTGCGTATGTAGCGCGGGTTGCCGGCCGGTTCGACGGCGACCCAGTCGCCGGTGCACACGACCCGCAGCGGGTCGTTCGGCGTCACGAAAGCGGTGTCCGCGCGCAGGGGCCCGTCGGCGGTGACCACGTCACACTGCCCGCGGTCGACCCGGATCACCCGTCCGGCCAACAGCCCCTCGGCGTCGTACGGGGCGAACTCGTCCGCCCATGCGTCGTCCCAGCCATAGGGCGTCAGAGGGTGGAGAGAAAGAGAAAAGGAAGACAAGGGAGACCCTTCACAGGGGCGGCCCCGGCACGCGCGCTCAGGCGCGAAGGAAAGAGAGAGGAAGGTCAGCCGGTGGCCACGGAGATGGACTTGATGAACTTCTGGATGCGGGCAGCGCCCATCTCAAAGACAGCCATCGGTCACACCTCCCGGACAAGCCAAGTCACCCACGGCACCTCGGGGGTAGCCGCTCGAACACCACCGACCCTAGAAGGTGCACGAGTCGCGACGCCACCGAATTACGGCACGCCCATGAAGCGACACGTTCGCGTCCTCCCATGGACCCGGGCGTCCGGCGCCCGCGCCCGCGCCCGCGCGCGCCAGGCGGGAACCATGGCCCTGGGCGGGCTCGTGTCCTGGTACGGGTGGACGGGAAACCGGGCGAGGTTGGCGGGGGAATCGTGCAGATCATCGAGGTGACCGGGTATGCCGTCCGATCTGCTGTGATCACTATGAGGCGGACAGGGACGCCACTTGAATTCGTGATCTTCCCGATGCTGCATGTGGCTTCGCCGACGTTCTACTCCCAGGTCCGCATCAGGCTCAGGGAATGCGACCTCATAGTCATCGAGGGAATCCGAGGGAAGTCGGTCGGAGTGAGCGCCCTCACGCTTGCTTACCGGTTCGCCCCACGCCGGCGGCGCAACGGACTGCAGGAACAGCGCGAGGAGTTGCTGCTTCCCGATGACGTGCCGGTCATCAACCCGGATGTGACCGCGGCGGAGGCGATCGCGGACCTGAAGACACTGCCGCGGTGGATGTACGTGCTGCTCATGGTGGCGGCCCCGGTGATGGGCCTGGTGTTCGCGTTGCGCGGTCCGCGCGCCTTCCTCGATGAAGACCTGGTGGTCGAGGATCTGCCGTCGACTCCGCGGGCGGAGATGCTGGCCGACGATCCCGTGGAGCACGCGATGACCGGTCGGCGCGATCAGCGGTTGCTCGACGCGCTCGGTGAGATCCACGCGGAACGCGGCGACGAGCCGATCCGGGTGGCCATCGTCTATGGGGCCGGCCACGTCCCGGCGATCGTGTCGGGGCTGTGGGACCGCTACGGGTTTAGGCCACGTGAAGCCGAGTGGCTTACCGTCCTCGTCCCCGCGTAGATCGCCGGACCGAACCGGTCCTGCGCGGCCCGGCAGGCGGTGGCGCTACAGCTGGTTCGATACCGCTGGTTCGATCACGGAGGGCGAGGTCAGTCACAGGACGGTAGGGACTGGCCGCGTAGCCACACGGTGGCCCGGCGCGGGGAACGGAAGTGGATGACCCGCAGCGGTACGAAGCGTGGGTCGGTCGTGCGGCGGTCGATCTCGGCGCGGCGGGCGGCGTGTTGGGTCCAGGATGACCATGCGGGGTGATCGCCGCTGAACCAGAGCGACAGGGTTTCCACATTGCCACCGAAAATCCGCTCGCGGAGCAGGGTCCGGCGCAGTACGCGCGGCATGACGACGGCTTTGCGGTAGTCGAGCCAGATCACGGCGTCGGCCTTGGTCCACAGCAGATCGCGGACTTCGGGGTAGCCGATGGAGTCGAAGATCCATGCGGGGGTGGCGGCGATCATCGCGACCCGTTGGTGAAAGTCGGGGTCGACTGTCCAGTCCGGTCCGGTGAACCTGAGCGAATCCATCTCGTGGAACGGCAGTTGGAGCCGGGCGGAGAGGGCTTGCGCCATGGTGGATTTTCCGGCCCCGCTGATGCCGGCGACGAGGATGCGTTGCACGCACGGATGCTACCGGCGTCGATCAGGCTGCGGCGAAGCCGTTTTATCTGCGAGGTAATCCTGAACGCGCTCCATCGGCCAGACCTCGCCGATCTTGTGCTTGATGTCGAAGAGGTTCGCCGCGTGGACGTCCGGATCCCGGTCGCCCACCGCCTCCTCGACCACGACCGGGATGAATCCGTACTGCATGGCATCGAGCGCGGTGGCGCGGACGCAGCCGCTTGTCGACAGGCCGGCGATGAGCAGGGTGTCGATGCCGCCCGAGGTCAGGTGGGCGGCCAGCGTGGTGTTGAAGAAGGCGCTCGGGTACTGCTTCGTCACCGTCAGTTCGGTCGCCGTCGGGGCCAGTCCGTCGATGAAGTCGCCGTACGGGCTGCCCTCGATGAACGCCCGCAGCGTGGGGATCTTGCGGAAGAAGACGCCGCCGTCGCTGCCGTCCGCCCGCAGCCGTACCTGCGTGATGACGACCGGGATCCCGGCCCGGCGTGCGTCGGCCAGCAGGACTCTCATCGCCTCGACCGCCGGCTCGACCCCGGCGTAGAGCGGACAGTCCGGGTCGACGTAGGCGCGGGCGGGGTCCACCAGGAGCAGTGCTGGGGAGGTGCCGGGGGTGAGCCGCCCGTCGAACCCGGCGCGTTCGTAGTCCTCCTGCTGGGAACCGGTCATGGCATCGCCCTTCGTGTGGTGGCGGGTTCGGGGTCGGTGTCCGTGGCGGGATCGGCCGCACCGCCGGTGTCGGCCGCACCGCCGGTGTCGGCGGCACCACCGATGTCAGCGGGACCGGCGACATCAGCCGTACGCGGCGCCCGCAGCGACGTAGGAAACGCCAGGCAGATCGCCGCCCCCGCCACGGCGATGCCCGTGAGGACGAACCCGGTGACGCGGATGTTGGCAACGAACCGGCTCAGCTCGCCCGACGCGAGCACGTTCAGTGTCCCTTCGTACGCGGCCCGCCGGGCCGGTTCGCTCAGTCCGGTCGTCGTGAACGCGAGCGCGAGCGCCGTACTGAGCAGATAGCCCACGTTCTGCGTGGTCGAGCGCAGGCCGTTGGCTATCCCGCGCCGGTCCGCCGGCACGCTGAGCATCAGCGCGCTCGTACTGGGCGTCATGAACAGCCCGGTGCCGGCCCCGACGAGGAAGAGGAACGGCGCCACCGCCCGGAAGGGCACAGCCGTCGTCGACAGGGTCAGTGAGAAGCCCAGCAGCCCGCACGCCGTCATCGTCAGGCCGGCGGTCGTCAGAGCTCGGGGAGTGAAGCGGTCGAACAGCGATCCGGCGACCGCCGAGGTGATCAGCGTGCCGACCGCGACCGGTGTCACCAGCACCCCCGCCTCCAGGGGAGTGGCTCCGCCGGCCGCCTGCTCGTGCAGCGACGCCAGCAGCACGACGGCGTACGTGCTGACCGCATGGGCGAGCACGGCGGCGAGCACCAGGGAGATCGCGCGGGTACGCAGCAACGCGACGTCGACCAGGGGGTGCGAGCGCCGCGTCTGGACGATGACGAACACCGCGAAGAGCGCGACGGCCGCGCCGCCGCAGACCCACGGCAGCCATCCGGCGACGGTGGCCGTGGCGCTGGGGGTCAGCGCGAGGACCAGAGCGGTCAGCATCGCCATGGACAGCAGCGCACCCGATAGGTCGAACGGTTCACGGACCCCGCCAGACCGCTGGACCCCGCCGGACCACCAGGCACCACCGGACCGCCAGACACCGCCGATCCGCCAGACACCACCAATCCGCCGGACACCACCGGCCCGCCGGACACCACCCGCACCACCCGCACCGCTCCGCGGAATGACCAGTACCGACGCGACGATCGCGAGCAGTCCGATCGGCACGCAGACGATGAACAGCCCTCGCCAGCCCAGCAGTTCGGTCGCGGCGCCGCCCACGAGCGGTCCGGCGACCTGGGCCACCGAGGCCACCGTCACGTTCCATCCGAGTGCCCGGCCCAGGTTCCGCGCGGGAAACACGTCGGTCAGCAGGGCGGTGTTGTTGGTGATGACGGCGGCGGCACCGACCGCCTGCACGATCCGTGCCGCGATCAGGAACTCCGCCGACGGGGACACCGCCGCGAGCCCGGTCGCCGCGGTGAAGACGACGAGCCCGGCCAGATAGAGCCTGCGGCGGCCGACGATGTCGGCGATCCGGCCGAAGGCGAGGATCAACGCGGTGGTGACCAGCATGTAGCCGAGCAGGATCCAGTCGGCCTGCCCGGGGCCCGCCCCCAGCTCCCGGGTGATCGTGGGCAGCGCGACGGTGAGCCCGCTCATGTTGAGGAACACGGCGACCACGCCCACCGCCGTGGCGGCGAACACCCGCCACGGACCGCGGACGGCGCGCTCCTCCTCGGGCATCAGGACCGACCACACGTCCAGCCCGCTCTGGGCGTGCTCACTTCGGGCGTGCTCACTGCGGAAGCGAGCGCGACTTCATCAGCGGCTGGACGCGCGTACCGAAGTTCTCGAGGCCTTCGAGGAAGTCGTCGAAGACAAGCATGATCCCCTTGGTGCCGTCGACCTCGGCGACCTCGTCGAGCAGCTTCGCGACGGTCTCGTACGACCCGACCAGCGTGCCCATGTTGAGGTTCACCGCGCCCTCGGGGAGCGAGATGGTCCGGGCGGTCGAGGAGTCGTCGGCGGTCGTGTCCGTGGCCGTCTCCCCTGCCATGTACGCCAGCGCCGCGAAGTCCGCGTTGTCGTGGTAGTCCCGCCATTTCGCCTGGGCGGCCTCGTCGGTCTCGTCGGCGATGACCATGAAGAGCGAGAGTGCGCCGACGTCACGGCCGGTCTTCTTCACCGCGTCCACGAGGGTGGCCGTGCTGTCGGAGAGCGCGAGCGGGGTGTTGACGCCGCTGCCCAGGATGAAGCTGTAGTCGGCGTGCTCGGCGGCGAACTTCATGCCGGTGCCGCTCTGGCCCGCGGCGACGATGCCGATGTGCCCGTTCGCCGGGCGCGGGGACAGCACGCAGTCGTCCATCTCGTAGAACTCGCCCTTGAAGTTGCTGACGCCCTCGCTCCACAGCTCCTTCATCACGGTGACGTACTCGACCGCGCGCGCGTAGCGGTTGCCGAAGTGCTCGTCCCCGGGCCACAGGCCCATCTGGGAGTACTCGCCGGGCGCCCAGCCGGTGACGATGTTGATGCCGAAGCGGCCGGGGGCGATCGAGTCGATGGTCACGGCCATGCGCGCGACGATCGCGGGCGGCAGCACAAGGATCGGCGTGGAGGCGTACAGCTTGATCCGGTCCGTCACTGCGGCCAGGCCCGCCATCAGGGTGAACGACTCCAGGTTGTGGTCCCAGAACTCGGTCTCGCCGCCGAACCCCTTGAGCTTGATCATCGACAGCGCGAAGTCGAGTCCGTGCTCCTCGGCCTTCTGGACGATGGCCTTGTTCAGCTCGAAGCTCGGCAGGTACTGGGGTGAACTCTTCGATATGAGCCAGCCGTTGTTGCCGATGGGGATGAATACGCCGATGTCCATGCCGCTCCTCGCTGGCGGGTGGGGTGAGCCTGACGGGGTGACAACGTGCGCGCGTGATCAGGGGGTTCCAGGGTGACTTCGACTGTATTCATCGATCGTTACTGCGCACCTCCCGATCTGTGAACGGTGTACTACACGGCAGCCGTGCCACCGCGCGCCGGACGAGCTCGACGCCGAGGTTCCGGCGCGCCGGACGGCCGGGAGATTCCGCGCGCGGAGCCAGAAATTCTCCTGATTTCGGCCCATTGTCACCCGGCTGGCCGCCCATGGTGGGAGCAAACGAAAGCCTGCTCCAACTCGACCTGGAATCCCACCTGTTGGGACCCATTTCCCGTAACCGAAGCGGCAGGTGAGAATCCTGCGAAGCAGTGCATCCTTTGAGGTGAGAACGGTAAAATTTTGCAACATGAACGCACGTCTGGCGCTGCTCAGTACGGTCGATTCCGGCGTCGCCGAGAGTGAGGTCTTCCGGCTGGCACTCCAGCACGCGGTGGGCGAGCTGAGCGCCCTCGGGGGGACGATTCACCTTCGCGGCCCCATGTCCGCTCTGCGCCTGGTGTCGTCGACCGGTCTGCCTCCCGCTCTCACCCGGCCCTGGGAGATCATCGACCAGGAGGGCCCGCTGGCCCCCGCCCGGGCGCTGTACCAGGGCAGCGGCGTGTGGGCGCCACTGAAGCCCGCGCCTTCGGCCCCGGAAGTCACCTGGCCCGGCACCGGACTGGCCGCCGTACCGGTGTTCGGCGGGGAACGCAGCATCGGCGCACTCACGGTCCTGACGGGCGACGAGGGCGAGCCGACCCCGAAGCAGTGGGACTTCCTGCGGGCCGTGGTCGACTGGACCGAGCAGCGCATGGGCCAGGGGCCGCCGCCGTCCGGACCTTCGCAGGCGGAGCTGAGGGGCAGGCGTGACAGGCTGCGGCAGGCACTGAAAGAGGTCAGTGTCGGCTCGTGGGACTGGGACATCCAGGGTGGCGAGCTGCTCTGGGACGAAGCGGCCCTGGAGCTCTATGGCACCAGGCCGGAGGACTACACCGCCAGGGTCGAGAACTGGATGGCGTGCGTCCACCCCGACGACCTGGCGCCGACGCTGGACGCGGTGGGGCGGGCGATCCGCGACCACGGCGTGTTCGAGGCCGAGTACCGGGTACGCCGCCTGGACGGCACGTACGGCTGGACACAGGCCCGCGCCCGAGCGACGTACGACGAGCAGGGTGAGCCCCTCCGGATGATCGGTGTGGGCTGGGCGAGCGACGAGTCCCGCTCCGCCCGTGACGCGCTCAGCCGCGCCCTGCGCCACATGAGCGACGGCTTCCTGGCGGTGGACGAGGAGTGGCGGATCACCTTCGCCAACCTCCAGGCGGAACGCACGCTGGGCTTCTCCGAGGAGGAGCTGTTCGGGCGCGTCCTGTGGGAGCTCCCCGGCGCCCAGGACGTCCCCGGACTGGAGAGCCGCTGCCGGAAGGCCGCGGCCGAGGAGAAGCCCGTCGGCTTCGACGTCCAGCTGGGAGAGGCCGACCGTCGCTACCACCTGCGGCTGGTCCCGGGCCCCGACGGCCGCACTCTCTACCTCACCGACGTCACCGAGAAGCGACAGCACGAGGAGGAGCGCCGGGCGTCCGAGCTCGCCGCGGGCCAACGCGCGGCCCGGATCGCGGAGCTGACGACCTCCCTCGCCAAGGCGACGACCTCGCAGGACGTGGTGGACGCGGTCGCCCACCGGGTGCTGCCGCCCTTCGCCGCCACCGCGGTCCTGGTGCAGGCGCTTGAAGGCGACCGGCTGTACAACGTGGGAGCGGTCGGCTATCCGGACGGCTTCCTCCCCCTCGTCAACGACCTCCCCCGCACGGTCGGCGAACCGTCCTGGGACGCCATCGCGTCCGGTACGCCCTTGTTCCTGTCCTCCGTGGATGAGTACATCGCGCACTCGCCGGAGCTGGCCCACCGGCCCGCGCGCGCGGGTAAACAGGCCTGGGCGTTCCTGCCGCTGACGGCGTCAGGCCACACCTTCGGCGTCTGCGTCGTGTCCTTCGACCGCCCGCGCCGCCTCACCGACGAGGAACGCACCCTGCTGACCACCATCAGCGCCCTCGTCGCCCAGGCCCTGGAGCGGGCCCGGCTCTACGACGCCGAGCACACCCGTTCCCGCGAACTCCAGCGCAGCCTGCTCCCCCGGGACCTGCCCGACCTGCCCGCGTGCACGGCGGCCGCCCGCTACCTTCCCGCCGGGCAGGGCATGGACGTGGGCGGCGACTGGTACGACATCATCCCGCTCTCCGGGGGCCAGGTCGCCCTGGTCGTCGGCGACGTGATGGGCCACGGCCTGCCGGAGGCTGCCACCATGGGCCGGCTGCGCACAGCGGTCCACACGCTGGCCGACCTGGAGCTTCCCCCCGACGAGATCATGAGCCACCTGAACGACATCGTCAGCGGCATGGGCGAGGAGTCGTACGTGACATGCCTGTACGCGCTCTACGACTCGACAACCCAGATCTGTTCCATCGCCCGGGCCGGCCATCCCCCGCCGGCGGTGGTCCATCCGGACGGCACGGTGTACTTCTCGGACGCGGCGGCGGACCCACCGCTGGGCGCCGCTGAACCACCGTTCGAGACCGTCGAGTTGACGGTGCCGGAGGGAAGCCTGCTGGTGCTCTACACCGACGGCCTTGTGGAGTCGTCGAAGCGCGAGATGGACGAGGGAATGGCGGACCTGGCGCGTCTGCTGAGCGCGGCGCACGGGACCGAGACCGGCGCGGACCTGGAGCGGCTCTGCGACACCCTCACAGCGGGCCTGCTTCCCGCCGAACACCCGACGGCCGACGACGCGGCCCTCCTCGTCGCCCGCCTGCACGCCCTGACCGGCGACCGGATGGCTTCCTGGCCCCTCCCCGAGGACCCTCGGGCGGCCGGCCAGGCCCGCCGCCACGTCCGGGAACAGCTCCACGAGTGGGGCCTGGACGACCTGACCTCAACCACGGAACTCCTGGCCAGCGAACTGGTGGGCAACGTGGTACGCCACGCCAAAGGACCCGTCAGCCTGCGCCTCCTGCACGGCGCCGAACTGATCTGCGAGGTGTTCGACGGCAGCCTGACGATGCCCCGAATCCGCCGCGCGACGGAGACGGACGAAGGCGGCCGCGGCCTGCAACTGGTCACGGCCCTCTCCCAGCGCTGGGGTACGCGCTACACGGCGACGGGGAAATGTATCTGGACGGAACAGGCACTGCTCACCCCGGACAGCCGGCCGGAACCGCCGTCCGACGCCCTGGAGTTGATGTTCCCGAACGTGGGGGACTTCACGGGGGACCTGGACGCGCTGCCCTTCGGGGACGAGGACCGGTAGACCCGAAGGAGCACCGAGAAGCCGGAAGACAGGCTGTCCACACGTCAGTCGTCGTCGCTGTCCAGTAGTCCGGTGGTGGCGAGGAGGTAGCCGAGCTGGGCCCGGCTGCCGCTGCCCAGCTGCACGGAGACTTTGCGGACGTGCTCGGCCACACTGCGGCGGCTCATCCCCAGTCGGCGGGCGATGACGCTGTCCGTTTCCCCGGAGATCACGGCCCGCAGGATGGTCCGCTGCAGATCGGAGGCGACGACATGGTTGCGCGGCGCCGAGAACGCGTGGTGCACGGGCATCGCGTGCTCCCAGGTCTGATCGAAGGACCGGGCCAGGAAGCGGACCAGTGACGGGTCCCTGATCTCCAGTACCCCGTCGACCACCCCCCGCGCCATGCCGTGTGCCATCCCATGTGCCGCCTCGCGGGCCACCCTGTAGGCCGATTCCTCGTCGGACGCCTGGACGAAGGCGACCTCGCGGTCGCAGATGATGAAGCGTTCGACGACCTCCGCCAGGGTGCGCACCCTGGCCCCGGCCGCCGTGACCTGCTCGATGTACGCCATGGTCGGGCGGTGGGTCTGGACGGTGTGCTGGTAGACGGTGCGCTGGCGGACTCCGCGGCCAAGGGCCCGTAAGTCCCTTCGCAGGGCTTGAGCCAGTGCCGCCTCGGGTCGCCCGCCGCCGGGCTGCGCCGTGAGCAGCTCGTACCGGCAACCGCCCACGGCCGCTTCGAGCGCCGCGTTGATGACGGCCTTCCCGGTGAGCCGGACGATCGAGGGCCGCGCCGTCTCCTGCTCCTGCGTGTAGACCGCTTCGAAGGCGGCCAGCCGCGCCTGCACTGACCGCAGGGCCATGCGCTGCCGCGCCATCAGGTCCTCCAGCGGACCGGCCGTCGCGAAGGCCGCCGCGGCGGGCGGCACGGGCACGGCGTACTCCGGCACCTCCGGGGCGTCGATGACGAGATGGAGTTCGCGCAAGCAGGTCGGCACCTCACCACGTGCGACGCGGCCCTCACGCAGCGCTTCCCGGTAGGTGGCCAGCGCCGCCTCGCAGGGGTGTTCCAGGGGCGATTCGCCGCAATTGCAGGAGGCGGTACCGGATTGCTCGTGCTTCACAACTGTGCAGATTACATTCGTACGCATCGACTCCCGAACGGGCGAGCGACAGCCTCTCTATGGTGAACGGAGCGCCCTCGCTCGTGCGTTCACGAACGAGAGGCCCCATGTCCGGCTTTGTGCGACACGACCATGACTCGGGGCGGGTTCATTCGTGACGACCGGCACGGCAGCGCCCGGAGAACAGGCGCTCAAGGAACAGCGGTACCGGATCCTGGTGACCGGCTACGCGATCTCGTCGTACGGCACGTTCCTCAACATGGTGGCGCTCAACCTGTACGTGTACGCCGTGACGGGCCGGGCGCTGGCCGTCGGCGTGTTCATGGCGGTGCGGCTGGCCGCGGGGTTCGTGGCGGGGCTCGTGGCCGGTACGGTGCTCGCCCGGTGTTCCGCCAAGGGGGTCATGCTCTGGGCCAACGTGGCCCAGGCCGCGGCGCTGCTGCTCCTGATTCTGGCCCCGGACGGGCTCCACACCGTTTCGCTGTTCGTCGTCTCGGCGGTGGTCGGCTTCTCCGGCACCGTGTTCATGGTCGCCCTGCGCAGCTCCATTCCGGACATCGTGGGTGATGACCGCAAGACCTGGGCGAACTCCTTCATGGTCAGCGGGCGTTCACTGGCCATGGTGGCCGGATTCGCGTCGTCGGGCGTGGTGGTGTCACTCCTCGGCTACACCGCGGCCTTCCTGGTGGACATGGCCTCGTTCCTGGTGTGCGCCCTCACCGTCGCGCTGCTCCCGATCGCCCTCAGCCCCAGCGGGGAGGCTGCTGCAAACGGTGCGAAGGACGCGGACACCGAGGGCAGGCGCCGGGTCCTCTCCCGCTTCACCGCGCTGGGCGCGGCACCGGCGCTCGCTCTGATGGTGCTGCTGCGCGGCGTCGACGCCCTGGGCTCCTCCTCGCACAACGCGGCCCTGCCCGTGTACTCCACCGAGATCGACGCCGACAACCCGGCGGTGTTCGTCAGTGTCTTCTGGTGCGTGTGGGCGCTCGGCAACATTCTCGTCCAGCAGGTGTTGCAGCGGTACACCAAGCGGACGGGCCGCTCGGTCGGAGCCCTGGGCTTCGGGCTCGGCACCATCGCGATGTCCGGCGCCTTCATTCTGGCCTTCGCCGGGCTTCCCTGGGCCGCGACGATCGCGATCGCGCTGCTGGCGGGCGCGGCCGACGGGCTCACCGAAGTGTCGTACACCTCGCACCTGCAGAGCCTGCCGGGCACGGTGCGGACCCACGCGTTCGGGACCTCGGCCACGGTGGAGAACCTCGGCTTCGGCGTCGGGATGATCGTGGTCGCCGCCGCGCTGGACTCCTTCACGGCGCTGTCGGTCGTCGGTGTCGCGCACGGCGTCGCCATCGCCGTCGCGCTGGTCTTCGTGGTCCGGGTGCTGCGGCAGCGAGGAACGCGGGAGGTGGTGTCGGCGAGTGGCAGAAACAGCGGGAGTCAGAAGGGGGCAGACGATGCGGGACCGGCGCGTGGCGGTCGTCGGGATGGCGCTGAGGTTTCCGGGAGCTGAGACACCGGAGCAGTACTGGCAGGACATCCGGGACGGCGTCTCGCACGTACGACGTTTCACCGACGCGGAGTTCGCGGCCGCCGGCCTTGCCGAGGACCTCTACCGGGACCCGGACTTCGCCGGAGCCAGTGCGCTCCTGCACGACATCGACGGCTTCGACGCCCGGTTCTTCGGGATGAGCGGCCGCGAGGCCACTCTGACCGATCCTCAGCAGCGGCTGTTCCTCGAGTGCTGCCACCACGCGCTGGAGGACGCCGGGTACGCCGGTTCCGGGGAGCGGGTCGGGGTGTACGCGAGCGTCGGCTACCGCCTCTACTCCCTGCACAGCTATCTGGCGTCCAACATCGGAGAGTCGGCCCGCACCGCCGACTGGAACGCCGTGAAGCAGATCCAGGTCGGCAACTACGCCGACTTCACCGCCAACCGGGCGGCGTTCCGGCTCGGGCTCGACGGGCCCGCGGTGAACGTCGCGACGGCCTGTTCGAGCGCGCTCGTCTCGGTCCATCTGGCCTGCCAGGCGCTCCTGGCGGGCGATGCGGAGGCGATGGTGGTGGGTTCCGCAGCGCTGCACCTGCCGCAGGTCACCGGGCACCGGCACATGAAGGGCTCGACGATCTCCAGGAGCGGCGTGGTCCGGGCCTTCGACGCCGACGCGGACGGCACGGTCGGAGGCAACGGGGTGGCCGCCGTGGTGCTCAAGCCGCTGGCGAAGGCGCTCGCCGACGGCGACACCGTGCACGCGGTCGTACTGGGCTCCGCCGTCACCAACGACGGTGCGGGCAAAGCCGGTTTCGCGGCTCCCGGGGTCGCGGGACAGCGGGACGCGGTGCTCGGCGCGCTGGAGCGTGCCGGGATCTCCGCCGATGAGATCGGCTATCTGGAGGCGCACGGCACCGGCACCTACAAGGGTGACCCGATCGAGTTCGCCGCGCTCACCGAGGCCTTCCGCCGACACACCGACCGCACGGGCTTCTGCGCGCTGGGCTCGACCAAGCCGGCCATCGGGCACCTGGACAGCGCCGCCGGCCTCGCCGGACTGATCAAGGCCATCCTGGTACTGCGCCACGGCGTCATTCCCCCGCTGGTCAACTTCACCCGGCCCAATCCCCAACTCGGCCTGGACAAAAGCCCGTTCACGCTCCCGCAACGGTCCACCGCCTGGCCGTCCCACGGACCACGGCGGGCGGGCGTCCACTCCATCGGCATGGGCGGCACCAACGCTCACGTGATTCTGGAGGAAGCCCCGGCAGACCTCGTACGGACGGAGGGCGCTCCGGTGCCGACTCTCCTGCCCCTGTCGGCGCAGAGCCCCGAGGCCCTGGAGGCGTACGTCCGTTCCTTCCGCGACGCTCTGGTGCGTGACCCGGGCATCGCACCGGCCGATCTCCTGACGACGACCGCGCTCGGGCGCCGGCATCTGTCCCGGCGGCTGGTCGTCACCGCGCCCGCCGAGGGGCTGGTGGCCGCGCTCGACGCGTTCCTCGCGGACCCTCGGGGCATCGCGGCGCCCACCACGCCGTACCGCACGGGGACCGTGGACATCACGGCACCGGCGGCCTCGGCCGCGTACGTCTTCAGCGGACAGGGCGGCGGTCGCCCCGGCATGGCCGCGGCGCTCGCCGGCCGGTTCCCCGTGGTGGCCGACGTCCTTGAGCAGTGCGCCCGCGTCCATGAGGAGGAGACCGGGGAACGGTACTTCCTCGACCGGCTCGTCGGCGGGGCGGCACCTCAGCAGTGGGACACCGCCTTCGCGCAGCCGGCGATCTACGCCTTCCAGGTCGCCCAGGCCATGCTCTGGCGGCAGTTCGGGGTGTCCCCCGCCGCCGTCGCCGGGCACAGCGCCGGGGAGTTCGCCGCCCTGTGCGTCGCGGGAGCCCTGTCGGTGGCGGACGGCATGCGGCTGATGTGCCGCAGGGGCCGGCTCATGCAGGACACCGAACCCGGCGCGATGCTCGCCGTGTTCGCTCCACTGGAGCGCGTACGCCAACTCCTCGACGAGAGCAGCCGGTCCGGACATGGCCGCCTCGAACTCGCGGTGTCCAACGGGCCCGCCAACCATGTGGTCGCGGGCCGCCCCCAGGCCGTGGAAGCGGCCCGGATCCGGCTGACCGGGCACGGGTTGGCGGGTGAGCCGGTCCCCGTCGACCGCGCCTTCCACACCGAGCTGCTCGACCCGGTGCTCGACGAGCTGCGCAGGGCCGTGGAGAAGACGGAACTACGCCCGGTGCGGCTGGCGTTCGTCAGCGGACTCGACGGCGCGGTGCGCGCACCGGGCTGGCTGCCCGACGCCGACTACCTCGTACGTCAGGCCCGGCACCCGGCGGACTTCCACGCGGTGCTGCGCACCCTCGCACCGAGCGACGCAGTGGACGAGTTGCGCACTCTCGCGCCGAGCAACGCCCTGATAGAGCTCGGGCCCGGCGCGCCGCTCACCGGCATGGCCCGCCGGGCATTGCCCGGCACCCTCTGCGTACCGACCCAGGGGCACGGCTCCGGCACGGAGGGCCTGTGGTCGGCGGTGGCCGCCCTGCACTGCGCCGGCGTGGGCATCGACTGGGCGGCGCTCCTCGACGGCTGCGGGGGACGGCGGATCCAGCTTCCCAAGTCCCCCTTCCAACACCGGTCGTACTGGACCGGACCGCCGCCGCTTTCCCGTCCACGTCCAGATCCCCGTCCCCGTCCCCGTCCGGTAGCGGACCCCGCACCCGCAAGCGAAGGTTCCATGGAGGTTGGCATGACCGAACAGGCAGTCCTGGAACGGGTACTTGAGCTCACTTCGCAGCACCTCGGTTATCGCGCCGACGAGGTGGGCGCGGGGGACGCGTTTGTCGCTCTCGGCGCGGACTCGCTCCAACTCATCGGCATACTGCGGCAGTTGGAGGGCGAGTTCGGGGTGCGGGTCTCCGCCCGGGAGCTTCTCGAAGAGGCGCCCACGCCGGAGCTGACCGCCCGCCTGATCGCCTCGCGGGCGGGACGGGGCGAGCCGGAGCCCGAGACCACGGTGTACACGCCGACGCCGACGCCGACGCCGACGCCAACAACGACACCAGCACCAGCACCAGCACCAGCACCGACCGAACCCCTTGCCGTCCCAGCCCCGGAGTACGCCTCCCGCGCCGAGATCGCCGAACTGACCCGCCAGGTGAACCTGCTCGCCGAGACGCAGGCCGCCATGCTGACCCAGCTCTCCGAAGCGGTCGCCCTGCTCACCGCCGAGCGCGCCCGGTGAGTACGACCGCTGCGGACCGGGCCGCGGAACTCTCCCGAAGGCTCACCGAGCAACTCGCCGCGGCCAGCCGCCTTACGGCGACGCCACCCCCGCCACCCCCGCCACCCGCAGTGCACGGCCCTCACGTAACCCTCCCGGACGGCTCCGGGATGCTGGGCGACACCGCCGACGCCCGGCAACGGGCCCACGCCGCCGACCTCAGCCGACAGCTGACCGAACGCACCCGCACGTCCAAGGAGCTGGCGCAGAGCCGGCGTTCCGTCCTCGCCGACAGCCGGGCCGTCGTCGGGTTCCGCCGCTCCACCAAGGAGACGCTGTACCCCCTCGCGGCCCGCTCGGCGCGCGGAGCGCGTCTGACGGACGTGGACGGCAACGACTACACCGACATCACGATGGGCTTCGGTGCGCTTCTCTTCGGCCACGAGCCGGAGTTCGTCACACGGGCCGTGCACGAACACCTCGCCCAGGGGCTGCGGTTCGGCCCCCGCCCGGTGGAGGCGGGTGAAGTCGCCCAGCTGCTGGCCGACTTGACCGGTATGGAGCGGGTGGCGTTCGCGAACTCCGGTACCGAGGCGAACTCCGCCGCCATCCGGCTCGCGCGCGCCGCAACGGGACGCGACCGCATCGTCATGTTCCGCGGGTCGTACCACGGCCACATCGACTCCGTGCTCGGCCGTCCCGGCCCGGACGCCGGGCGCTCGGTGCCCGTCTCGCCCGGCATCCCGGACAGCGCCGTGGCGGAGCTGATCGTCCTCGAATACGGCAGCCAGGAGGCCCTGGAGACCATTGACGCGCTCGGCGACACCATCGCCGCGGTTCTCGTCGAGCCGGTCCAGTGCCGCAACCCCACCCTGCGCCCGGTCGAGTTCCTGCGCGGCCTGCGCGAACTCACCCGGCGGCGCGGCATCGTGCTGCTCTTCGACGAGATGCTCACCGGTCTGCGCCCGCACCCGCGTGGCGCACAGCACCACTTCGGTGTCGTCCCCGACCTGGCCACCTACGGCAAGGCACTCGGCGGTGGCTTCCCGATCGGCGCCGTCGCGGGCCGCGCCGACATCCTGGACGGCGTGGACGGCGGTTTCTGGCGGTACGGCGACGACAGCCGCCCCGAGGTCGAGACCACCTTCTTCGGCGGTACGTACATGCAGCACCCGCTGTCCATGGCGGCGGCCAAGGCGGTGCTGACCCACCTCATCGCCGAGGGCCCGGGTCTCCAGGAACGGCTCAACGCCCGTACGGACGCCCTCGCCGCCGACCTGAACGCGTTCTTCGGGCGCAAGGAATTCCCCCTGGAACTCAGCCACTTCGGGTCGATGTTCCGGTTCACCGCCCGCGCCGACATGGAGCTGCTCTACCAACACCTCCTGCTGCGCGGCGTCTACGTGTGGGAGTGGCGCAGCTTCTACCTCTCCACCGCCCACACCGACAGCGACATCGAGCGGGTCTCGGACGCGGTGAAGGACTCCCTGCGCGCCCTGCGCCAGGGCGGTTTCCTCCCGGCGACCCGCCAACACGCACCGAGGCCGAAGCCGCGGCCGCGGTCCGCGCGCCCCCGCCCGGCTCCCGACTTCGGGGTGTACTTCTTCGGCGACTACCCGGACGCGGCCTCCGCCCGGCAAGGCACCGAACCCGCCCCTCCCCGGCCCGCCGACTCCTACGAGCGGATCGTCGAGACGGCCCGTTTCGCCGACGAGCACGGCTTCAGCTCCCTCTGGATACCGGAGCGCCACTTCCATTCCTTCGGCGGTCTCTTCCCCAACCCGTCCGTGCTGGCCGCCGCGCTGGCCCGGGAGACCAGCCGCATCCGGCTGAACGCCGGTTCAGTCGTCCTGCCGCTGCACGATCCTGTCCGGGTCGCCGAGGAGTGGTCGGTCGTCGACAACCTCTCGGGCGGCCGGGTCGGCATCGGCTGCGCCACCGGCTGGCACGCGCAGGACTTCGCCCTCCACCCGGACCGCTTCACGGACCGCAAGGAGATCGGCCTCGCGCACCTCGACGACGTACGGACGCTGTGGGCCGGCGGCACCCTGCGGCGCGCGACCGGGGACGGCGCGGAGACCGACGTACGGATCCATCCCGCCCCTGTGCAGGACATGCCGCCGATGTTCCTCGCCACTTCGGGCCGGCGCGATTCGTACGAGGAGGCGGCGCGGCGCGATCTGGGCATCGTCACCAATCTGATGAACCAGACGGTCGCTGAACTCGCGGAGAACATCGACGCCTACCGCGAGGCCCGTGTGAAGCATGGCCTCGACCCCGACGCGGGCCGGGTCACCGTGCTCCTGCACACCTACCTCGGCGACGACCACGCCACCGCACGTGCGCAGGCGCTGGAGCCGATGAGCCGGTATCTGCGCTCCTCGTTGCAGATGCGCTCCGCGGCGGGCGCACTCGGCGCCGGCCCGCAGGACGTGGCCACGGCGCGCGACGAGGACCTGGACCACCTCTTCCGGCGGGCATACGACCGCTACTGCGACGAGCGGGCGCTGATCGGCACGGTCGACACCTGCTCCCCGGTGGTCGACGCGCTGCGTGAGGCGGGCGTCGACGAGATCGCCGCGCTCGTCGACTTCGGAATGCCCGCCGACCTGACGCGCTCCGGGCTCGACCGCCTCGACACCCTGCGCGAGCGTCACCACCCCACCACCACCGACGTGTCGGGACCCGCGACCGACGCCCAGCGACGGCTCTGGCTCGCCTCCCAGCTGATCGGCGACCGGGCCGCGTACAACGAGGTCCAGTCGGTGCGGCTGCGCGGCCCGCTGGACGAGACGGCGCTGTCCGGCGCCGTGTCGGCGCTCGTGGAGCGGCACGCCGCGCTGCGAACGGTGTTCCGCGCCGGCGGCGGGGACGAGACCGTACAGCAGGTCGTACGGGGTGGCCTGGACGTTCCGCTCCAAGTGACGGACGTCCGGGGGCGGGCGGCCGACTCGGCGGTCGCGGCGGTGCTGGCAGAGGAGAGCTCGCGGCCGTACGACCTGGCCGAGGGCCCGTTGTTCACGCCGCGGCTGCTGACGCTCGCCGACGACGACCACGTCCTGGTGTTCGGCCTGCACCACATCATCACCGACGCGCACTCCGCCGGGATTCTCGCGGCGGACCTGGAGGAGTTCTACAAGGCGGCCATCGAGGGGCGTCCCGCGCGGTTCACGGCCCCCGCCGGCAGCACGGTGGGGGCAGTTGAACCCGACCGGGACCCGGCCGATCTGGAGTGGTGGCGGACCTATCTCGCCCCGCTGCCATCCGTGCCCGCGCTGCCCACCGACCGGCCGCGCGGCCGCCGGGTGGCCGGCAGCGGCGCGGCCGCCGAGATCCGCCTCGACGGCGCTCGTACCGTCGGGCTCCAGCGGTGGAGCGGCCGGCAGGGCGTCACGCTCTTCGCCACGCTCCTCACCGCCTGGCAGTTGGTGCTGCGCGAGCGCTCGGGCCAGGACGAGTTCGTCATCGGCTCGACCTTCGGCCGACGCACACCGGGGACCGCCGACACCGTCGGTTTCCATGTCGCCGTGCTGCCGCTGCGGGCGTCCCTGCGGGGGACGACGTCCCTGACCGCCGCCGTACGGGCCACCCGCGACGCCCTGTTCGCGGCGGACGCGCACCAGTACGTCAATGTCGACGCGCTGCTCGCGGAGGTCAACCCCGACCGCGGCAACCCACGGCCGCTGATCACCGTGTCGGCCGACCTCGACACCGCACCGCTGACCCGGCTCGCGCTGCCGGGACTGCGCGGCGAGGAGGTCGACGGAGGTACCGAATCGGCGCCGCTGGAACTGGCGTTGATGGTCGTTCGGAGCGGCAGCGGCGGTCTGCGGCTGCGTATTCGCTACGACGCGGACCTCTTCGACGAGGGAACGGTACGGGGCTGTCTGAGCGACCTGGACCGTGTCCTCGGTGTCATGACGGGCGGTGGTGCCGAGCTGGTCGGGGACATGGGTGCTCCCGCCGAGACGGGTGCTTCCGGCACCGCGTCCCGGGAGACGTTGCGCAGCGTCTGGAAGTCGGTTCTCGGGGTCGACGACATGGCCGACGACGCCAACTTCTTCGAGCTGGGCGGCAATTCGATCGCGGCGATCCGGCTCGTCAACCGGGTGCGTGAGGTGCTGGGTGCCGAAGTCGCCCTGGCGGACTTCTTCGCGGACGCGACCTTGAGCGCGATGGACCGCCAACTGGGCGGCGGCCGAAGCGACTTGGCGGAACCCGGCAGGGCGGGCACTCCGGCCGATGGCAAGATCGTCGACCGGGCCCGGGTGAGTGAGCAGCAAGACCGGATGACCGTCGACCGGGCGCCGGTGAATGATCAGCGAGACCCGACGGTCATCGACCGGGCGCCGGTGAGCGACCAGCAGGACCGGATGATCGCCGGCCACTACTCCGTGCCGCAGGCCCAGATCTGGAACGTACCGACCAGGATCCGGTTCCGGGGAGCCCTCTCCCCCGATGTGCTGCGCTCGGCGCTCACCGAACTGACACACCGTCACCATGCTCTGCGAACGCGCTTCGTGAAGGAGGGGACGGACGGGGAGGACGTCTGGTGGCAGGAAGTGCTGGCCGAGCGGCCGGTGCGCCTCCAGGTCGACGATCTCACCCGGCTGGCTCCCGAGAGGCGCCTCGCACGCGCCGACAAGGTGCGCCGTGAACTGGCCGCGACGCCCATCGACATCACCCGTTCGACGCTGGCAACGCCGAGGCTGCTGCGGCTCGCGGAGGACGAGTGGGAGCTGATGTTCGTCCTGCACCACATCTGCGCCGACGGCTGGGCCCACTCGCTGCTCATGTCGGAACTCGCCGAGCTGTACCGGGCCGCCGAGGCCGGCACCGCGCCCACGCTCGACGCGCCGTCGGCCCAGCCCACGGACTACGCACGCCACCAACTGGGGGCGAA
The DNA here is from genome assembly GCF_040683495.1 of Streptomyces sp. NPDC093544. NCBI lineage: Bacteria > Bacillati > Actinomycetota > Actinomycetes > Kitasatosporales > Streptomycetaceae > Streptomyces > Streptomyces sp. NPDC093544. The sequence continues at coordinate 358,888 of NZ_JBFBEA010000001.1, read as the reverse complement.
GGACCCGGGCACCGAGGCACGCCGGGCCGCGTACTGCGCCACCTATCTGGACGGGGTGCCGGTCCGGCTGGATGTCCCCGCGGACCGTCCCCGGCCCGAGAAACTCAGCGGTGACGGAGGCACGGTACGCGGCGTGGGATCCGGTGAACTCCGTACCGTCCTTGAGAAGTTCGCGGCCGACCGGCGCGTGACACCGTTCGCGGTCACGGTGGCGGCCCTCGGCGTCCACCTCTCCCGGCTCTCCGGCGAACGGGACGTGCTGCTGTGTGTCCCGTACGCCAATCGCGAGGGCCCGGAGTGGGAATCGCTGGTGGCGATGACCAGTACGTCCGTCATGGTCCGGATCCGCATCGATCCCGAGGAGAGCTTCACCGAACTCGTGGCGCGCACCGGCGCGGAGGCGCTCGCCGTGATGGCGAACGTCCTGCCCACCGCACGGATCATGCAGGCGATGCGCGACGGCGGTGCCACCGAGGTCCCCGACCGGGTGCCGTACATCCTGGCCTTCCAGAACTACCCCGACACCGACATCGAGATCCCCGGACTCGACGTCGAGGTGACGGACCTGGCGCCGCCGGTGGCCCGCGCGGAACTGTGCTTCGGCATCTCACCGCGCCGTGACCCGAGCCTTGGATACCGGACCTTCCTGGAGTACTCGGCCGACCTGTGGGACAGGGAGACAGCCGAAGAACTCCTCGCCTCCTACATCACGCTGCTCGACGACCTGTGCGCACACCCCGACCGCCGTGTCGCGGCGGCACCGACCTCACACGCCACGCCCCGAGAGGCAGACTCCGAGTGACCATCTCCACCCCCATCTCCTCCCCCACCGATCACAGCCACAACGAGGACCTGCTCGCCTTCCTCAAGGACAGTTCCTCGCCGTACCACGCCGTGGCCCAGGCCGCGCGCCGCCTGGAGAAGGCGGGCTTCACGGAGTTGCGGGAGACCGAGGAGTGGGGCGGCCACAGCGGGGGCGTCTTCATCACCCGTGCCGGTGCCCTGATCGCGTGGTACGTCCCCGAAGGCGCGCCCGCCCACACCCCCTTCAGGATCGTCGGAGCGCACACCGACTCCCCCAACCTCCGGGTCAAGCCGACGCCCGACACCGCGTCCGCGGGCTGGCGCCAGATCGCCGTGGAGATCTATGGAGGGGTCCCGCTCAACACCTGGCTCGACCGAGACCTGGGTATCTCGGGGCGGCTCACCCTGCGTGACGGCACCTCGGCCCTCGTCAAGATCGACGAACCGCTCTTCCGCGTACCGCAGTTGGCCATCCATCTGGACCGCTCGGCCAACGAGGGCCTCTCGCTCGACCGGCAGCGTCAGACCCAGCCGATCTGGTCCCTGGGCGAGCGGGAACAGGGCGCGCTGCTGCGCAGGGTCGCGGACGCGGCGGACCTGGAGGCCACCGAGATCCTCGGCTGGGACCTGATGCTGCACGACATCCAGGCACCCGGACACCTTGGCGCGGAGCGCGAGTTCCTGGTGTCGGCGCGCATGGACAACCTGGTGTCCGTGCACGCGGGCGTCACAGCGCTCACGGCGGCGGCCGACGCCTGGGCGCAAGGCACCGGGCCCTCGGCCGGTCCCCGGATTCCGGTGCTCGCCGCCTTCGACCACGAGGAGTGCGGCAGCGGCTCCGAGACCGGCGCACAGAGCCCACTCCTGGAACGCGTGCTGAGCCGCTCGGTGGCCGGCCGGGGCGGCACCGGCGAGGACTGGTCGCGGGCGATGGCGGGCGCGTTCTGCGTGTCGGCCGACATGTCCCACGCGGTGCACCCCAACTACAGCGAGCGGCACGACCCGGACAACCACCCACTGCCCAACGGCGGCCCCGTGGTGAAGGTCAATGTCAACCAGCGGTACGCCACCGACGGCACCGGCTACGCCGTCTTCGTGGCCGCCTGCGAGCGCGCCGGAGTGCCGTGGCAGCCGTTCGTCTCCAACAACGCGCTGGCCTGCGGCACTTCGATCGGCCCGATCACCGCGGCCCGCCTGGGCGTGACGACGGTCGACGTGGGAGTGCCAGGCCTGTCCATGCACTCCGCGCGCGAACTGGTCGGCGCCAGGGATCCCGGCCATCTGGCCCGGGCGCTCACCGAGTTCGTCACAGCGGGCTGACCGAGCGACACGACACCGGAGGAGAAACGACACGTGTCCGCGAGAAACGTCGTACTCAGGGGCGCCGCCCCGCAGGACGCGTCACTGCGCGTGCTGATCATTCCGCATGCCGGGGCCGGGGCGGCGAGTGGTCTGGCCTTCGCGGAGCACGCTCCGGCCGAGTGGCTGGTGGCGACGGTCCGGCTGCCGGGCCGGGAGTCACGCATCCGGGAGAGCGTCCCGGATCTGCCCGGCCTGGTGGCGGACGTCGTGGCGACGGTCCGTTCCCTGCCCGGTTCCGGTTCTGGTCCTAGTCCCGGTTCCGGTCCCGGTCCTGGTTCCGGTCCTGGTTCCGGTTCCGGTTCCGGTCCTGGTTCCGGTTCCGGTTCCGGTACGGCCCCACTGATCGTCGTCGGAGTGTGCTCCGGCGCGGTCATCGGCCTTGAGGTGGTGCGGGAACTCCTGAGTGATGGCGGGGGCCGTGGCCACAGCGATCGTGTCGCGGGCCTGGTGGTCGTCTCGCAGTGGGCGGTGAACGAGAAGCCCGACCCCGAGCGCCGTCTGCTGCGGGACACCGACGACAGTGACCAAGTACTGGACATTCTTCAGGAGTTCGGCGGCGTCCCGGCGTCCGTCGCCGCCAACCAGGAGATGCTCCAGCTCGTGCTGCCGGGCATCGTGGCGGACATGCGGGCCGTCGAGGACTACTCGTCGGATCCGGACCCGCTCCTCGCCTGCCCGCTTCTCACCGTGTTCGGGGACGAGGACCAGCTGTGCCCCGACGAGCGGACCGCCGACTGGTCCCTGTTCAGCGAGAACACCCGCAGTGCCTGGGTACCGGGCGGTCACATGCTGCTGGCGGAGAACCCCGCCCTGCTGGTGGACGCCCTTGTCGGCAATCTCGACCAGTTCGCGTGAGGACTACTTGGATGACGACTGCCGCATTCGAACCGCACCACCGGATCGATGCCCTCCTGCTGGAACGGTGGGACGGCGACGCGGATCTCCCCGCGCTGGTGTCCGGCGACACCGAGCTGACCATGGGCGAGTTGAAGGACCGGGTCCTGCGGGCCGCCGCCGCGCTGCGCGCGCGAGGTGTGGGGACCGGGGACCGCGTCGTCGTCTACCACGAGCGGTCCGTCGATTTCGTGGTGGCCATGCTGGGCGTGGTGTTCGCGGGTGCCGCCCACGCGGCGATCGACGTGAACGACCCACTGCGGCGGACCCTCCGCACGATCGACGACTGCGGCCCTCGGGCCCTGATGACCAGCGCCGGGCTGCGCTCCCGGTTCACCGGGGTGCCGGGCTTCGTGGTGATCACGGACGACGAGTACGCCGTACGACAGCCGACGCACCCTCCAGCAGCGGTGCCGGGTGAGGAGTACGCCGTACGACAACCGTCACCCGCTCGGGCACCGGTGACCGCCTCGGACGAGGACCCCGCGGTCGTCATCTACACGTCCGGCTCCACGGGCACCCCCAAAGCCTCGCTGATCAGTCATCGCGCGCTCGTCTCAAGGCTGTTGGCCCTACAGTCCACGCACCGCATGGACGAGCACGACCGGATGATCCACCACACGGTGTGCAGCTTCGACATGTATCTCTGCGAGCTGTACTGGCCGCTGCTGGCCGGGGCCACCGTCGTCATCGCGGCGCCTGGCCGGCAGCGCGACGCGGACTATCTGGCCGCGCTGATCCGCGATCACCAGATCACGACGTTCTACTGCGTAGTGTCGCTGCTCGAACTCTTCCTGCTGACCCGCGATCCGGCGGAGCGCTACGACGGCATCCGGCAGGTGCTCACCGGCGGGGAGTCGCTCAGCCCTGAGCTGGTCAAGCGTTTCCACGCGCGTTCCACCGCCTCGCTCACCAACCTGTACGGCCCGAGTGAGTGCACCGTCTACTGCACCGCGTGGGTGTGCCCGCGTGACCCCGATCTCGACACGGTACTGATCGGTTCGGCCATCCAGGACACCGAGTTGTGGATTCTCGACGAGACGGGCGCTCCGGTGGCCGACGGCGAACCGGGCGAACTCCACATCGGCGGCGCGGGCCTCGCCCTGGGGTATCTGCACCGGCCCGAGCTCACAGCGGAACGCTTCGTCACCGCCCCGGCGGTCAGCCCCGACAGCCGCCTCTACCGGTCCGGTGACCTGGTCAGGGCTCACCCCGACGGCGCTCTGGAGTTCCTGGGCCGCGTCGACGGCCAGGTCAAGATCAGGGGCATCCGTATCGAGCTCGGGGAGATCGAGGCAACTGCCGTGCGGTGCACAGGAGTTCGCCAGGCGGCGGTGGTCGCCCACGGAGCGGGGTACGAGAGGCGGCTCGCCGCGTATGTGGTGGCCGAGGAGGGCACGGAATCCGTAGAGCTGCCCACAGTCGTACGTCAGACTCTGCGCACCTGGCTGCCGCCCTTCATGGTGCCGACGGCCATCGAGACGGTCGACAGCTTGCCGTTGACGGCCAACGGCAAGCTGGACCGGCTGCTGCTCGAAGACTGGTCGGCGAAGCGGGCGGCGACTCCCGTGCCTTCCGCTACGGCACACGGCACGGTCGTGGCGACCGCAGGTGTGGGCGTGGACGTGGACGTGGACGTGGAGAGCGTCGTGTCCGAGGTCTGGTGCGAGGCGCTCGGGACCGCCGGCATCGGCCGCGACGACGACTTCTTCGACCTGGGCGGCGACTCCTTCAAGGTGGTCCACGTGGTCGAGACCCTGCGGCATCGGCTGGGAGCCGCCATTCCGCTGGCCGCGCTGCTGCACGAGCCGACGGTGGCGGGTTTCACCACCGAACTGCGGCGCCTCATGGATACGGACATGGATCAGGAGTCCGCGAGTTGAACCCTTTCGGATCGAACCCCGCCGGATCAACACCTGTCGCATCGAACCCCGTCGGATCAAACCCCGTCGGAGACAACGCTGTCGGAGACAACCCCCGCCCCGGGCGTCCCGGCCTCATCCGTTCCTTCGCCGATCTCACGCCCGAGCGGTTCGACCGGGGCCGTCCCGTGGTCACACTGTTCAGCGGCGGCCTGGACAGCAGCTACCTCCTCCACCGGCTGGCGAAGGCCGGATTCACCGACATCCACGCGGTGAGCGTCGACCTGGGTGCCGGTGAGGACCTGGACGACCTGCGGCTCGTCACCGACCGGCTCTCCGTACGCCTGCATGTCGTCGACGGGCGGCAGCGGTTCGCCGACGAGTACGTCCGCCCCGCGATCGCCGCGCAGGCCGTCTACCTGGACACCCACCCGGTCAGCTCGTCACTCAGCAGGCCCCTCATCGCGAAGCTGGCCATGGACATCGCGGTCGACCTGGGCGCCTGGGGAGTGCTGCACACGGCCAACCGTTCGCAGAACACCCTGCGCAGGCTCAACGGGGCGCTGGGACTTCTCGGCTATCAGGGCCACTACGGCAGCCCGTACGACCTCGACCCGGTGGACCGTGACCGGAAGGCCAGGGAGCTGGAGGAAATCGGGCTCACGCACATGAGCAAACGGGTCGCCAGCATCGACGCGAACCTGTGGTGCCGGGAGTTCGAGTCCGGGGTGCTCGACGATCCCGAGGAACACACCGTTCCGGAGCATCTGTACAGGTGGAGCGTGCGGGACGAAGGGGTCCCGGACGAGACGGTCGAGATCGGTTTCGCCGAGGGAGTGCCCGTCTCCGTCGACGGCACGCACCTCCCGCTGTACGACCTGGTCGAGCGGCTCAACCTTCGGGTGGGCGCCCATGGAATCGGCCGCTACAGCGGGCTCGAACATCTCCCCGGCGGGCAGAAGGTGCTCGAACTCCGCGAGATGCCGGCCGCCGCACTCCTCCTGAAGACCTATCGCCACCTCGAGACGGCGACGCTGGACGCGGAGACCATCCGGGAGAAGATGCACATCGAACAGATCTGGGTGCGCGAGGCGCTCGAAGGGCGCTGGTTCGGAGAACTGCGGCAGGCGAGCCAGTCGTTCGTGGACTCCTGCGCCGCCCGGGTGACGGGAACCGTACGTTGGCGCCTGAGACCGGGCTCGGCGGAAACACAGGCCATCGTCGCCGCCTCTCCCCGCTATGTGCGCAGCCGCGAGGACTGGGAAAGGGAGTCGATCCGCACCGACGGTTCGGTCGGCCTCTAGATTTCGGCCCGTGACAAGCGGGGTCAGCTCTCGCTCGTACAGTTCGCGCCGTTCAGCGCGAAATCGTCCGGGACCGAGTTGGCGCCCTGCCAGGAGCCGAGGAAGCCGACGGTGAAGGCGGCGCCCGCGGCGACGGTCCTGTTGTAGTCGGCGGCGGTGGCGGTCACGCGGGAGGCCTGCTGGAGGAAGGTGCCGTCCCACATCTGGGTGACGCTCTGGCCGTCCTGGAAGGTCCAGGAGACACGCCAGGTGGCGAGGGCCTTGGTGGAAGTGACGGTGACGGTGGCCTGGAAGCCGTCCGGCCACTCGTTGACGATCTGGTACCGCACCGCGCAGGTCGGCGCCGCGCTCTTCGTGGGTTCGGCCGCCTTCTGCGTGGTCCCGGCGGGGGACGAGGACTTGCCCTGGGGTTCGGTATCGGGCTTCGGGGTCGTAGCGGAGGGGGGAGCCGATTCCGACGGATCGGGCGACACCGACGAGCCCGATGGGCGGGAGGTGGCCGACGGGAGCACGGTTCCCGGGTCCGCCACGGGCTGCCGGTTCCCCGACTCGCCGCCCGCCGTCGTGGTGCCGCCCCCCGCGGCGCTGTCGAAGGGCATCAGCGAGACCGTGAGCGCCAGCGCGGAGACGACGACGGCGGTGACCAGGAGCGCGGTCCGGCCGATCCGGGGCACGGCCATCCTGCTCTCGGCGATGCCCGTGTCCACGGCCGCCCGCCGACGTCCGCCCAGCTGGCCCGCGTCCGCCGCCCGACGGCGGCGCTCCAGATACGCGAGGCCGCCCCAGCCGATCACCCCGCTCGCGAGCGCCGAGGGCAGCCCGCCGCCGTGCAGCCGCAGGCAGGCCGCCGCCTCGGCACACTCCACGCAACGCGAGAGATGGCGTGAGAGATCGTCCGGTGTCTCGGCGCCGGGCGAGCGGGTCACGGCGTCGAGGAGCCGGGCGTAGCTGCGGCAGTTGGCGTCCATCGGGGTGTCGAGGTGGTTGCGATGGCAACGGTCCCTGAACAGCGCCCGCACCTGGGCGAGTTCCTCGGCCGCGGCCGCCGGGTCGAGGCCGAGCCGTCGAGCCACCGCCGGCAGCGGAAGTGCCTCGACCTCGGCCAGCCACAGCAGTGCCGCGTCCGGTTCCTGCATGTCCCTCAGGCCACGCAACGCCAGCGGACGGTGCAGCGGCGGCCCCGTATAACGGGCCGCCTTCTCGGAGTTGAGCCACAGCCGGAGTTCGGGGTCGAGCCGGTGGCCCTGCCCGTACTGCTCCCAGGCAGCGGCCGTGGTCCGAACCGACGTCAGCAGCAAGGGAATTCGGGGCAGCCGGGCCGTCCTGCGACCGGTACCCTTCGTTCCGGAACCGCCGGCGCGCGACTCACGGATGCCGTGCGAGAACGCCTCCGTCGCCAACTGCGTGGCCGCGGCGGAACCGGACGTACACAGATCGGCGTACGAGAGGACCACGTCCCAGCACTCCGAGAACAGTGCGGCCTCGGCGGCGTCCTGGGGGGTCGGCAGGTCGGGCATCGGGGGCTCCTGCATCAACTGCGTCCATCTGCCAAGTTATGCAATGCAATGTCAACTCGCGTGCCGTGCAAAGGAGTTGGGGACCGCCTCCACGGCGGGGCCCGAGCCTTTCACGCTTCCCACACAACTGACAAGCCACACATTCAATTAACGTGGAAAGCGGTTGTGCGTTCGAGGTTTCGACCATGCGGGGGCCTCGCGAACGTCCCCGAGTGTTGTACGTGGGCGAGGCGCGGATATTTCAGCGCGGAGGCCGGTGCGTGACGTGCCTGAGCGCACGCGGCCGGACCGCGGCGGGGACGGACGTACCCCGGCCGCGGTCCGGCGACGGCGCGAACCCGACTATGTGACTACAGGCCGGACGGTTCCGGCACGGGCTCCCGTGCCGGAAGGCTGTCCATGAACGAACTCACCGAGAAGACGGCGTTGCCCGGGCCGGGCGGGCCGTATCCGGGCGGGGAGGCGAGACCGAAGTCGTCCATCGTGGCGCGGTAGGCCTCCAGCAACCGGATGTGGTACTCGAGCGGCGCGCCCTGCGGGTTGGCCTTGCCCAGCGGGGTGGTCGGCTCCGGGCACCAGGTGGTGAAACGGGGCGTGATGCCGTGCGACATGAAGAAGCGCAGCCCCTCCGTCGTCGACGCGATGGCCTCGTCGACCGTGGTGAAGCCGAAGGGCTCGGCCATCTCCACGCCCGCCACGAAGTTGGGAATGACATTGCGCGCGCCGAAGACCTCCGCCGAGTCGAGGATGCGCTTGTGCCACTCGTCGCGGCCGACGTAACGCTCCTTGCCCGGGCAGTACAGCTCGAACAGCCGCTGGTCCCACACCTCGTAGTTGGGGTGGTAGATCTGCACGCCGTAGTCCTTGAACCGCTGTACGTCGTCCTTCGGCAGCGCCTGTGCGACGACCTTGCCGATCCACCGGTCCGGGAAGTGCTCCTCGATGGCCTTGGCGTACATACCGTAGAAGTCGGCCTCGTCACGGCCCTGGAGTTTGGAGGTGATCGCGCCGCCGGTGAGCGTGTAGGCGGTGGACACCTTCGCGGTGTCGTACCGGTCGATGATCTCCAGCGCTTCGAGGACCTCGTCGACGTCCTTCACGCCGGTGTACGGCCGCCCCGCCGCCTTGTGCTGGCGCCAGTTGTGGTTGATGTCGCAGTACTGGCACTCCTCCTTGGCGCCGAAGTACTGGCAGACGCGGAAGACGGTGAGGTAGATCAGGTAGCCCCACTGAATGGTCGGGGCCACCTCCATCACGGACTTCCCGTTGGAGAGCTTGTGCTTGTAGTACTCGGGCATCGGCGGCACGCCGACGTCGGAGATCCGCTTCCCGTCGAGGTAGAGCCCGAGCACGCCGTCCTCGTCGGCGGCCACGCGGTACGGCGAGGACGGGTTCACGCGCACGGACACGACGGTCCGGCGCAGGTCGTACGGGCCACCGGTGAGGATGATCTCCTCGGGCGGGCGCCTGAGCGCGGCCTCGCCCAGCTCGGGCAGGGTGCCGTGGTCGAAGGAGAAGATGAAGTACGACTTCGGCTTGACGTCACCGCCCTCGTTGTCGGAGAGAGCCGACGGGTCGAAGGCCAGGCCTCCCCGGAGCAGGTCCTCCTTGAAGACGGCTTCCCGTGGCACGTGCGGGAACCGTTCCATCAGATCCTCGACCAGCGCGGTGCGGCTGCCGCCCATTCCGATCTCCTCGCTCCCCGTGTTCGAGCTCTGTGCTCGACTCCTCACGGTATACGTTGCTTTGATCGGCAAGCGATCTCAGCAATCCCGGCGTCTCCGCTGGAATGGTCCGTAACGGTGTCACCAGAACGCGAGTCGCGCGCCGGTGTCCTGATGACGGTCTCCCGCTTCCTTCTCTCCCGCCCTGGGACGGGGGAGGGTTGCGCCACCTGCCCGCCCCGTCCCGGCCTTGCGGCGCGGGCGGGTGGTGCGGGTCTTGCGGTTGGCTCCACGGGGCTTCGACTCCGCCTCGACGGCGTTGTCCAGGTCTCCGGCCACTCCGGTACCTGTCGTGCGGGCCGCGAAAGCGGCCAGGTTGTGTCCGGCGTTCGCGTCACGGTCCAGGACGAGACCGCAGTTGTCGCACTCGAAGACACGCACGCTGAGGGGCAGCTTGGCTTTCACCACACCGCAGCGGGAGCAGGTCTTCGACGAAGGGAACCAGCGGTCGGCGACGACAAGGCGGGTGCCATGCCGGCGGGTCTTGTAGGTGAGCTGGCGTCGGATCTCACCGAACGCGGCATCCGCGATCCGGCGGGACAGTCGCCGGTTGCGGCCCATTGCGGCAATGTTGAGGTCTTCGACGACGACTGTGCCGTACTCGGAGGCGAGGCGGGTCGTCATCTTGTGGAGAGTGTCCTCACGGAGGTTCGCAACCCGGTGATGCACCTTGTTCCGAGCATGGTTGGCCTTCTCCCAGCGCTTCGACGCCTGCTGACCGGTACGCCGGTCAGGGCCTTGGCGGCGGGAGACGATCCGGCTGGCGCAGCGTAGCTTTTTCTGCGCGCGGTCGAGGTGGCGCGGGTTGGGTTCCTCACCGAGCACACCGTCGCTGTCCGCGTAAACGGCGAGGGTCTTGATGCCGAGGTCGACGCCAACCGCTGTGTCCGGACGGGCGACCTTCACCAGCTGGTGCTTCACCTCGACCTGGAGTGACACGAACCAGCGGCCACGAGAGCGGGTTCGATTTCCACGGAGTCACGCAGACGGGCCAGTACCTCCGGAGGGAAGATCCGCGGCACGTTCTCGGCGGTCATGGCGAACAAGGCCAACGGACGCTCGGGTAAGGCGGCGACCTTCCGGCTCGGCGACTTCATGGACAGCGACGGGCAGCAACCGGGCTCGACCGTAGGCGGCGCCAAGCGAGAGGGCCAATGGACACTCCGCCGAGGCACCGGACGCGCCATGAGGTGCGGCGCCCGGGCGAGGTAGTTTCCTCGGGGGCCAGCACACCGGCCGTGGACGGCGACTTCCCGGGGAGGGACGACAGGGATGACAGAGACCCTGACCAACTGGGCCGGCAACATCACGTACACCGCGAAGGAGCTGCACCGGCCGCAGTCGCCCGACGCGCTGGCGACGCTGGTGGCGGACAGCGCGAAGGTGCGCGTGCTGGGCAGCGGGCACTCCTTCAATGAGATCGCCGAGCCGGGCGACGACGGCGTACTGCTCTCGCTGACCGCGCTGCCTCCGGCGGTGGACGTCGACACGACGGCCCGTACGGTACGGGTCGCGGGCGGCGTCCGTTACGCCGAACTCGCCCGCCGAGTGCACGAGCACGGGCTCGCGCTGCACAACATGGCGTCCCTTCCACACATCTCCGTGGCGGGTTCCGTGGCGACCGGCACGCACGGCTCCGGGGTCACGAACGGTTCGCTGGCCGCCGCTGTACGCGAGGTCGAGCTGGTCACGGCGGACGGCTCCACGGTGACGATCGGCCGGGGCGACGCACGCTTCGACGGCGCCGTGACCTCGCTGGGCGCGCTCGGTGTCGTCACCGCCCTCACCCTCGACCTGGAGCCGGACTACCGGGTGAGTCAGCACGTTTTCACCGAACTCCCGTTGACGGGGCTGGACTTCGAGACGGTGGCCGCGTCGGCGTACAGCGTGAGTCTCTTCACCGACTGGGGGCTGCCGGGGTTCCGGCACGTATGGCTCAAGCGGCGGACCGACCAGGCGCCGCCCGAGTTCCCGTGGGCCGCGCCCGCCACCAGGGCGATGCACCCGGTGCCCAGCATGCCCGCGCGCAACTGCACCCAGCAGTTCGGCGTCCCCGGCCCCTGGCACGAGCGACTCCCCCATTTCCGGGCCGAGTTCACCCCGAGCAGCGGGGCCGAGCTCCAGTCCGAGTATCTGCTGCCGCGGCTTGACGCCCTGGCCGCGCTGCACGCGCTCGACGCGATCCGCGAGGCGATCGCGCCGGTGCTCCAGGTCTGTGAGGTGCGGACCGTCGCCGCGGACCGCCAGTGGCTGAGCCCGGCGTACGGGCGGGACTCCGTCGCCCTGCACTTCACCTGGGTCGAGGACACCGCGGCCGTACTGCCGGTGGTGCGGCGGGTCGAGGAGGCGCTCGACCCCTTTGACGCCCGACCGCACTGGGGCAAGGTGTTCACCGTGCCGTCGGCGGTGCTGCGCGAACGGTACGCGCGGGTGGGCGAGTTCAGGGCGCTGGCCCAGGCACTCGACCCCGCCGGCAAGTTCACCAACGCCTTCGTGGGGGACTTTCTCCACCCCCTTTCCTAACCCCTTGTCGAAAGTCCGTCCCAGGCCATAGCCTTGCGGGCGGTCGTGGCAGCCTTGGCAGCCGCGCCGCGGCCTGGGACCGAAGAGATCGAGGGGGCACGATCTGTGAGGCGCACGTCCCGGGACATCCGTACCGCGAACCGCTATGAAGTGCTGCGCCAGATCATCGCCCGATCTCCCACCTCCCGCCAGGAGTTGGCGGCGACCACCGGGCTCAGCCTGGCCACGGTCGCCACGCTCGTCGGTGAGCTGCTCGAACTGGGAATGCTGACCGAGGTCGGGTTCGAGGACTCCGCGGGTGGCCGCCCGCGCGGGCTCGTGGCCGTGAACGCGTCGGGGGGCGCGCTGATCGGCGTCGACATCGCGGAGACGTACGTACGGGTGGAGCTGTTCGACCTCGCGCTGAACGTCCTCGCCCGCGCCGCCGAGGACATGCGGCCCGGCGAGAGCCGCCGGGAGCAGGTCGTCGGGCATGTCGCGGCGGCCGTCGGCTCGGTGGTCTCGCGGGCCGGGATCGAGGACGCGCGCGTCCTGGGGGGCGGCGTGAGTGTGCCGGGCCAGGTCGACCGCGAAGGCGGGGTCTCGGAGTACGCGCCGAACTGGGACTGGCACGATGTGCCGCTGCTCGACCTGCTCGCCGAGCACATCGCGTATCCGCTGCACCTGGACAATCCGCTGCGCGCCTGCGCGGTCGCCGAGCTGTGGTTCGGTGCGGCCCGCGGGCACGGGGACGCCGTGGTCGTCAATCTCGGCACGGGGGTCGGCGCCGGGCTAGTGCTCGGCGGCGGGCTGCACCGCGGGGTCAGCAACAGTGCCGGCGAATGGGGCCATACGACGCTGGTCCTGGACGGGCGGCTGTGCCACTGCGGGAACCACGGGTGCGTGGAGACGTATGTCGGGGCGCCCGGAATCATGCTCAACCTGCGGGAGTTGAGCCCGGGCAGCGCGCTGCTGCACCCCGAGGACCAGACCGCCACGATCGAGGCACTCGCCGGTGGCGTCGCCGTGCAGGATCCGGTGGCGCTCAAGGTCGTGCGCGACACCGCCCGTTACCTCGGTGCCGGGATCTCCGACCTGGTGAACCTGCTCAACCCCGAGGTGGTCGTGCTCAGTAGCTGGGTCGCGGCGGCGCTCGGCGAACCGCTGCTCAAGGAGGTCCGCGAGGCCGTCGCCCGGCACGCTCTGCCGCGGCCGTTCGCCGCCACCGACATCGTCCTCTCCCCCATTCCGACCGATCCGGTCTGCCTGGGCGCCGCGACCTTCGCCCTGGAAGGCGCCCTGTCCACGGCGGGCCAGCAGACCGGCGGCCCAAAGACCGGCAGTCCAAAGACCGGGGACCACCAGCCCACGGGCGGCAGGACCGCCCCGCGTCGCAACATCCCCACAAGGAGTAGTCGCACAACGCCGCCATCCTGACTTCGGTTCGGTTAGGTTTCCAGTGGTTTCACCTGTTTTCCCTGCTTTCCCTGCTTTCCCTGTTTTCCTGTTCCGGCAGTATTTCCTGTTCAGTTTTTCCTGTTCAGTTTTTCCTGTTGCATCTGGAGACCGATGTCTTTCCGGACCACTGCCTACGTCGACTACGTCGAAGACGTCTCGCCCGGTAGCGGGGCGCTCCCGCCACGTGCGTGGTACGCGACTTCGGACGCCGATTCCCTCTCCCTCAACGGCAGTTGGCGCTTCCGCCTCTCCCCCACCGCCGACGCCGAGGACGACTCCTTCGCGGCGGAGGGGTACGACGCCGGAGACTGGGCTGAGGTGTCGGTCCCCGGCCACTGGGTCCTCCAGGGCAACGGCGCTTTCGGCGCGCCGATCTACACCAACCACCTGTATCCCTTCCCGGTCGACCCGCCGAGGGTGCCCACCGGGAACCCGACCGGCGACCATCTGCGGGTCTTCGACCTGCCTGGCGAGTGGCCCGGTGACGGCGGCTCGGTGCTCCGTTTCGACGGCGTCGAGTCCTGCGCCCGGGTCTGGCTGAACGGCACGGACATCGGCGAGTTCAAGGGCTCCCGGCTGCCGCACGAGTTCGCGGTCGGACACCTGCTGAAGCCGAGCGGCAATGTGCTGGCGGTACGGGTCCACCAGTGGTCGGCGGGCTCGTATCTGGAGGACCAGGACCAGTGGTGGCTGCCGGGCATCTTCCGGGACGTCACGCTGCTGCACCGTCCGACGGGCGGCGTGCTCGACTTCTTCGTGCACGCCTCCTACGACCACCGGTCCGGCGAGGGGTCGTTGCGTGTCGACTCCGATGTCGACGGCCGGGTCACCGTCCCCGCCCTGGACATCGATGTCGCGACCGGCGAGTCCGTGACCGTGCCGGTCCAGGCGTGGACGGCCGAGACGCCACGCCTCTACGACGGGGTGCTGACGACGGACGGCGAGCGCGTACCGCTCCGGATCGGCTTCCGCACGGTGGTGCTCGAAGACGGCCTCATCAAGGTCAACGGCCGGGCGATCCTCTTCAAGGGCGTCAACCGGCACGAGTGGCACCCTACGAGGGGTCGCGCGCTGGACCTGGAGACAATGAGGCAGGACGTGCTGCTCATGAAGCGGCACAACATCAACGCCGTCCGCGCCTCGCACTACCCGCCCCACCCCGCCTTCCTCGATCTGTGCGACGAGTACGGCCTCTGGGTCATCGACGAGTGCGACCTGGAGACCCACGGTTTCACCGAGCAGGGGTGGCGCGACAACCCGGTGAACGACGACCGCTGGACACCGGCCCTGCTGGACCGCGCCTCGCGCATGGTCGAGCGCGACAAGAACCACCCGTCGGTCATCATCTGGTCCCTCGGCAACGAGGCCGGCACCGGGCGCGGCCTCACCGCCATGTCCGAGTGGATCCGCGACCGGGACGGCTCACGGCTCATCCACTACGAGGGTGACTTCAACTGCCGTGACACGGACATGTACTCACGGATGTACCTCAAGCACGTGGAGGTCGAGCGGATCGGCCGCGGCCAGGACGGCGGCGCGCACAAGCGGCGCCAACTCCCCTTCATCCTCTGCGAGTACGGGCACGCCATGGGCAACGGCCCCGGTGGACTCGCCGACTACCAACGGCTGTTCGAGTCGTACGACCGTCTCCAGGGCGGCTTCATCTGGGAGTGGATCGACCACGGCATCAAGGACGAGCGGTACGGCTTCGCGTACGGCGGGGACTTCGGGGAGGAGCTGCACGACGGGAACTTCGTCTGCGACGGGCTGCTGTTCCCTGACCGGACTCCCTCACCCGGCCTCATCGAGTACAAGAAGGTGATCGAGCCGGTCCGTATCGAGGGCGACGGGGTGGACGGCACGGTCCGCGTCACCAACGCGTACGACTTCGCGGACCTCTCGGCGCTCACCTTCGAGTGGTCGTTCCAGGTGGACGGGGACACGGTGGAGACGGGCGCGCTGTCCGTACCCCCGCTCGCTCCGGGCGAGTCCGCCGAAGTGAAGCTGCCGACGCCGCCCGCCGACGGGCGGGGGGCCGAGACGGGGTGGACGGTACGGGCGGTGCTCGCGGCGGACACGGCCTGGGGTCCGCGGGGACATCAGGTCGCCTGGGCTCAACTTCCGGTCAGCGAGAAGGCGTTGGACCTGGTCTCCCAGTCCGCCGGGCCCGTTCTCGGCGTACGGCAGATCACCCTCGGCCCTGCCGCCTTCGATGCCCGTACCGGCGTGCTGAAGACGATCGGCAGGGTCGATGTCACCGGACTGCGCCTGGACGTGTGGCGCGCCCCGACCGACAACGACGACGGCGCGGCCTGGCAGCCGGACGAGCGCTACGGCCTGCTCTGGCGCAAGCTGGGGCTGCACCGGATGCAACACCGGCTGGACGCGGTGGAGTTGGGCGACGACGCCTTGACCGTACGATCCCGGGTGGCGCCCGCGGCCCGGGAAGTGGGCCTGCGCACGGTGTACCGGTGGACGTCGGACGGGACGCGGCTGCGGCTGACCGTGTCTGTGGCTCCCGAGGGCGACTGGACGCTGCCGTTGCCACGGCTCGGGATCCGGCTCGGGCTGCCCGCGTCGGCGGACCGCGTGAAGTGGTTCGGCGGCGGCCCCGGTGAGGGGTATCCGGACACCAAGTCGGCTTCGATGGTAGTGCGTTGGGAGTCGTCGGTGGACGAGTTGCAGACGCCGTACGTCCGTCCGCAGGAGAACGGCGCGCGGGCCGACGTCCGTTGGGCGGAAATCGGTGGACTGCGTATGGAAGGCGATCCGTCCTTCTGGTTCACGGCCCGCCGCTGGACGACGGAGCAGCTCGACGCCGCCGACCATCTGACGGACCTGGAGCCGGGCGACACGGTCTGGGTGAACCTCGATCACGGCCAGCAGGGCATCGGCTCACAGTCGTGCGGGCCCGCCGCGCTTCCGCAGTACCAACTGCGGGTCGCTCCAGCGGAGTTCTCGTTCGTCTTCTCGGAGATTCACGACTGATACACCGACGTACAACCCAAGCAACAGGGCGCTGTCGGCAGTGGCCTCCCCGCTACTGGGGGCCGCCGCCGCGCGCCTCAGTGATCCGCACAGCAGGGCGTCGGATCCGGCACCTCGAAGGGGACCAGCGTGCCGCCCGCCGCCGGCATCGCCGTGAGCACCAGTGCTCCGTCGCGCCACTCCGGGCGTACGTGATCACGGGTGACCAGCGGCTGGTCCGGCGAGGGTGCTCCGGTACCGAGTACGGTGACGCGGTCGATCGCGGAGCCGGCCAGCAGCTCGGCGACCGTCACCGTGCCGGTGAGCTGCGCGACACCCGGGTACAGCACCGCGCGGCCCACCGCGTCCGGCGCCTCGGGCGACACCTCGTACCCCTTGGCGATCAGCCCCTCGCGGACAACGCTCAGCGCCGCGCCCGAGGGGACCGCGAAGGACAGCGCGACCCGCGGCCGATCACCGCGCACCAGGTGCGTGCAGCCGAACGAATCCTCGGGGAGGGCGAGTTCGGCGGCCAGCGTCTGGAGCAGGTGATCGGCTTCGAGCAGGGCCGACACAACAGTGTCCACCCCGATGACGTACGGCTGGTTCACGACGGGAGGACCCACACCGGGTTGGAGTAGAACCACAGGTCGACCCACGGGTCGGCGTCGCCGACGACGTCGAGGGCGGGGCCGTTGGGGTCGACCGCCGCGCCGTTGATGCCCGTTGCGGAGCGCTTGCCGTCCGAGCCGCGGAGGCGGACGTACAGCGGGCGGTCGACCTTGCCGAGGGAGTACGTCAGCCGGACCGTGCCGGTCGACTTGTCCACCTCGTACGACTGGACGACCTTCGCCGTCGGCGCGCTGAAGGTGTCCTTGTCCGTGGCCGCGCCCGTGACATCGCCCTGGATGACGTCCACGCGAGCCAACTTCGGCACGAACCCTGTCCAGTTGGGGACGTCGGCGAGCGCGATGTCGACCGTCAGGGTCACCTTCGTGCCCTTCTTGACGTGCAGCGCGCCGCCGAGCGTCGCCCACTTGCCGCTGCCGGAGAGCCGCGCGTCGAGGCCGCTGATGAGCTGCCCGTGGTCGACCCAGATACGGCCGGCCCGGATGCCGTCCATCACTGCGGCGTACGAGAAGCCGTCGGAACCGACGTGCGTGCGGCTGTACTGGCCGGGCCAGTAGTCGCCCTGGGTGAGATCGACCTTGCCGGCGTACACCGGGTCGGTGTGCCTGCCGTTGAGGTCGAAGTCGGTGTCCGGGCCGCCGCGCTTGGCGGTGTCCGTGTACACCTGGTGGGAGTCGGAGTTGGCGGTGATCCACCAGGCCTTGCCCTCGGCGAGGAGGCTGTCCCACAGGCCGCCGACGGTGGCCGTCATCCAGTCGAAGCCGCCCCAGGTGCGGTAGCTCTCCAGCGGGTAGCCCGCGAAGGAGTCGGCGCTCGGATTGTTGTCGTAGATACCGCGGGCGCGTCCCATGCCGGTCGGCGCGGCGATACCGGCGGCCTGGTGACCTGGCGCACCCTCGAAGCCGATGGCGATCTGCTTGCCGCCGGGCGTCGCGTCGCGCCAGTTGCGGATCTCGTGGGGCGAGTCGACACCGCGTCGCGCCGGGTGGTTGGCGAGCATCAGCGCGTCCTTGACCTTGCGCCGCTGCACCTGCTCGGAGAGGAAGGCGAGACCCGCGACGGCGAGCGCCTCGTTCGCGGGCGACGAACCGCTCGCGTTCTTCACGCTGCCGTCGTAATCGGTCTCGAACGCCTTGAGGACGCTGACCTCGTTGGCGCCGGGGTGCACGAAGACCGTGCCGTGCTCGGCGCCGGGGATGTTCCACTCCAGGCCCTGGAAGACGAGGGTGTCCTCGTACTTCTCCCGCGCCTCCTTGATGTCCGGGTTGACCTTCTCGACACCGATCTTGGCGTGCGTCACGCTGCCGTGGTCGGTGATGACCAGCCAGTCCATGCCGTGCTTGGCACCCTGGCGGACCTGGTCGGAGACGCGGTACTTGCCGTCGCTGCTGTACTGCGTGTGAATGTGGTGGTCACCGGCCAGCCAGAGGAACCCGTTGGCTCTCCGACGGCTTTCGGAGGCGTACGCGGGGGCCGCCGCCGCTCCCTGAGCCAGCACGCCGCTCGCCGCCAGGCCCGCGCCCAGCAGACCCGCGCGGCGCAGCATCGTGCGGCGCGACTGCTGGTCGGGGCTCAGCGCCTTGTCGGGCACGGAGGTGTCGAAGGCGGCGGGCAGCGCCGTGCCTTCGTGATCGTGGGTGTGGTGGTGATGACCGTGCCCGTGAGCGTGTCCGTGCCCCATGTCTGCCTCCTGAGTTCGACGCCCGCATATACGGGGGCGCGAGATGGAGACTCGATGTGAAACATGAACGTTGAACGGCTACCGGGTGAGCGCTGGGCGACCCAGGTACGGCGGTCTGAACCAGCCACGCCCACTTACCCCAACTGCCGTAAATGTCACGACAGTTGAGGTCATCCGGTGACGCGTGGGGTCAGCGCTGGTAGCGCCAGGGGCCCGTGATGGCAAGGAGAATGCCGGGGTTCTGGATGCTCGCGTACAGCGTCTTGCCGTCCGGCGAGAAAACGACCCCGGCGAACTCGCTGTAGTTCGGGTCCTCAGCCGTGCCGTCGTTCAGCTCGTTGCGGGCGATCGGGTACGTCTTGCCCGATTCCGTGGCGCCGAAGAGGTGCTGAACGCCCTCGCCGTCCTCCGCGATGATCACGCCGCCGTACGGGGAGATCGTGATGTTGTCCGGGCCGTCGAGGACGCCGTCGTTCGCGTCCGGGTCGGGGTTGACGCCCAGGATCAGCTTGAGGGTCAGGGTGCCGCGGGCGGGGTCGTAGAACCACACCTGCCCGTCGTGCTGGACCGGGCTCTCCTCGCGGGCGAAGGACGAGACGACGTAGGTGCCGCCGTCGGCCCACCACATGCCTTCGAGCTTGCGGGCGCGGGTGACCTGGGTGTCGGTGAACTGCTTGCGCACCGACACGGTCTTGGCGTCACGGTCCGGGACCGCCACCCACTTGATGCTGTAGGTGGTGCCGGCCTTGGTGGCGCGGGACAGGTCGTCGACGAACTGGCCCTTGGAGTCGAAGGCCTTGAAGGCCTCCAGTACGCCGGCGGTGTCGGAGAGGGTCCGCAGCTTGCCCCGGCCCTGCTTGAAGCCCTTCGGCGGGGTCCACCGGTAGAACAGGCCGTTGGGGCCCGCGGCGTCCTCGGTCAGGTAGAAGTGACCGCGCTTGGTGTCCACGACGACGGCCTCGTGGTCGTAGCGGCCGAGCGCCTTGACCGGCTTCGGGTTCTGGTTCGCACGGCGGTCGTACGGGTCGACCTCGAACACGTAACCGTGGTCCTTGGTCATGCCGTTCTCGCCGGCCTTGGCGGTGTTCTCCTCGCAGGTCAGCCAGGTGCCCCAGGGGCTGCGGCCGCCCGCGCAGTTCTGCTGGGTGCCGGCGATGCCGACCCACTCGGACACGTGCTCGCCGTCCTTGGAGACCTCGACGACCGTGCAGCCGCCGGGCGCGGCGGGGT
Source organism: Streptomyces sp. NPDC093544 (assembly GCF_040683495.1). Taxonomy (NCBI): domain Bacteria; kingdom Bacillati; phylum Actinomycetota; class Actinomycetes; order Kitasatosporales; family Streptomycetaceae; genus Streptomyces; species Streptomyces sp. NPDC093544. The sequence continues at coordinate 338,953 of NZ_JBFBEA010000001.1, read as the reverse complement.
CGTAGACGAGTCCCGGCGTGAGCGGTACCGGAAACTCGACGGCCGTGCGGGAGTCCTTGATCTCGTGGTTGTTGACCAGCAGCGTCGAACCGCGCGTGCCCTTGAAGGTGGCCGTGCCGTCGTGCTTGTTCGGCGTGAACTCGCCCGAGTCCATCTTGGTGACACCCGCGTGGGTGACGACCTTGTAGGAGAACCCGGCCGGCAGCGCGAGCAGCCCGTCCGGGTCATCGATCAGCGGACCGTACCCGGTCTTGCTCTGGTGCCCCTTCGAGAGCGCTTCATCCTGCTCCTGCCCCCGGCTCTGAGCGTCTTCGGCACTCTCGGCGGCGTACGCGTACGTGCTGGCGGTGGACAGCACAGCGGCACTGCCGACTAGGGCGATGCCCGCGCCTGCTGAGGTCTTGGCGAAGTCTCTTCGGGTGGTAGGCACGTTTATCTCCTGGGTGACACGATCCGGGGGCGCCCATGGGGCTGGGCGCTGCACACAGTTCCCTGTCCTGTCGAACAGGAGGTGAACTGGACGCAACGCCTTTGCGGGATACCGAACTTATGGTCCATACCTGCTCCCGATCAAGGGTTCTCCCCGCTAATTCCCAGCTGGGAGGCGCTCGTCGGCCATTCTTCCGAGCCCCTTCGATACGGGGATTTCCGCCCACACGGTCTTGTACGTCCCGTCCTCGCGCGGCACCACACCCCACCGCTCGGCCAGCGCCACGACGATCAGCAGCCCACGGCCGCCGTCGCCGTCCGACGGCTCCTGGAGCACGGGCAGGCGGTCGGCCCTGCCGTCCGCGACCTCCACCCGTACGACGTCCTCGCGCAGCACCAGCCGTACGCGGAAGTCACGCCCCCGCACCCGCCCGTGCCGCACGGCGTTCGCCGCGAGCTCGGCGACGACGAGGGTCACGGCTTCGCTGACCTCGCTGTCGTACGCGAACCCCCAGACGTCCATCCGGTTCGCGACCAGCCGCCGCGCGAGCCGAGCCCCTCGCGGGGTGCTGCTGTAGAGCTGCGTGAACGTACCGAGGGTGACGGGGACTTGGGCCCGGGGGTGTCCTTGCATGGGTCAACGGTGGCGGGGAGGAGGCCGGTCGACCAGGCACGGCACTCCGACAGTGCGTGCTGTACGAGTTCACGGTGTGGACAGTTTGGGTAACCGTCCGTGACCATAGGTGACTTGGCGGGGTTGTCACCAAGGAACACAGGAGTTCCCGGAATGACCGACAGCATCGAGAGCACCGAGAGCACTACGAACGAGCCCGAGCCGCCCGACAGCTTGAAGGCGTTCGGGGCGGTACACAAGGCCTTCCGCAAGCGGGCGGGCTACACACAGGAGGAGTACGCGCCACTCGTCCAGTACCAGCCGGGGACGGTGGCCTCCATCGAACAGGGGCGACGCTTCCCGCAGCGCAGGTTCGTCGAGCGCTCGGAAGAGGTCCTGGAGGCGTTCGGCGTACTGCAGGAGGTGTACAAGCACGCGGGACGAGAGACGGGGCTGGCGTCTTGGTTCCGCAAGTGGGGTGAGCTGGAGGAGCAGGCGATCAGCCTGTACACGTACGAGAACCGGCTCGTCCCGGGCCTTCTACAGTCGGAGGGATACGCACGCACCCTCTTCGGCGCGCGCGTGCCGCTGCTCACCGAATCGCAGATCGAGGCCCAGCTCACGGCCCGCATGCAACGCCAGACACTGCTGCGCGAGCGGCCCAACACGGCGTTCAGTTTCATCGTGGAGGAGTACGTCTTCCAGAGGCGGACCGGGGGGACCGAGGTGACGCGGGAGTTGCTCGACCATGTGCTCGGGCTGAGTGAACTGCGCAATGTGGAGGTGCAGTTACTGCCGATGACGCGCGGTGTCCACGCCGGCCTCGACGGACCCATCCAGCTGCTGGAGACTCCGGAGAACGAGTGGTTCGGCTACTGCGAGGGGCAGCGAAGCGGCCAGTTCATCGCTGACCCGAAATCGATCAGTGTGCTGCACATGCGCTATGCGAAACTGCGCTCACAGGCTCTCACTCCGGAGGATTCCCTGAGCCTGCTGGAGCGGATGCGAGGAGCACTATGAGCACCACCGAACTGGCCTGGTTCAAGAGCAGCTACAGCAGCGGCAGCGACGGCGACTGCGTCGAAGTGGCCCTCGCCTGGCACAAGTCGACGTACAGCAGCGGCAGCCAGGGCGACTGCGTCGAAGTCGCCACCTGCCCCACCACCATCCACATCCGCGACTCCAAGAACACCCGCGGCCCCCAACTCGCCCTCTCCCCCACCACCTGGACGGACTTCGTGGAGTTCGCCGCGGGTCGGTGACTCAGGCGCACCCCCCGGCACAGAGCGGCAATCGCTGCACAACCTCTTGTGGAGATACCTTCTCCGCTTTAGCGTTCGACTTTTCGCGCGGTTAGTCACGGCCGACCCTCTGAGGAGTCCCCCATGTCCGCTGCTCCCATATCCCGCCTGAGACTTCGCACTCGGCACCGTATGCGAAACCTGATCGCCACCCTGGCGGCGGCCTCCGCCTGCCTGGGCGTGCTCGTCACCGCCGGAGACGCCAACGCCGCCGGGCAAGCGGCGAGTTCCTCGGCGGCGAGCACCTACTCCACGTACACCGATCTGCCGTACGCGTCCGGCGCAAGCCAGGTCCTCGATCTGTACGTGCCCGACGGCGCCCGCAAGCCGCTCCCGGTGATCGTCTACGTGCACGGCGGCGCCTGGCTCGCCAGCGACAAGTCCGAGCTGCTGCGGACCCTCGGCTGGGAGGCCCTGCTCGACCAGGGCTTCGCGGTCGCGTCCGTCAACTACACGCTCAGCACCACCGCCCAGTTCCCGACGCAGATCCAGGAGGTGAAGTCCGCCGTCCGGTACCTGCGTGCCGTCGGCCCTCAGTACCAACTCAACGGGAAGGTCGGGCTGTTGGGCGCGTCGGCGGGCAGCCAGATCGCGAGCCTGGTGGGCACCAGCTGCGGTGTTCGCTCGCTCGAAGGCACCATCGGTACGACCGGGCCCTCCAGTTGCGTCGACGCGGTCATGGACATCGCGGGGCCGACCGATCTCGGCGCGCTGGCCGCCGCCAGCCCGGCCCTGGCGGGGGCGGTGACTGCCTACCTCGGCTGCCCGGCCGGCATCGAGTCCTGCTCACCCAACGTGCTGAGGCAGGCCGACCCGACCACCTATCTGACCCCCGGGCGACGGCTCCCGCCTTTCCTCATCGCGCACGGTGACGCCGACACCCTGGTCCCGCTGGCGCAGAGCCAGCGGTTCTTCACCTCGCTGAAGCAGGCGTGCGGGAGCGTCAGTCTGTTCACCCTGAGCGGGCAGGACCACTTCTTCGCCACCCTCGGCGCCCTGCTCGAACCGTTCCCGGCCCGGACGGTGCAGACCTCGAAGGGCTGCGGACCGACGAAGACGGCCACCGAGCCACCGCTCGGCTACGCCACCATCGGCGCCTTCTTCCACAGCAGCCTGCGCTGACGCACTACACGCCCTGAACCCGCCGTCCCCGGCCCATGTGTGAAGCCCGGGGGCGGCGGGTTCAGCCAACGGTCTCGCGCAGCAGATCCCGCAGTTTCAGTGCCGCCGGCAGCGGGTCGGCGGGCAGCGCCACATGTACGGTCCGGCGCAGGGCCGGGTCGGTGAGGCGGCACAGGACGAGTTCGTCGGGGACGGCCCAAGCTGCCAGCGACGGGACCAGTGCCACTCCCCGCCCGGCGGCGACGTAGCCGAACTTCCCGCTCCACTCCGCGATCCGGATGATCTTCCTCGGGGTGAAGCCCGCCCGGGCGCAGGCGTCGGCGAGCATGGTGGGCCGGTCGCCGTACGCGCCCTGGAGCCAGGCCTCGTCGCGCAGTTCGCGCAGGTCGACGGTCCCGGCTCCGGCCAGGCGGTGTCCGCGCGGGAGAGCGACGAACAGCTCGTCCTCGCACAGCGCGGCCGTCGTGACACCGTCGGCAGACGGCAGACCGGACGGGTAGTCGCTGACGACGGCGAGGTCCAGCACCCCGTCCGCGAGGCGTTCCATCAGCGTCCCGGTCGGGCCCTCGACCGCGATGACGTCGACATCAGGCCGGGCGTCCTGGAGCGCCCGCAGGGCGGTGGGCACCAGCGAGATGTTGGCGGTGGCGAACGCGCCCACGTGCAGCAGCCCGCCCTGTCCGGCGTGCAGCACGGCCAACTCCCGCTCCGCCCGCGCCAGTCGGGCGAGCACCTCCATGGCGTGCCGATGCAGCGTACGGCCGGCGGGATTCAGCCGTACGCCCCGAGGGAGCCGTTCGAAAAGCGGTCCGCCCGCCTGCTGTTCCAACGTGGCGATCCGGCGGGACACCGCGGACTGCGTGTAGTTGAGCCGTACCGCCGCCTTTGTGAACGATCCGGTCTCGGCCACGGCCACGAGCAGCCGCAGCGCGTCGATCTGGAACACCTTCCCCCTCCTTCGGCCGCCACCATCCTGCCGCCACATTCCTCGGACGCATAGATCCCATGTGATCCAGTCGTTGGTGGAATGCCGCGCCGCATCCTAACGTCGTTGACGCGGCGGAGTTCCAGAGGGGGATGGGCTCCGCCGCTCCATTGGCCCACGAGAAGCGAGGGGGAAGTGCCTTGTTCCGAAAGGGAGTTGAGGCGGGAGTTGAGATGGGGCGGGGCCGGTGACCCGGGGTGCCGCGCTCGCGTTGCCGACGATGTTGGCCGATCTGGAGGAACTGGTGGTCTGCGAGTCCTTCTCGGCCGACCACGCGGCGGTGGCGCGCAGCGCCGAGGTGGTCGGTGCCCTCGGGACGAGGCTGCTGGGGGCCGGGCCTGAGTCGATCGTGATCGACGGTGTGACCCATCTGCGGTGGACCTTCGGCACCCCACGGGTCCTGCTGGTGGGGCACCACGACACGGTGTGGCCGATGGGCTCGCTCCAGAACCACCCCTGGTCGGTGGCCGACGGGATCGCACGCGGCCCCGGAGTCCTGGACATGAAGGCAGGCCTGGTGCAGATGTTCCACGCGCTGGCCTTCCTGCCCTCCCTGGACGGGGTGTGCGTTCTGGTCAGCGGGGACGAGGAAGTCGGCTCCACGACCTCCCGGCAGCTGATCGAGGAATCCGCGCGCGGATGCGTGGCCGCCTTCGTGCTGGAGGCGTCCGCGGACGGGAAGGGTGCGCTCAAGACCGCCCGCAAGGGCACTTCGCGGTACGAGGTGGTGGTGCACGGCCGCGCCGCGCACGCGGGTCTGGAACCGCAGAAGGGGGTCAACGCGGCGGTCGAGGCCGCTCACCAGGTGCTGTCCATCGCCGGTTTCGGGGCGTCGATGGGTGCCGGTGCCGTTGATGCCGCGACGGCTGCCGTCGGTGCTGCCACGGGTGCCGTCGGTGCTGCCACGGCTGCCGTCGGTGCTGCCACGGCTGCCGTCGGTGCTGCCACGGGTGCCGTCGGCGCCGCGGCCTCCGTCCTGGGCTCCGCCACCGTCACCCCCACGCTGCTGTCGGCCGGCAGTGCGCGCAACACGGTGCCCGCGCTGGCGCGGGTGTCGGTGGACGTGCGCGTGCCGACCCGGGCGGCGCAGGACCGGATCGACGCGCTCATGCGAGGGCTCACCGCCCGGACGCCCGGAGCCCGCCTTGAGGTGCTGGGCGGCAGCCAACGGCCGCCCATGGAACCGGAGTCCTCCGCCGCACTGTTCGCCCTCGCCTCCCGGCTCGCCACGGAACTGGGCCAGGAACCGCTGCGCGGAATCGCCGTCGGCGGCGCTTCCGACGGCAACTACACCGCGGCGGCGGGCTGTCCGACGCTGGACGGCCTGGGCGCCGTGGGCGCCGGCGCGCACGCGGACTCCGAGTACGTCGAGGTCTCACAGATGGTCCCCCGGGCCCGGCTGCTCGCCCAACTCGTCGATGGCGGCCTGCACCGTCTCCAGCAACCGGGATAGGCCGGTCTCGCCACCCCACTCCGCGGCCGAGTAGTGCCATATGTGGCAGACCCCCCGTGTTTCCGGCCGACCGTGCCAGACCTCGATGCTCCGTCTCCCCTTGCGGTCCGGGCCCGTGACACGGAAGTGCATGTGACGCACATGGAAGCGGTGGGCGGCGCTGCCGCCGAAGATCTCCAGCACCCGGCCGTCGAAGGAGTAGAACTGTCTGCCGGCCGAGGCGGTGATCTCGTCGTTCACGCGGTGACGCTAACAGGCCTTCCAGCGAGCGGACATGGACGAGGTCGATCCGACCGGGACGAGACCCGTGTGTCCTGAACCGCCGCGGTTCAGGACACACGGGGAAGGCAGACCGGCGGGATCAGGCAGTGCCGAGGGCCGTGCGCAGGGTGCTGATCGCCTGGGCGATCGCGGCCTCCGCCGCGTGGGTCTCGCGCAGGGCGTTGAGCATCACGAAGTCGTGGATGATGCCCTGGTACCGGACGGCGGTGACGGCGACTCCGGCCTCGCGGAGCTTGGCCGCGTAGGCCTCGCCCTCGTCGCGCAGGACGTCGGCCTCGCCGGTGATGACGAGGGCCGGAGGAAGCCCGGTGAGCTGGTCGGTGGTGGCGCGCAGCGGGGACGCGGTGATCTCGGCGCGCTGCTTCTCGTCGGTCGTGTACTGGTCCCAGAACCACTGCATGCCGTCGTGGCGCAGGAAGTACCCCTCGGCGAACTGGTGGTAGGAGCCGGTGTCGAACGCCGCGTCGGTGACCGGGTAGAAGAGCACCTGTGCCGCGAGCGTGACGTCGCCGCGCTCCTTGGCCATCAGGGTCAGGGCGGCGGCCATGTTGCCGCCGACCGAGTCGCCCACCACGGCTATACGGGAGGCGTCCAGGTCGTGGGAGGCGCCCTCGGTGACGATCCACCGGGCCACGGTGTAGTTCTGCTCGATGGCTACGGGATAGCGGGCCTCGGGTGAGAGGTCGTACTCGGGGAAGACGACCGCGGCGTGCGCGCCGACCGCCAGTTCCCGGACCAGGCGGTCATGGGTGTGGGCGTTGCCGAAGACCCAGCCGGCGCCGTGGATGTAGAGGATCACCGGGAGCGTGCCGGACACACCGGCCGGGCGGACGACACGCGCCCGGACCTGCCCGGTGGGGCCGCCGGGCACGGTGGTCCACTCCTCGTCGACGGCGGGCTTGGCGATGTCGCCGGACTGCACCTCGTCGACGGTCTTGCGGCCCTCGGCCGGGCCCAGGTCGAACAGGTACGGCGGGTTCGCGGTCGCCTCGGCGAAGGCCGCGGCGGCGGGCTCCAGGACGGGGCGGGGGGCGGTGCTCTCGGTCATGGCGATCTCCTCGGATCGGGTGCCGCGGACACGCTCCGTCGGTCGTCTTGCCCTGGAGCGGCGGCACACCTCGAGAGTAGCGCTCGATTAAGTCGTGCACAACTTATTAGGGCTCGATACAGTCGGGAGGACGTGAACGATAGGATGGGAAGGGCGTGTACAGGACAGGAACGCCCGGAACCAGGAGCCGCACCGTGAACACCACCGGAGCCGAACCGACGCAGGAGGGTTCGCTGCTCCTGGACGACCAGCTCTGCTTCGCCCTCTACGCGGCCTCAAGGGCGGTCACAGCCCGCTACCGGCCGCTGCTGGACGAGCTGGGGCTCACCTATCCCCAGTACCTGGTGATGCTGGTGCTCTGGGAGCAGGACTCGATCTCCGTACGTGCCCTGGGCAGCGCCCTCCAGTTGGAGTCCAGCACCCTCTCCCCGCTGCTCAAGCGCCTTGAGGCGAACGGCCTGATCCGTCGCGAGCGCCGCGCCGAGGACGAGCGTTCCGTCGCCCTGCACCTCACGGAGGCCGGCACCCGGCTCCAGGAACGGGCAGCCACGGTTCCCCTAGCCATCGGCGACGCCATGGGTCTGACCCCCGAGCAGGACGCGATGGCCAAGCAGCTCCTGCGCCTGCTCACCGCCAACGTGGCCGCCGGCGACTGACACCGGGTGCCCCTTTGAGTGACACCCACGGCCCCTTTAAATGAGTGGCCCACGTCTTGGTACAGCGGGAGGATCCGCCACAGGAATCGTCAGTCTCCCGACCTGTCCGACAGGAAACCAACGTGGCCGTGTCCCAGTCGTCCGAGTCGTCCGAGCCCCATTCCTCCCCCGAAGTGCGCACAGCGGCCGGATTGGTGCGCGGCAGCCGTGAGGCGGGGCTCGCGGTCTTCCGCGGTATCCCGTTCGCCGAGCCGCCGGTCGGCGCGCACCGCTTCGCCGCGCCGCAGCCGGTACGGGGCTGGGACGGCGTACGGGATGCCTTGTCGTTCGGCCCGCCGCCCCCGCAGGCCAATGCGTTCGGCATGGACGAGCTGTCGAAGGGCGCCGCGGGCGACGACAACTGGCTGACGGTCAACGTCTGGTCGCCCGAACCGGTCCCGGACGCCGGACTTCCGGTGATGGTGTGGATCCAGGGCGGCGCCTATGTGATAGGTACGTCCGGCCTGCCGGAGTACGACGGCGGCCGGCTCGCCCGTGAGGGCGGAGTCGTCGTCGTGACGTTCAACTACCGTGTGGGCATTGAGGGTTTCGCGCAGATCGAGGGCGCGCCCGCCAACCGGGGCCTGCTCGACCAGGTCGCGGCGTTGCAGTGGGTTCGCGACAACATCCGGGCGTTCGGCGGCGCCCCGGGCCGGGTCACGGTCTTCGGCGAGTCGGCCGGCGGGGGGTCGGTGGCCGCGCTGCTGGCGATGCCGCGTGCGGCGGGGCTGTTCGGCCGGGCTGCGGCGGGGAGTGTGCCGGGCACGTTCTTCTCGCCTGGGCTCGCCGCCGACATCGCCGCCTCCTGCGCCGCCGAGCTGGGGCTGAGGCCCACGGTGGCCGACCTGTCCACGGTGACCCCGGTCCAACTGTCCGCCGCCGGAGACGCTGTCGGCGCCAAGACGGCCCAATGGGCAGACCGCTGGGGGGAGATCGCGCACAGGTCGATCCCCTTCTCACCGGTCGTCGACGGTGATGTCCTGCCGGTCACTCCTTGGCAGGCGCTGGCCGACGGCGCGGGCCGGGACATCGAACTCCTCGTCGGTCACACCCGCGAAGAGCAGCGGCTGTTCACCGCGCTCGAAGGCCTGCTCGGCGAAGTGACGGAAGAACGGGCGACAACCGCTCTGGGGATCTTCGCCCCCGGCCCGGACGGCGCTCGCCGCTATCGGGACGCCTTCCCGCTCGCGGGCCCCGAAGAGCTGTACGAACTGGTCAACTCCGACTGGCTGTTCCGCATGCCGTCCCTCCACCTCGCCCAGGCGCAGATCGCGGGCGGCGGGCGTGCGCACGTCTACGAGCTGACCTGGCCCGCCCCGGGCATGGGGGGTGCCTTCGGCGCCTGCCATGGCCTCGACGTCCCGCTCCTCTTCGGCAACCTGACCGGCACCCAGGCCGCCATGCTGATCGGCGAGACCCCCACCCCGGAAGCGGAGGCACTGTCCGCGCACATCCGCACCGCATGGACAGCGTTCGCCACCCACGGCGACCCCGGCTGGGCCGCGTACGACCCCGACCAACGCCTCGTACAGCTCCTCGACGCGCAACCGACCGTCACCGCCTACCCGGAGGAGAGCTCCCGCCTGCTGTGGCAGGACCACGTCTTTGCGGCGTTGCCACTGATCAACCAGTGACAGGCTGCCTAAACTGGGCTGTTTCCTGGACTGCCTAGGAAACAGCAGGTGGAGGCGGTCACTCATGGTCCGTGTCGGGCTCACGGCCACCCGGCTCGTGGAAGCCGCGGCCGATCTCGCGGACGAGATCGGCTTCGAGAACGTCACCGTGTCCGCGCTGGCACGGCAGTTCGGGGTGAAGGACGCGAGCCTGTACTCGCACATCAGGAACGTGCAGGACCTGCGGGCGCGGATCGCGGCGCTCGCGGCCGGCGAGATGATCGACCGGATCGCGAACGCCGTGGCCGGGCGGGCGGGCAAGGACGCGTTGGTCGCGTTCGCGGGCGCCTACCGGGACTACGCCCTGGAGCGCCCCGGCCGATACCGCGCCACGCACACGCAGCCCGACCCCGCCGCCACCGACCCTGCCGCCACCGGCGTCGCCGTCGCCGAGTCGAGCGCGTACCGGCGTACCGCCGAAGTGACGTACGGCATGCTCCGCGCGTACGGACTCTCGGAACCCGATCTCACCGACGCCGTACGGCTGTTGCGCAGCACCTTCCACGGTTACTGCAACCTTGAGTCCATCGGCGGATTCGGCGCCCCCAGGGACGTACAGGCTTCCTGGGAGCGGGTGTTGGACGCGCTTCATGTAACCCTGACGCACTGGCCGCCACGGACGAAGGACCGTGTTTGAGAGGTGATCCTCATCGAGAGGTGATCCTCGCCGGCCGTGGCAACAGCGCTCCGGCGCGCGCCGGCCAGCGTGTCAGGACCGCCGCGCGCCATTTCTCTTTCAGACCGCTGTCCGCTCCACCGGGATCCACAGCTCCGCGTCCGCCTGGGTCCCGTCCTGGGACAGCCGGGTCCGCAGGATCTCGGGTCCCTGCCGGCTCTGGTACGGGTTGGACGGGAACCACTGGGTGAACACGTCCCGCCACAGGTACTGGAGTGTCCTCGGAAACGGTCCGGAGCTCTCGAAGACGGCCCAGGAGCCGGCCGAGACGGTGAGCGCGTCCATGTCGTCGGGCACGTCGGCCCCGGTCACCACGCCGTGGTAGTAGTCGAGTTCGGTTCCCTCGGAGCGGCTTTCGTCCAGATTGTCGCTCACCGAGATGAGCCCCTCCGGCTCCTGATCGGAGAGACTCTCGATGCGCTGGATCGTCTCCTGGCCGAGCCCCCGGATGAAGTCGACGATGCCCGGGTTCATGCCCTCGTGCACGAGCGGGACCCGCGCCTTCCTGCCCACCACACGGAACTCGTCCTTCTCCACAACCCTGTACCGCATGCTGCTACTCCCTTCGACGATGAGGCGGAAGGACATCCGTGGCTGGGACTGCAGACTCGCGCCGAGTCGCCTGACCTCGCCGGGACCGACGCCGTGCATGGCGCGGAAAGCCCGTGCGAACGCCTCACCCGAGGAGTAGCCGTACCTCACCGCGATCTCCAGCAGCGTCCGCTCCTCGGCCAGCACCTCGGCACCCGCGACCGTCAGCCGTCTGCGCCGGATGTACTCCGACAGCGGAAGCCCCGCCAGCGCGGAGAACAGCCGCCGGAAGTGGTACTCCGACGTCACCGCGATCCGCGCCAGATCGGACACCTCGATCCGCTGATCAAGGTGGTCCTCGATGTGCTCCATGGCCTGGTTCAACCGCTCCAGCACCCCGGCCTCCTTCCCTTCCGATCACCCACGTTAGGAAGGACCCACCCTGCCCGACCCGACATCCTGTGCCCGGTCCGGTCGGGTACCGATGGCGCCCTCCTCGCTGAGCGCCTGCACCTCGGCGTACGTCGGCACGATGCCCCGCAGCGGTCGTCCGGCCCGGATGTCCGCGGCGGTGTCGAGGGCGGCGCCCAGTGCCCGCCGGTAGAGGAGGGAACCGAGGCTGACCCTGCTGACGCCGAGGTCGCCGAGGTGGGCGAGGGTGGGGCCAAAGGGTGAGTAGAGGATGTTGAGCGGTGCGTCGAGGATCTTCACCAGGCCGGCGATCCGGGCCGCTTCGGTCAGTCCGGGCACGAACACACCGTCGGCGCCCGCCTGTTGGTAGGCATCGAGGCGGCGGCACGTCTCGGCATGGCTGCCGTCACCGAGCCAGTACGTGTCGGTGCGGGCGTTCACGAAGAGGTCCGGTACGGCAGCCTTGACGGCGGAGATCTTCGCCGCGTGCAGCCGCACGGAGGCGAGCCCGTCCTCCAGGTTGATGCCGACAGCCCCCGCTTCGGCCAACTCACACGCCAACTCCGCCACCTCGTCCGGGTCTTGATGGAACCCGTCCTCGGCGTCGACCGAAAGCAGGAAGGAGCCCCTGCCGAGCTGTCGTGCGAGCCTCAGTGTCAGGCCCATGGTCGCTGCCGTGCCGTCCGGCAGACCGGCGGCAGCGGCGACACCGAGGCTTGTGGTGCCGATCGCCTCAAAGCCCTGGGCGGCGAGGGCGGTTGCGGAGGCGTGGTCCCAGGCGTTGGGCAGGAGGAGAGGGGTGCCGGTGTGGTGGAGTGCGGAGAAAGGGGTCATGCGAGCTTCCCGACGGCATCGGCGTAGTACGTGGATCCCCTGAGATGCAGGGCAAGTTCGCGGAAGCTCCAGCCCTCACCCGGCGAGTCGTCGAGCTGCTCCTGAGTCATCGCCGCGATCCGGTTCGCCCAGATCCGGGCAAGACGGTTGAGACGACTGCGGGCCTCATCCAGGTCCTCCCCCGTGAACGGCGCGAGGTCCGCCTCGGTCGTACTCGCCGACGCATGCCAGTGGTCGGGCTGCGGCTGCTCGCCGACGAGACGGGCCTCCAACTCGGCCAGGTGGTCGATGAGATGGTCGGCGACGCGGCGGATGGCTTTGTGCGGGGTGTAGACACGGTCGTCGACGTGGGTGGGCTCGCCGTCCCAGGCGGTCCAGGTGGCCGCCAGTCCAAGGACGTGGTCCACCATGGCGACGACCGCTTCGGCCAACTGCTCCGGACGCTGGGGGCTCTCTGGCGGGAATTCGCTCATACCGAGACGCTAGAGGCGCAACACTTCGGCACCCGCCGAACCGTACGCACGGCAAGTGCCCGGAGTCAGCCCGCGGCAGACATACCCAGCCCGTCGACCATGGCCTGCCCAGTCAGGTCCCGCGTGTCCACTGCTGGTTGGTGCCTCCGGTGCAGGTGTACGTGATCACCGCGGCGGAGTTGGCGGTGGACGCGCCGTTCACGTCCAGGCACTCGGCGCTCGCACGGGACTTGAGGGTGGTGTAGCCGCCCGAGGTGGTGGCCGTCCACTGCTGGGTGGTGGCGCCGGTGCAGTTCTCCTGGGTGACGTCGGTGGCGCCCTCGGTCAGGCACAGGGAGCTGTTGCGGACGAAGAGCTGGTAGTAGCCGCTGCCGACGGACTTGAACCAGTACTTCTGGTTGGTGCCGCCGTTGCAGTCGTACTGCTTGATCTGGGCGCCCTGCCACAGCGACTGGCTGGTCACGTCGGCGCACTTGGCGGAGTGCCGGGCGATCAGCGTCTCGTACGTGGCGCTCGTCCCGCTGATCGTTCCGGCGCTCGTGTCGACGGTGACCTCGGGCGACCAGGACATGGACATCGTGGTCGAGGTCGGGAAGGTCAACGGCAGCCACACGTAACGGGAGTCGTTGACGGTGCCGCCGAAAGAGTTGCCCCAGCGATCGCCCAGGTAGAGGTACGAGGTGCCCGAAGTTCCCTGCACGGGAAGGACGTACGCGGTCTGCGAGCCGTATGCCGTCGAGTCGCCGATGTTCGTCATGGCGGTCCACGGGCCGGTGATGCTCGTGGCCGTCGCGTACTGCTGCTGGTTGGGGTTCCAGCCCGTGGCGCCCGAAGTCAGCATGAAGTAGACGCCGTTGCGCTTGAAGAGAGCGGGGGCCTCGCGGTGGCCGCCGTGCCAGGGGTCGGCGACCAGCGCGGCGATGCCCGTGTAGTCGGCGGTGAGCCGGTAGATCTGGAGGTCGTAGTTCTCGCGGGCCGCGGAGATCATGTACCCCGTGCCGTCCGTGTCGACGAAGACCGTGATGTCACGGGACATGTGGGTGCCGAGCGGTCGGAAGCTGCCCTGCCAGGTGTAGTCGCCGTCCACGGTGTCCGACACGGCGACGGCGGCGCGCGCCTCGCTGTAGTCCGTGCCGTTCTCCTTGTGCATCCACATCACGAACTTGCCGGTGGACGCGTTGTACATGACCTTCGGCCGCTCGATGTTGGCACTCGCCAGCTCGCTCGCGCCGGCCTGGGTCAGGACGTGGTTGCGGAACTCCCAGTTCTTCAGGTCGGTGGAACGGTAGGCGTCGACGTACTGGAAGGTGTTGTCGGCGTTGCGGTGCTCGCCGAACCAGTAGTAGTAGCTGCCGACTTTGATGACTCCGCCGCCGTGAGCATGCAGCGCGGCGCCCGAAGTGTCGGTGAACTGGGTGCCGTTAGTGATCGTCCGGGGTGCCGCCGCGGCCGGACCGGCGGTCGCGAACGCCGCGGCGAACGCGAGACAGAGGGCGACGAGGACGGCGTACGCACGTCTCATTTCACACACACTCCTTGAGGGGGCGGGCGGCTCATGCGGCGACCGCCCGTCCCTCCATCCGTCCATCCACCATCGGAACGTCCGGAATATCGAACGGAATCTGTGATGACGAACGTGCGGCCGCCGAAAAGGTAAGCGGTTGCCATGGCGAGGTCAACGGGTCCGACGGGAAAGGTCGGTGAGCCCACCGGTCCGAGTGCCTGTGCGCAATCCCGTTCACGGACCGTCTGCGGCATGGCCCGTTCCGGGATGCCCCCGACGCGAGTGTCGTGCCTACTCTGTGAGCAGGTGACAGCCGAGGGGACGGATGCCATGGCCGGACAGTCGTACGCGGAGTGCGCCGAGACGATGCGGGCGCTGCGGAAACAGTTACAGCAAGCCGCCGAGGACCGATCCCTGGAGGGGATCGCCCTGCCGAGCGTGGACGGCACGCGCTCCTCGGAGGGACCGTCCGGGGATGAGCCGGTGGCCTTCTTCGAACGGCAGGTGGCCGAGCGTGAACGCGACCTCGGGCCCGAGCACCCCGACGCCCTGCTCTCCCGCAACAATCTCGGGGGTGCCTTTCAGCAGCAGGGACGCCTCGATCGGTCCGTGCCGTTGTTCGAGCGGAACCTCGCCGACAGCGAACGCATCTTGGGGCCCGACCATCCCGACACGCTCGCCTCCCTGAACAACCTCGCGAGCGGGTACGAGGCGGCAGGCGACCCGGCCCGCGCCGTCCCGCTGTACAGCCGCGCCTTGGCCGGCCGCGAGCGCGTCCTCGGACCCGAGGACGTCCGCACCCTTCTGTGCCGGGACAATCTCGCCCGCGCCCATGAACTGACGGGCGACCCGGCCCGCACCATCCCGCTCCACGAGCGCACCCTCACCGACCGCGAACGCGTCCTGGGACCCGAGCATCCCGACACCCTGCTCTCCCTCAGCAATCTCGCCTACGCTCACCACCGGGCGCGGAACCGGGAGCAGAGCGTGGAGTTGTTCACACAGGCCCGGGCCGTCGGCGAACGAACCCTTGGGCCCGACCACCCCGCGACGCAGTACGTTCAAGAACTGCTGAGCCATGCGCGGGGCCGCTGATCCGCCGCCCTCAACTCTGTGGCGGGGCCCGGACCGCACACCGTCAACCCCGACACACGTTCAGGATGGCGAAGGCCTTTTCAGTCGAGGATCGCGGTGACCTCGACCTCGACGAGGTGGTCGGGGATGTCCAGTGTCGCGACGCCGATGAGCGAGCCGGGGGCCGTCGGGGTGACCCCCAGCTTCGCGGCCGCACGAGAGACGCCCTCCAGGAAGAGGGGCATCTTGTCGGCGGTCCAGTCGACGACGTAGACGGTCAGTTTCACCACGTCGTCGAAGGAGGCCCCGGCCGCGGCCAGGGCGGTGCCGGCGTTGAGGTAGCTCCGCTCGACCTGGGCGACGAGGTCGCCCTCGCCGACCGTGACACCGTCCGCATCCCAGGAGACCTGTCCGGAGACGAAGATCATCTTTGTCCCGGTCGCGATCGACACCTGGTGCAGGACATCGACTACCGGAAGTCCGTCGGGGTTCAACAGCGTGATGGCCATACTGCCCGCCTCCTCATGACAAGAGCCCGTTCATGCCGGGGCTCGTGCTCTCTTGTGGTTACTCAGGAACCGTAGGAGAGTGTGGCCTGACATGGAAGAACGCACTTTTCAGTGACTGGGGAACCTCATGGTGACCAAGCAGTTCAGCGGCTCGCGCGACGAGGCGGACCTGCGGCGAGCGGACTCGTTGGCGCGGGAGATCTTCTCGGACGTCGCCAACAAGTGGGCGTTCCTGATCATCGAGGCCCTTGGTGAACGCACCCTGCGCTTCAGCGAGCTGCGGAACGAGGTCGAGGGCATCAGCCACAAGATGCTCACCCAGAACCTGCGCATGCTGGAGCGCTACGGCCTGGTCGACCGGTGCGTGTACCCCACCGTGCCGCCGCGGGTCGAGTACACCCTCACCGAGCCGGGCCGGGCCCTACGGGCGACGGTCGACGGAATGTGCGGCTGGACCCACCAGTACCTCGGTCACATCGAGTCGTCCCGCCGCCGCTTCGATGCCTGACGGGCGGCGCACCCGCACGCGAAGCCGCCGAATTTCCTCCTTCTTCTTCGGAAGGTGACCGTCCATGTCCGTGCCGAGCCTGCTCGCGGTCTTCGCCCACCCGGACGACGAGTCCCTGTCAGCGGGTGGAGCGCTCGCCCGTCACGCAGCCGCGGGCGCCCGCACCGCGGTCGTGACGGCGACCTGGGCCGCCGACACCCCGCGCGCCGCAGAGCTGGCCGAGGCGCTCGGGATCCTTGGCGCCGGCAAGCCGCGACTGCTCGGCTACGCCGACGCTCGCGTACCGCGGTCGGCCACTGGCAAGGTTCGGTTCCGCGACGCGCCGCTCGACGAAGCGGTGCGGGAACTGGTCGCGCATATACGGGAGTTCCGCCCCGAGATCGTGGTCACCCATGACGCGTACGGCGGGCTGACCGGTCATGAGGACCACGTACACACTCACCGGGTGACCATGCTCGCCGTCCAGGCGGCCGGACTTGAGCGGCTCCACCCCGAGACCGGAGCCCCCTGGCAGCCGAGCGCCCTGTACCTGGCTACGCACCCGCACTCGGCCATGCGGGTGTGGGGCGGCTACCTGGCCCCTACGGGCAAGTCGATGCGCAGCGTTCCGGACGAGTGGGTCAGCGCGACCGTCGATGTCCGCCCCTGGCTGGAGCAGAAGGTCGCCGCGGTACTGGCTCACCGCACCGAGGTGGAGCGGGGAGCCGCCCCGGGGCTGATCGCCGGCCTCCCGGCGTTCGATCGGGAGCGGCTGCTCTCCACGGAGTGGTACATACGCCATGACCCCGTCTCCGCGGCGGCAGCGCAAACGGAGCTGACGGCCTGAGCATGAGAGGTGATGGGTGGCCGTGAAGCGTGCCGGTCCGGCTCAGTGCGCGGGCGCCTCGGTGATCGCGACCTCGCCGATGCTCCGCTCGATCTCCTCGGGGGGCGGCGCGGTGGCCCGTGCCCAGTAGTAGATGACCAGGGAGAAGGCGGCGATGATCAGGACGTCCCACCACAGGCCGATGTGGCCCTCGCCGCCGAAGCCGCCCTGCCAGGAGATCAGGCCCATGCCGACCAGGTAGGCGGGCAGCCACTGGGCGGCCTTGAAGTTCATCCTGGGCGCGTCCGGCAGGCCCTTCTTCGTGGCGTAGAGGGCGTAGCCGCCGAGCAGTACGTAGCCGAGGATGATCGCCACACCGAGCCGCCAGAGGGTGTCCCAACGGGCCCAGTAGATGATGAGGTTGGCCACCACGAAGGACAGCGGAGAGAGCACCTTGCCGCCGGGCAGCCGGTAGGGACGGTCGTAGTACGGCAGCTTGTCGGCGAAGACACCGTAGGCCAGCGGCGCGCCCGCGTACATCAGGACGCTCGCCGAGGTGATGAAGCCGACCAACTGCTGCCAGCTGGGGAAGGGCAGGAAGCAGATCACGCCGGTCACGAAGGAGAGGATCAGCCCGAACCACGGCACGCCTCGGGCGTCGGTCTTCTCGAACACCTTCGGGGCGTAGCCGTTCTTGGACAGGCCGAAGGACAGGCGAGAGGTCGCGGTGGTGTAGATCAGGCCGGTGCCACCAGGGGAGACCACGGCGTCGAGGTACAGCACGACGCTCAGCCAGCCG
Source organism: Streptomyces sp. NPDC093544 (assembly GCF_040683495.1). Classification (NCBI taxonomy): domain Bacteria; kingdom Bacillati; phylum Actinomycetota; class Actinomycetes; order Kitasatosporales; family Streptomycetaceae; genus Streptomyces; species Streptomyces sp. NPDC093544. The sequence continues at coordinate 321,228 of NZ_JBFBEA010000001.1, read as the reverse complement.
AGACCCACCAGCGTCGCCAGGCCCGCCCAGGGGCCGCTGATGCCCGGGTAGTCGAGCCCGGACCAGCCGTGTGCGAAGGAGGTGTGCGGCAGAGCGGCGATGTACACGACCTGGAGGAGGACGTAGATGACCGAGCCGATGGCGACCGAGCCGAGGGTCGCGCGCGGCAGGTCACGCTTCGGGTTGCGACTCTCCCCCGCGAGCTGGATCGCCTGTTCGAAGCCCAGCAGGGCGAAGATGATTCCGCTGGTACTGATGGCACTCAGTACGCCCTTGGCGCCGAACGGGGCGAAGCCCTCCGAGGTGAAGTTCCCCGGGTGGAAGTTGGTGAGCGCGATGATGAAGATCGTGGCCAGCGGGATGGCCACTTTCCACCAGGTGGCCGCGCTGTTGGTGTGCGCGAGGATGCGTATGCCAAGGAAGTTGACCACGACGAACACGGCCATCAGAAAGATGGCGACGACGAAACCGCTGGTTGTCAGAGTGCTGTCGGAGTGCTGGAAGCCCTGCGCGAACTGCCAGTGCCCCGCGTAGCCGATCATGGCCTCGACCTCGATCGGTGCCACGGTCGCCGCCTGCAGCCAGGCGAACCAGCCGAAGGACATGCCGGCCAGGCCGCCGAACGCGTAGTGGGGGTAGCGTGCGGTGCCCCCCGCCACCGGGAACATGCCTCCGAGCTCGGCGTGCACCAGTGCGAGCAGCACGATCGCGACCGCACCGATCAGCCAGGATATGACGGCCGCGGGCCCAGCCATCACTACGGCCTTCTGGGCGCCGTAGAGCCAGCCGGAGCCGATGATGGATCCGACCGAGGCCCACATCAGTCCGATCAGACTGACGTCCCGCCGCAGACCGCTCGGACCCCTTCCGGCCTTGGGTACAGCGCTGTCGACGGTCACCATTTCTCATGGGCCTCTCATGAATGAACAGATACATTCAACGTACAAGAGGCCTCAGGCTAGGATTAGGTTGGCGCTTGGGAGAAGGTCATTGCCTTGCTTTTGACCGTTACTAGGGATATTCGTGGAAGGCACTTCAGGATTTCTGTACGCGGGAATTACGCGGTAATTAGGAATTGCTCCGCCGAGTTCGGCCGTGTTCAGCCGAGTTCAGGTGCGTTCAGGTGCGTTCAGGTGCGTTCAGGTGGTGCCGCGGTGACCCGACGCCAGGCGGCCCGCCTCCGCATAGGCCCGCACCAGCGGACGCCGGTCGCCCGCGCGCCAGGCGAGAGCGAACCGGCTCGGTGAGATACCGCGCACGGGGCGGGTGACGACGCCACCCCGGGTGAGCAGAGGCGCGTTGCCCGCGGCGAGCAGGCAGACGCCTCGGCCGTCCACCAGCGCCTCGTACGTCTCGTCGGCGCTCGCGCACTCCGCGCCGATCCGGGCCGGGCGCCCGGCCCGGGCGTCCAGGGCGAGCCAGTGGTCACGCAGCACACCGGCCGATTCGGGGATGGCGATGAACGGCTCGTCGAGAAGGTCGCGGAAATCGATCTCCTGCCGAGGCGCGAGGCGATGCGTGTCCGGCAGTGCCACATGGCGCGTCTCCTCGGCCACCACCACCCACTCGTAACGCTCCGCGTCCGGCACCGGCAGCCACACGAACGCCACGTCCACCGAGCCGTCCGCGAGCCCGGCGCTCGAATCCTCCCAACTCACCTGCCGCAGCCGCACCTTGGCTGCCGGCTGGGCCTCGCTGAAACGGGACCTGATGGCCGGCAGCAGGCCACCGCGCCCCGGGCTCGTACTCATGCCGACGACGAGGGTGGCCCGCTGCTCGGTCTTGGCACGCTCGACGGTGGCGGCCGCCGCGTCCCAGTCGGCGAGGACCCTGCGCGCGTACGGCAGCAGGGCCGTGCCCACCGCGGTCAGGCGCACGCCCTGTCGGTCCCGCTCGAAGAGCTCCGCCCCCAACTGGCGCTCCAGCATGCGGATTTGCTTGCTCAGCGCGGGCTGGGAGACGAAGAGGCGCTCGGCGGCGCGGGTGAAGTGCAGGTCTTCGGCGACCGCGACGAAGTAGCGCAGGTCCCGCCCGTGGACGTCCATGGCCATAACCATTGGCTATCACGACGGGTCTTGGACGCGCGACCGGGTTTGCGGCGAGGCTCGACGCATCGAGGACCTTGTCGAAGACCTCACCAAAGACCTCGTCGAAGGCCCTTTTCGAAGACCTTGCGGGCTTCGAAAACAGCTGATTCACAAAGGAGTTGGACATGAGCAAGGTATGGCTGGTCACCGGTGCCAACAGCGGTTTCGGACGGGCGTTCACCGAGGCGGCCGTCGCCGCAGGAGATGTCGTGGTGGCCACGGCTCGCAGGCCCGAGGCGCTGGCCGACCTGGTGGCGGCCCACCCCGACCAGGTCGAGGCGCTCACTCTCGACGTCACCGACCCGGAGGGGATCGCCTCCGTCGTGGCCGATGTGGTGGGGCGGCACGGCAGGATCGATGTACTGGTCAACAACGCGGGCCGCACCCATGTCGGCGCCGCCGAGGAGACCACGGACGCCGAGCTGCGCGAGCTGTTCGAGCTGCACTTCTTCGGCCCGGTCGCGCTGGTGCGGGCCGTGCTTCCGCACATGCGGGAGCGGCGTTCCGGGGCGATCGTGCAGTTGAGCAGCATGGGCGGGCAGATGTCGTTCGCGGGATTCTCGGCGTACAGCGGCACGAAGTTCGCCCTTGAGGGCTTCTCCGAGGCACTGGCGGACGAGGTGGGCCCGCTCGGCATCAAGGTCCTGGTCGTGGAGCCGGGCGCGTTCCGCACGAGCCTGTTCGGCAACGCGACCGCCAGCGAGGAGATCGCCGACTACGCGGACACGGTCGGCACCACCCGTCGGATGGTCGGCGGCGCCGACGGTTCCCAGCCCGGCGACCCGGCGAAGGCCGCGGCCGCGGTCCTGACCGCCCTCGGCGCCGAGACCACCCCGCTACGGCTTCCGCTCGGCAGCGACGGGCTGGACGCGGTGGTCGCCCACATCGACGCACAGCGGATGGAGATAGCCGCCTGGGAGAAAGTGGCTCGGGACACGACGCTCGATGTGTGACCTCATGTGTGACCTCTCTGGTCACAGAAACATCTCAGACTACATACATGTATCTCACATGAATGGTTCGCACTCTGTATGCAGGACCCTTATTCAGAGGAGCGCCGTCATGAGCGATCACGAGCCGCGAAACCCCAACGAACCCGTTCCCGACAACCCCGTGCCGGGCCCGGCGTCAGGGCCGCCGGTACCGCCCGAGGAACCCCGCCGGACGAAGGCGCGGCGCGTGCTGGCGTCCAGGAGGAGCGCATGGACCGTGGCCGCCGCACTCGTGTGTGCGGTGGTCGGGCTTTCCGTCGCTCTCGCCACGTCGCCCTCGGCAACCACGACAGAGCCCGTCGCGTCCAGTAGCAGCAGCGTCGCGAGCGCTCCCCCTTCCGGCGGTCCCGCAGCGGGCGGTCCGGCAGCGGGCGGCGGCGGATCCAACGCTCGCTCCGGACCGGCCGAAGGAGGATCGCTCGGCACGGTCAGCGCTGTCTCCACGTCGGGCTTCACCCTGACCACAGCCACGGGCGAGAAGGTGACCGTCAACGAGGCGTCGTCCACGACGTACCTGAACGGGACGAGCTCGACCACGGCGAGTGCCGTCAAGACGGGCGCCAGCGTCCTCGTGCTCGGCACGGCCGACGGAACGACCATCACGGCCGCACAGGTCACCGTGCAACCGAACGGCGACGGCGGAGCCGCGGCTTCCGCGGCCGTGGGAGTGGTCCCCTTCCAGCAGGGTTCACCTTCCGAGGCGAAGCAGGACGGTCAGATCCCGGCGAACTACACCGAGGGAGACGGCACGATCGTCAGCGGCACGACGGCGGACAAGGCGACGGCAGCCGCGCTGGCCGCCTACCCGGGTGGCGTCGTCGACCGTGTGGTGCAGCTGAGCGGCGGCGAGTACGAGGTCCACTACGTCGGCGTCAACTGGCCGCACCACGTCTTCGTCGACCAGAGCTTCAAGGTCGTCGGTGCCGATTAGTCCGCCGCGCTTCTGTTATCCACCGCCGGGGCCGGGGACGCCACAGCGGACGTCACCCATCACTTCGGTACCCCGGAGACCGACTCGCCCCCTGCCGGCTCGGCGGACTGCCCGGCGCCGGTGAGCCCGCCCCCGGCCTGGCGTGGTGAATCGCCGCCGGTGCGGAGGTTACGTACGGCGGGAGACAGGAGCGCCGCCATGGTGGCCAGGAGCACCAGGGCCGCGCAGCCCGCCTGGGCCCGGCCGACACCGATGGCGGCGGCCACGGGTCCGGCGATCAGGAGTCCCAGCGGGGCGAAGGCCAGGGATCCGAACGAGTCGTAGGAGCTGACCCGGGACAGCACGTCCTCGGGAATCTCACGCTGGATCGTGGTGACCCACAGCACGCCGAAGACATCGCTGGCGACGCCGGCGCCGAACATCGCCGTGGCGACGAGCCACACCGGCGCTCGGACACTGAGCAGGGTCATCGGCACGGCGGCCGGAAAGGTGGCCAGCACCGCAACCAGAATGGGCCGCCCGACCCGCACCCTCGCGGCGAGCCCGGCTCCGGCGATGGTGCCCAGGGCCCCCGCGGCCACGATGACCGACCACGCCCGCGCTCCGCCCAGCTGCTGTTCGGCAGTCAGCGGGCCCAGAACTCCGACATTGGCGTTGAGCGCGGCGACCACGACCGCGTACTGGGCGACCACGACCCACAGCCACTGGCGGGAGGCGAACTCCCGCCAGCCCTCACGCAGGTCGGCCCAGCCCGACGACGTCTTCGGTGGCCGTGCGGCCACCCGGAGGCGGGCGGTGAGCGCCGCGCTGACCACGAACGACGTGGCATTCAGTGCCAGCGCCCAGCCGGCACCGACCAGCGCCACTGCCGCACCGGACAGCGCAAGACCCAGCAGGAGGGCGCTGTTCGTGCCCACCCGCAGCAGGCCGTTGGCTCGCTGCAGTCGGCCGGAGGGCACCACCAGGGGCACGATGCCGTTCATCGCCGGCGAGAACAACGCGGTCGCCGTGCCGGCCGCGACGGCCAGCAGACACATCGCCACCAGGGGTGCGTGACCGGTCAGCACCAAGGCTGCAAGCCCCGCGTACGCCCCCGCTCCCAACACGTCCGCCAGGGCCATCAGCCGCGCACGCGACATCCGGTCCGCGATGACCCCGCCCACCAGGATGAGTACCAACTGCGGCAACGCCTGGCAGGCCAGCACCAGTGACAGACGGCCCGGGCCGGCCCCCGGCAGGCCGAGAACCGCGAACGCCAGCGCCACTCGCGCGAAGCCGTTCCCCAGCACGGAGATGAACCGCGCGGCGAGGAGCAGGGTGAACTGCCGCTCACGCCACAGCGGCGAGTTGTCCAAGGAGACCGTCACGGCCAGGGAGTCTAAGGGCCGCGCCGACGACGCTTCACAACCTGCCACTTCGAAGACCGACCCTTGACTTCTTCTTGCCCCCCGGCCCTTCTCACGCCCCGCGCCTCGCCATGATGAGCTGGTGCAGCGTGCGCTTCGTGACGCGGCCCCCGTTACGGTTCTCGATCAGGTCTCTGACGCAGTCGAGCAGGCCTGTCAGCGAAGTGGTGTCCAGGGCGCGGTGGTTGGAGAAGGTGCGCAGGAGGTCGAGGTACTGGGGGACCGTGTACGTGATTTCCTGGGCGAAACTCCGGACCTGCACCGCGTCCAGGTGGTCGGAGCGGTCCAGTTCGCCGGTGTCGGGGATCAGCGCGGACTCGTCCGGCATGCGCAGGCCGGGCGGCGTGCCGGGCACCCAGCGTTCGTAGCAGCGCTGGATCAGATCGCAGAAGTCCTGGTTCCAGCTCCCGCCGGCGACGTGCTCGGTGGTGACGAGGGCGAGTGTGCCGCCCGGGGCGAGGGCGGCTGTCGCCTTGGGTACCCGTACCGCCGGGTCGATCCAGTGGAAGGCGGTCGCGCTGACCACCAGGTCGAAGGGCTCCTCCGGGAGGGGCCACTCCTCGAAGGCCGAGACCTCGACGCGGGCGTTCGGGAACGGCCGCAGGTTGCGCCGGGTGACCGCGGCGACCGTGGGTCCCAGCTCCACGGCCGTGATCCGGCAGCCCAGCCGGGCCAGCGGGACGGTCAGCTGGCCGGTTCCGGGGCCCACCTCAAGGACACGGCTTTCCGGGGAGAGCCCGGCCGCGGTGATCAATGCCTCGACCAGCGGGGGCGGGTACGCGGGGCGGGCACGGTCGTAGACCTCGGGGTCCTCGTCGAACACGTCACGCAGCATGTCCCAAGGCTAGGGCCTTTCCGACGGATCATGGACGGAGCACGCCTCGTCTGTGAGCTGCCGGCCGCTCGCTCCGGGCGCCTGCTCCGAGGTGGTGCGCCGGTCGCGCGTTGTGGCTTGGCGGGCGCGGCGGCTGGCGACTTTGACACGGTTTCCGCACAGGCCGTGCGGTTCGGGAATCCGGGTCGCTTCCCGCTGCGTTCGGCTGACAGCCGCTCATACTCCCCTGCTTCGTACAGGAGACTTCTCGCATGTCAGAACTGGAAATCGATGCCGTCGTGTTCGACGTGCTCGGCACGCTCGTCGACGAACCCGCCGGCATCCGCGCCGGCATCCGTGAACTCGACCCATCGCTCGACGATCCCGGCGTCGAGCGGCTTTTGTCGCTGTGGCAGCAGCACATCGACCGCGAGCAACGTCGCATCCTCGACGGCAGCAGGCCGTACCTCGCCAGCGACGTCCTCGACCTGGAAGCCGCCCGGCTCGTCGCCGATGCCACCGGAGTCGACGACCCGACCGCCGTAGCGGCGCTGGCCCTGTCAGCTCGCAGGCTCCCGCCGTGGCCCGACACCCTGGCAGGGCTCGCCCGGCTCGCCGAACGGTTCCCGCTGATCGGACTCTCCAACGCGAGCCGCACGGCACTGCTGGGACTCAACGCCCACGCCGGACTGCGCTGGCACCAGGCCCTGTCCGCCGAAGACGCCCGAACCTACAAGCCGGACCCAGCGGTCTACCAGCTGGCCGTCACCGTCTCCGGACGACCGCCGGAGCGGCTCCTGATGGTCGCCGCCCACGCCTGGGACCTGCGCGGAGCACAGGGCCTCGGCCTGCGCACCGCCTACGTCGCCCGCCCCGTCGGCGACCCGCCCACCTCCTCGGACGGGTTCGACCTGCACGCCGACGACCTGGCCTGCCTGGCCGACCAACTCGACCATGCCTAGTGCAGCATCGCGCTGACGGTTGACCCGCTGGTTCTTCGGTTCCCTCCGCCCCGCATCCCGTATTGTGGGCGAAATGTCCACCTGGTGAACGTCCGGAGGTGTCTCCGCCCGCGTCGACTAGCGTCATGACATGACCAGCGACACCACCGGCTCCCTCGCCGACGCCCTCGCCACCGGCACGGTCGTCCTCGACGGCGGCATGTCCAACCAGCTCGAATCGGCCGGGCACGACCTGAGTGACAAGCTGTGGTCGGCGCGGCTGCTCGCGGAGCGGCCCGAGGCGATCGTCGAGGCGCATCTGGCCTACTTCGAGGCGGGCGCGGACGTGGCGATCACATCCAGCTACCAGGCGACCTTCGAGGGCTTCGCCAAGCGCGGGATCCCGCGCGAGCAGGCGACCGAACTCCTCGGCCGCAGCGTCGAGTTGGCGCGCGAGGCCGCCCGGCGCGCGCACGCGAAGGGCGTCACACGGCCGCTGTGGGTGGCCGCGTCGGTCGGCCCGTACGGGGCGATGCTCGCGGACGGTTCGGAGTACCGGGGGCGGTACGGGCTGAGCGTCGCGGAGCTGGAGCGGTTCCACCGGCCGCGCCTGGAGGTGCTGGCCGCCGCCGCACCCGACGTGCTGGCCCTGGAGACCGTGCCGGACGCGGACGAGGCGCGGGCGCTGCTGCGGGCGGTGCGCGGGCTCGGCGTACCGGCGTGGCTGTCGTACAGCGTCGACGGTGGCCGGACGCGGGCCGGGCAGCTCCTGGAGGAGGCCTTCGCCCTGGCCGCCGACGCCGACGAGGTCATCGCGGTCGGCGTGAACTGCTGCGCCCCGGAGGATGTGGACGCGGCGGTCGAGACGGCCGCGCGGGTGACCGGGAAGCCGGTCGTCGTCTATCCGAACAGCGGCGAGGAATGGGACGCGCAGGCACGGGCGTGGAGTGGTCGGTCCACGTTCACGGCTGAGCAGGTCGACGGGTGGCGCCGGGGCGGGGCGCGCCTGATCGGAGGGTGCTGCCGGGTGGGGCCCGGAGCAATCACCGGGATCCACGAGGCGCTTGGGAACTGAGGGGTCTGAGCGGGCTGAGGGAGGCTGGGGACCTGAGGGGGCTGGGGACCTGAGAGGGCCTGGGGGGGCTGATGGGCCCTGGGGAGCTGAAGGCGCCCTTGGGCGCTGAGGGAGCGCTGAGGTTGGCGTAACTCCTGCGAAGCACGGGCTCAATGGGGACTTCACGGGCGGGTGATGAAGTCCGTGTACTCGTCAGCGATTCCGAGCGGACCACGGACCACGGAGACACCCTTGAGCCAGCCCACCGCCGAACAACTGGACACCTACGTACGGACCCGCCTCGCGCTGGCGGGTTTCGATCTCTCCCTGCTGCCCGAGGTCTTCGACGCCGACACGGGCGTGCCCACGCAGGCCCAGGCGCTCGCCTCCCTGCGGTCGTTCGTGGCGTCCACGCCGGGTGCGATATCCGGGTGGACCCCGCCGGCGGCCGGCCCCGCGTACGCGCAGCAGGCCTCGCCACCCCTCATCTACCCGTCCATCACCGAGGCCTGGACCGGTAAGGCGGGCGACCGATGAGCCGTTCCCTCAACAGACGTGTGTTCCTGGCGAGTTCGGCGGCGGTGGCGAGCGGACTCACCCTCCAGAGCGCCACTCCCGCGAGCGCCGCACCCGCGAGCGCCCCCACCAGCACCCCCCGCGTCCCCGACATCGACGTACGCAAGGCCGCCCAGCAAGATCCCACCGAGGCGACCCTCACCGAGGCCGTCGTCCTCATGCGGCGCGGACAGCTGACGTCGGAGACGCTGACCGAGGCGTACCTGGAGCGGATCCAGCGGTACGACGCCACGTATCAGGCATACGCCGAGGTGACCGGCGACACGGCGCTCACGGCGGCGCGGAAGGCGGACCGGGGGCGGGCAGGGACGGGCGGCGTGCTGCGCGGGATCCCCCTGTGCATCAAGGACAACTACTTCACCAAGGGCGTCCCGACGCGCTGCAACTCGTACATCTTCGAGGACTTCGTGCCGGACCAGGACGCCACGGCGGTGGCCCGGCTGAAGGCGGCCGGCGGCATCGTCCTGGGCAAGGGGCAGATGGGGCCACTCGCCACGACCCGGGCGACGCTGCCGAACGGGACGGTGACGACGGTCAACGCCTGGACGCCCGAGGACCCGAGCGTCGATCCGGGCGGCTCCTCGACCGGGCCCGCCTGCTCGGTGGCCGGGCGCCTCGCGTCCTCGTCGATCGGCACGCAGACCGGCGGCTCCATTGTGCTGCCGTCCAACCAGCAGAACCTGACAGGCCTCAAGCCCACCATGGGCCGGGTGTCCATCCACGGCATCATCCCGCTCTCCTTCACTCGCGACCACTCGGGCCCGCTCGCCCGAGATGCCATGGACGCGGCGCTCATGCTCCAGGTCATGGCCGGTCCGGACACCCAGGACCCGCGCACGCTCGGGCTGCCGGCCGTGCCCGATCTGATCCGGTCCGCGACGCCCGTCGTCTCGCGCGGCGGTGCGGTACGGATACGCCGCGCCACCCGGATCGGCGTGCCGGCCGACTTCCTGAGCGCGCAGAAGACGCTGCGCGGGACCTTCCTCGACCAGCTCGACGCGATCTCGGGTGTCACTCTGGTCAACATCACGTATCCCGCCGACTGGGACCTGCTGACCGGCACCTTCAACGCGGCCCGGCTCGCCGAGCGCACCGAGCCGTTCCGGCACTGGCTGCGCGCCGACCCGGCCAAGTTCGGTGTGTCGCTGCTGAGTTGGCTCCAGGGCCTGATGCTCTCGGGCGACGAGTGGATCACGGCTCAGCGCGCCAAGAACCATCTGCTGCGGGAGGTCCTCGACGGGCTCATGGACCGCTGCGATGTACTTCTGCAGACCGGTCCGGTGCCGTTCGACATCCTCGGGCTGCCCGAAATCGGCTTCCCCATCGGCTTCGACGCGGCCGGTGTGCCCGTCGGCGCGATCCTCGGCGGTCAACCGTACGAGGAGGACCGGCTGTTGGAGGTGGCCGCCGCGTATCAGGCGGTCACCGACTGGCATACGCGGCGCCCGGCCGACCCGACGAGCACCTCGGCCCGGCTGAAGGCCGCGACCGTCCGGCCTCAGCTCTCGGCCGAGGAAGCGGCAGCGGCTTCCGCGTGACATCGCCCGGTGGGGGCCGAGTCACGCCCGACGGGCACCGCCGGAGCGACGCAGGCGGCGTACGGCCGACAGTGGCGCGATCGCGCGCGTGGCCGGACCGCCGGGCAGGCGCGACGCCGGGGTGACTTCCGGAGAGCTGGGAGTGCGGCTCAACTCGGCGTCCCACAGGGCGAGTTCGCGGTCGCGCGGTCCGTGGACGGTGTGCGGCTCCCCGGAGCCGAACACCCGGACCGGATGCGAGGCGTCCCAGGCTGCCCAGCCCGGGTCACCCTCGACCGCGAACCGCACCCACGCCGCGTGCGTCTGGTCGGCGAGCTCCTGCGGCGCGCCCTCGCCGGCCAGCTGCGCCGACTCCGGTACGTCGGCGGTGTCGAAGACGAAGCCCAGCTCCAGGGCGTGGCAGGCACCGAGGTCCGGGACGTTCGAAGGCCAGGCGAACTCGTATACGTACGAAGGGGATTGGGGCGGTCGGGCATCGGCGAGGCGGTGCAGCGGGACCCGAAGGAGATGGTCGGTGACCAGTTGGCCGACCAGGTCGGCGGTGCCCGCTTCCGGGTGGATCGCGCGGTAGCCGCGGGGCACCTCGTGGCCGCAGTGGCAGCGGGCCATGGCGCCGGCCAGGGCGACCGGGCCGAGCCGGTCGACGCGCTCCATGAGGCCGCCGGGTACCAGCCACAGCCGGTACTCCTCGCTGGTCCAGCCGAGGAGCAGGTCGACGCCGGGCGCGGCTCCGCCGTCGACCAAGGCCTCCAGCGGGTCGCGCGGTACGAGGTCGCCGTCGACGACGATGCCGAAGGCGGGGCCGCCGAGGACCGGGCTGCTGAGTCTGCCCACGTCGGCCTGGGTGCGCAGCAGCAGGGCGCGGTCGACGGCGGCGAAGGCCTGCGCCGTCGCCGGGATCTTCAGCCGGGTGGCCATTCTGCGCACCATCCGGCGCACCTTGTCGCGGTCGCTCGCCTCGGGTGCCCCGCTCTGCAGGACGGCCCGGTGGAACAGGCCCGCGGCGCGCGGACCGGCCAGCAGCGCCCCGATACTGATCGCTCCGGCCGACTCCCCGAAGACCGTCACCCGGTCGGGGTCGCCACCGAACTCCGCGATCGAATCGCGCACCCACTCCAGGGCGGCGATCTGGTCGCGCAGCCCGGCGTTGGCCGGCGCGTCGGGGAAGAGGCCGTAACCCTCCACGCCCAGGCGGTAGTTGATCGAGACGAGGACGACTCCGTCGCGGGCGAAGGTGCGTCCGTCGTAGACCGGCACGGCCGAGGAACCCCGGGTCAGCGCTCCGCCGTGGATCCACACCATCACGGGGAGCCGGGCGCCGGTGCCCGGCTCCGGTGTCCACACGTTCAGGTTGAGGCAGTCGTCGCCGGGCACGACGGGGTCGGCGAGGAGCTTCGCGAACGCCTCGGAGTACGGCGGCTGCGGTGGCGTCGGACCGAAGGCGGCCGCGTCGCGTACGCCGTCCCAGGGGTCGGGCGGCACCGGGGGCCGGAAGCGGTGGGGGCCGAACGGGGGTGCCGCGTACGGGATGCCGCGGAAGACGGCGATGCCGTTCTCGTACCTGCCGCGCACTATGCCGTGTGGGGTGCTGACCAGGGGATCCACCGCGTCCACAGTCATCCGACCACCAGCTCCTCTCCGGCGCCTGAACCGCTCAGATCATGGCACCACATCATCTCCCGCACCCCTATCGCGTGCATTTCAGACGGCTGATTCGCCCCCTCCGCCCCTACCCGTCCCGTACCTGGGGGCTGCCGCCCCCATGGGTGGGTGGGGGATCGGGATGGCGCGGCCTCGCGTTCAAGCGCCGGCCGGGGAGAGATTCAGCCCCTCCGGCGTTTGAGGAGCGGGGTCTGGGGCGGAGCCCCAGGAACAAGGGACGGGTAGGGGCGGAGCCCCAGGAACAAGGGACGGGTAGGGGCGGAGGGGGCGAAAAAACACCCACCCCGCCCCACTCGCTCCTCAACCCGTCGTCCCCACCTCATTGTTGGGTGCCCCGTCCCCCACCGGCGGAAGGTCCCCGCGTTCCACCGGCGCGGTCGCCGTCGGCGCGGGGGTCGGGAAAAGGGCGGTCAGTTCGACGTTCCCCGGTCGGTGGGTTGCCGTGGCGGCGTCGCGGAGGACGGTTCGGGTGACCGTGGCCGACTCCGCGCTCACCCGGACGACGACGTCCCCCTTCTCGGGCAGCAGGTACTCGTGCTGCCCACTCCCGGTGCGGTACCAGCCGGCCCCGTCCCGCTCACACCCCCCGCAGCTCTCCGCAGTCACCGTGCCCCGGTCCACGTAGAGGTAGATCTGACCGCCGGTCTTCTGGGACCAGTACGCGCTGGAGAAGCCGTCACCGCCGTACACACCCACCGACTGCTGGGCCAGGGTGAAGCCCGGCGCCTCGGTGACGTACACGAGTTCCGGTGCGATCTGCAACGCCCGGGCACGGGCGTCGAGTTCGGCGCGGTCGGGACCGGCAGGACCGGGGTCGAGCGTCCCGGCGTCCACTTTCTCCGTACCGCAGCCGGCGAGCAGTGCGGGAAGCAGCAGTGCCGGAAGCAGCACACGCATGGTTCGGATCATGTGACCATCCTGCCGCATTCGCACAGGTGTTTCATATGCCGACCGGGACCGGAGTGTGTCCGATTCCTTCAAGACCCGCCGTCCCCACCCGGCCTACCGTGGCCGCATGACTCCACGATTCGACCTGATCGGCATCGCCGCCTCCGACATGGCCGCCTCCCTGGCCTTCTACCGCCGCCTCGGGCTCTCCTTCCCCGAAGGGTCCGAGGACCAGCCGCACGTCGAGACCGAACTCCCCGGCGGACTGCGGCTCGCCCTTGACACCGACGAGGTGATCCGGTCCTTCCACCCCGGGTACCGGCCTTCGACCTCCGGCGGCCGGGTCTCGCTCGCCTTCCTCTGCGACAGTCCGGCGGAGGTCGACTCCGTCTACGACGACCTGGTCGGCGCCGGCCACCACGGCGAGCTCAAGCCGTGGGACGCCGTCTGGGGCATGCGGTACGCGGTCGTGCAGGACCCGGACGGCAATGGCGTCGACCTGTTCGCACGGCTACCGGAAGCCGAACAGCAGCCGGAATTGGAATAGCTGCTGCCGGAACTCGAATGCCGAATAGCAGCCGGAACCCGAGTAACGGCGGCCGGCCCCACCTGCGCCACAGCGGCCGGCGCTACCCGCCTCCGAGCAGCTCCCCCAGCGGCACGCCCGCCAACTCCCGTACATCCCGCGCCAGATGGGCCTGATCCGCGAACCCCGCCCGGGCAGCCGTTTGCGCGAAGGGCACCCCGTCCCGTGCGAGGGCCAGCGCCCGCTGGAGCCGCAGCACGCGGGCCAGCGTCTTGGGCCCGTACCCGAACGCGGCCAGCGAACGGCGGTGCAACTGGCGCGCGCCCAGGCCGAGTTCGTCGGCGACAGCGGCCACCGGGCGGCCCGCGTCCAGGGCCGACACGACCGCCCCGAGCAACGGGTCGGCGGGCTCCGCGTCGGCCGCCCGTTCCAGCGCCACCTCTTCGAGCGTACTCACGGGGTCGGCGGCGGAGTCGACCCGCGCGGTGAGCCGTCGTACCTCCGGGGCGGGCCAGAGGTCGGCCAACTCGACACGCTGATCGCGGAGTTCATGGGCGGGCACGCCGAGGAGCGCGGGCGCGGTGCCGGGGAAGAAGCGGACGCCCGCCCAGCCACCAGGCATGCCCTCCGGGACGTACGCATGTGTGTCAGGACCGGCGACCAGCAGCCGCCCCTCGGTCCACAGCAGGTCCATGCACCCGTCGGGCAGCACGGACCGCGCACCGGACGCGGCCGCGGTGTTCGTCCACACCACGGCGCCGGCAAGCCGGGACGCCCTCTCCACGTACACGGACGACACGCTACGCCGCTCGTGTCCGGTGCTCCTGCGGACTGACTCCGTACACCCGCTTGAAGGCACTGGAGAGCGCGAACGCGCTGCCGTAGCCGACCTGGCGGGCGATCGCGCCGATGGTGTCCTCGGTGTCGCGCAGCCGGTCCGCGGCGAGGGCGAGGCGCCAGCCGGTCAGGTAGGTCATCGGGGGCTCGCCGACGAGTTCGCTGAAGCGGCGGGCGAGCGCGGCGCGGGAGACGCCGGCCTTGGCGGCGAGGGTCGCGACCGTCCAGGGGTGGGCCGGGTCGTCCTGGACCAACCGCAGGACGCGGCCCACCACGGGGTCCGCGAGAGCCTGGTACCAGGCGGGCGCCGCGGCCTCCGGGCGGGAGAACCAGGCCCGCAGCGCGGCGATGACCAGCAGGTCGAGCAGCCGGTCGAGAACGACCTCCTGGCCGGGTTCGTCACGGACGATCTCCTCGGCGAGGATGTCGGTGAGCGCGCAGTCCCACATGTCGGCGGTGAGCGTGAGGAGCGGCGGCAGGGCATCGAGCAGCCTGCCGCTGATCTCGCCCCGCATCATGTACGTCCCGATCAGCATCACCGCGGACCCGTCGAGCCGGTCGCCCCAGCTGCGTACGCCGAGGTCCCAGTGGCCCTTCATGGAGCGCCCGTCGGGATAGCTGCACTCGCCGCCCGGCAGGATCACCGCCTGCGGGACCGTCCCCGGGTCGTCGGCCACGGTGTACGGGTCAGGGCCGCGCGCGATGGCGACGTCTCCCGCGCTCAACCGCACCCGCTCTCCCCCGTCCGCCGTGATCCACGCGTCTCCGCGGACGAGCAGCATGATCGTCAGAGGGGCTCGGTCCTCGACGCGGATGCCCCAGGGCGGGTCGAAGCACGCACGGATCATGAAGGCGCCACGGGCGCGTGGGCCCTCCAGCAGGCCTGCGAGTGCGTCCATGGGGCCAGCGTAGACGCGCACATATGGGAATGAGCGGTTCAGCGATGGTTCCTTGCGGAGCACCGAAGTTCACTGCCTGTATGACGGAAAACACGGCAGGTACGAAGGACATGACGGTACTGGTCACCGGCGCCACCGGGCGCACGGGCAGCCGGGTCGCGGAGGCCGCGCGGGCGGCCGGGCTCACGGTGCGGGCGGGGTCCCGCTCGCAGGGCACCCGCTTCGACTGGGCGGACCGCTCGACGTGGGCGGACGCCCTGCGCGGCGCCGACGCCGCCTATCTCGCCTACCCCACGGACGTCGGCTCCCCGGCGGCCACCGAGGCGGTCGGCGCCCTCGCACGCGAGGCGGTCGGGCTCGGCGTACGGCGGCTCGTGCTGCTGTCGGCGCGGGGGGAGGAGCGGGCGCACGCGACCGAGGACGCGCTCAGGACGTCCGGCGCGGACTGGACGGTCGTACGGGCGGCCTGGTTCGCGCAGAACTTCAGTGAGGGTCCGCTGGTGGAGGGGCTGACCCATGGGGAACTGGTGTTCCCGGCCGGCGAGGTGCAGGAGCCCTTCATCGATGTACGGGACATCGCGGACGTCGTGGTGGCCGCGCTGACCTCGGGCGACCGGTACGTCGGACAGGACCTCACCGTCTCCGGGGCCCGGCTGCTGACCTTCCGCGAGGCGGTCGCGGAGATCTCCGCCGCAACGGGGGGTGAGCTGACGTACGTTCCGGTGACAGCGCGGCAGTACGGCGACACCCTGGCCGGGTTCGGGGTGCCGCCGGAGGAGGTCGACCTCCTCGTCGAGGTCTTCGAGGGCCTCCTCGACGGCCGCAACGCCCATCTCTCGGACGGTGTCCAGCGGATCCTGGGGCGCGAGCCGCGGGACTTCACGGATTTCGTCCGGGAGGCCGCGGCGGCCGGAACCTGGAAGGCCTGAACCCTTCCGGCGAGGTCAGTCCCCGCTGGTGGCAGTCACCGGCGGTGTCACGCCCCGACGGTGCCAGTTCCCGGCGGTGTCACTCCCCCGGTGGCACATCCCCGTTCTTGTGCTGCGGGTGATGCGTGTTCTTCACATGCGCCCGCAGCCGGGAGGTCACGTCCTCCGGCGGCAGGAAGCGGGACCAGCGCTCGGGGAACTCGGAGGGCATGTCCGGGTCGTCGGAGTCGTCGAACTCGGCGTCGTACGAGCGGGACGCGGCGACGCGGGCGACGTACTCGGCGACCTGGGCCTCGCGCAGGCGTTCGTTGTTGGCACGGGCCGCTGCCGTGGCGGCGGCCGGCCAGACGCGGTCGATGGCGGCGTTGACGGCGGCGCCGACCAGGACCGCGAACGCGGAAACCCCGATCCACAGCAGGACCGCGACGGGCGCGGCGAGCGAGCCGTAGATCGTGGGGCCCTCGACCGTGTTGGTCAGATAGACGCGGAGAATGAGGCTGCCGACGACCCACATGGCGAGGGCCACCAGGGCGCCCGGCACGTCCTCGACCCACGGGGAGCGTACGGGCACCGACACGTGGTAGAGCGTCGTCAGGAAGACGATCCCGAGGACGATGACGACAGGCCAGTACAGGACCTGCACGACCGTCTCCGACCACGGCACGATGTTCACCACCGCGTCCGGGCCCGCCACCATCAGCGGCAGCGCGATCGAGCCGATCAGCAGCGCCACGATGAAGAGCAGGAACGACACGATGCGGGTCTTCACGATCCCGCGGGTGCCGTCGAGGCCGTACATCACGGTGATGGTGTCGATGAAGACGTTGACCGCCCGCGAGCCCGACCACAGGGCGAACAGAAAGCCCAGGGAGATGATGTCGGGGCGGCCGCCCTTCGTCACGTCGTGGAGGATCGGTTCGGCGATGTCGTGCACACCCTTGTCGGAGAGGATCGTGCGGGCCGCCTCCAGGATGTTGCTCTCCAGGCTGGCGATCGTGTCGGCGCCGGTCCAGTCGTCCACGTAGCCGAGCAGGCCGATCATGCTCAGCAGCAGCGGCGGCACGGAGAGCAGCGTGAAGAACGCGGCCTCCGCTGCCAGACCCAGGATCCGGTACTCCATGCACGAGTTGACCGTGTCCTTGAGCAGCAGCCAGGCGGTCCTGCGCTTCGACACGTTCCTGTACAGCGCTTTGGCGCGGTGAAGACGACCCGAGGGAGGCCGTTCAGGTGTTTCTTTTGCCTGGTGCACGTCCTTACCGTATCCGTATGGCAGCCACCACCCACACCGTGACCAACCAGCCTCCACCCCTGGTCGGATATGACGTCTTTGCCGCCGACCGGGCCCTCGTGGAGGCGGTCGAACGGCACCTTGATCCAGCGCTCCTCGACGAGGCCCGCGACGAGTTGTCGGCGCTCGGACACACGTCCGGATCCGCCCAGGTGCAGGAATGGGGCGTACTGGCAAACGAGAACCCGCCCAAGCTGCGCACCCATGACCGGTACGGCAACCGGATCGACGAGGTCGAGTTCCATCCGTCCTGGCACCGGCTCCTCGGCAAGGGGGTGTCGGCCGGGCTGACCGGGGCCTGGTCACGGCCCGGCGGGCATGTACGGCGCGCGGCCGGTTTCGTGGTCTGGACACAGGTCGAGGCCGGCAACGGCTGCCCGCTGTCGATGACCCACGCGGCGGTACCCGCGCTGCGCACCGACCCGGCGCTCGCCGCCGAATGGGAGCCACGGCTGACCTCCACCATCTACGACCAGGAACTGGTCCCCGCCGACCGGAAACCCGGCGCGCTCTTCGGGATGGGCATGACGGAGAAACAGGGCGGCAGCGACGTACGCGCCAATACGACGGAGGCACGACCGCTCGCCGAGGACGGGACGTACGAACTGACGGGCCACAAGTGGTTCTGCTCGGCGCCGATGTCGGACGGTTTCCTGGTCCTGGCGCAGGCACCGGACGGACTGACCTGCTTCCTCGTCCCGCGTGTCCTGGCGGACGGCACGCGCAACGTCTTCCGCATCCAGCGACTCAAGGACAAGCTCGGCAACCGGTCGAACGCGTCGAGCGAGGTCGAGTTCGACGCGACCTGGGCCCGCCGGGTCGGGGACGAGGGGCGCGGGGTGCGCACCATCATCGAGATGGTCGCGGCGACCCGCCTGGACTGTGTGCTCGGTTCGGCCTCGCTGATGCGGCAGGCCGTCGCGCAGGCCGTGCACCACTGCACCTACCGCGAGGCGTTCGGCGGCAAGCTCATCGACAAGCCGCTGATGAGGAACGTACTCGCGGATCTGGCCCTCGAGTCCGAGGCCGCGACGACACTCGCGCTGCGCCTGGCCGCCGCGTACGACGACGGGAGCGAGCAGGAGCTGGCGTTCCTGCGGCTCGCGGTGCCGGCCGCCAAGTACTGGGTGACCAAGCGGTGTACGCCGGTGGCGGTCGAGGCCCTTGAGTGCCTGGGCGGCAACGGGTACGTGGAGGAGTCCGGCATGCCGCGGCTGTTGCGCGAGTCGCCGCTCAACTCGGTGTGGGAGGGCGCGGGCAACGTCCAGGCGCTGGACGTGCTGCGCGCGCTCCAGCGGGAGCCGGGTGCGCTCGACGCGTATCTGCGCGAGGTGGGGCGGTCGCGCGGCGCCGACCACCGGCTGGACGGGGCGATCAAGAACCTGCTGACCGAACTCGCCGACCTGGAGGGCATCGAGGGCCGCGGCCGCCGGCTGGCCGAGCGGGTCGCGCTGGTGCTCCAGGGGGCGCTGCTCGTCCAGTACGCGCCGCCGGAGGTCGCCGACGCGTTCTGCGCCTCACGCCTGGGCAGCGACTGGGGTTCGAGCTTCGGCACGCTGCCGCACAGTCTGGATCTGGCCACGGTGGTGGAGCGGGCACGGCCGGTGTCCTGATCGCCTGGCCGGGGGCCGGTGTCCTGATCGCCTGGCCGGGGGCCGGTGTCGTGATCGCCTTGCTGGGGACCGGTGTTCTGATCACCCTTTCAGCGGCCGGTTCCCTGACCAGCTGGCACGGGGGTGGTGCTGCGCCGACACGGCACCACCCCCGCTTTCTGGCCCCGTTCAAGGAGCACAGGCGGCGCCGCACGGGCGACGCCACTGTCATTTTCAAGGGAACTTGTGACCGTTGGCGAGAGTTGCAGACCGTTGCATTCCTTCTGCGTACCTTGTGCGAACCCTCGGCGTCGACGGCCGAGAGCAGGCACGATGTGGGATGACGGCGGCGTCACAGCTTGTACGCGGTCTGTACGCGGTACCGGTTTCGGGAGTGCCCAGTGAAGACCACATCGTTCGACCCCGCATCGTTCAACCTCGCCCGTTTCGCCCCGCTGGACGCGTCCGAAACGGCACGGCGTCTCCAGGAAACCTGGGCCGCGACGGTCAGAGGTGAACGGTCCACGATCGCACCCCGTCCCGTCATCGGACAGTCCTGGCAAAGGGTGAAACGATTCGGCGTCAATCCCGAACAGGGCACGGACAGTGTCCTGTTGCAGACGGAGGAGATCGAGCACCGCCGCACCTCGACCGCGCTCGCCGACGTGATGCCGGTCCTCAGCGGCGGTCTCGGCTCGGTCGCCGACGCCTCCGTGCAGATCATGGTGGTCACGGACCCGGAGGGCCGGGTGCTGTGGCGCGAGGGAAACGCCGGTGTACTGCGCCGGGCCGACACCATCTGCCTGGAGGAGGGCGCCGACTGGAGCGAGGACACGACGGGCACCAATGCGATCGGCACCGCGTTGACCGCCGGGGCCGCCGTCCAGGTGCACTCGGCCGAGCACTTCCTGCGCACCCTGCACAACTGGACCTGCGCCGCGGCGCCGGTGCACGACCCGCGGGACGGGCAGCTGCTGGGCATCGTCGACGTGAGCGGGCCGCAGAGCACGTTCCATCCGGCCACCCTCGCGTTGGTCGACTCGGTGTCCCGACTGGCCGAAAGCGAACTGCGCGGCCGGCACCTGGCGTCGATCGAACGGCTGCGCGCGGTGGCCGCGCCCGTCCTGTGCCGGCTGGACGGCAAGGCGCTGGTCGTCGACACGCACGGCTGGCTCGCGGCCGTCACGGGGATGCCGCCCGTCGACCGGGTCCCGCTGCCCAACTCCTTCGGCGCGGGCCGGTACTGGCTGCCGTCCCTCGGGACCTGCGTCGTGGAGCCGCTGCCCGGCGGCTGGCTGCTCCGGGTCGCCGAGGCCGACACCTCGGGGTGCGCCAGCCGTGTTCTCCTCGACCTCAGCGATATCCGGCGGCCCTGCGCCACCGTCGCCGGTGCGGCGGGCAGTTGGGCACAGGACCTCAGCCCACGCCACGCCGAACTGCTCTACGTGCTGGCCGTCCAGCGCCAGGGGCGCAGCGCCGCCGAGCTCGCCCTCGACCTCTTCGGCGACCCGACCCGCACGGTCACGGTCCGTGCCGAACTCTCCCGGCTCCGCCGCCGCCTCACGGGCCTCCTCGACCACCGCCCCTACCGCTTCCGCGAGGAGGTGGAGGTCGAGGTCGTCCTCCCCAACGACCCGACCGACCTGCTGCCGCATTCAACGGCACCCGCGGTGGTGGGGGCGCGGGTTGGCGGAGGGCAGGAGTGAGCGGGGGGGTGGGGGTGAGTCGGAGGCGAGGGTGAGTGAGAGAGCGAGGAGGGTGAGTCGGGGTCGAGAGTTGGTGGAGCGCGGGAGTGAGTCGGGGGCGAGGGTGAGTGGGAGGAGGGCGGGAGTCACTCGCAGGCGAGGGTGAGTGGGAGAGGCGAAAGTGGGTCGGGGCGGCGGCAAATGGAGGCAGAGGTGTCCACCACGTACGTATTTCGTCAGTGTCTTCCGGTGTATCCGACCTGGCCCGCGGGTCTCTGCCGTAGCATCCCCTCACAGGCCACCCCACCCGCCTCTCCGTCAACGCACCGAGTGCGAGAGGTAGTTGGCCTGACTCGGGAGGACGCATGAAGCAGCGCGGCAGGCATCGTCGTCGTAGAAGGGGTCAGGTACTGCGGGCCACACTGGCCGGAACCGCCCTCGCGCTCACCGCGGCAGCCACTCTGATCAGCGCTTCCCAGGCCACGAGCAACGGCAGCCCGGGCGCGCTGACCCCGCTCACCTCCTCCTCGTACACCGCACAGCTCCGCCTCGACGAGAACCTGGCCGACCAGGGCACGCTGGACACGCTCACCCGGCGTATGGGCGGCAACGTAGGCGTCGCAGCCGTCCTCGACAGCGCCGATCACTCGATGCGGAACGCGGACGACTGTGCCGACTTAGAGCGCGCCGCGCTGCCCGTCGAGCCGGCTGCCACGCGCGCGTACTGCTGGGACAGCGCCGACGCGACGGCCCGCCAGTGGCTGCCACGGTCCGTCACGACCTCCGGGGACGCCTACGAGGACGGCACCTGGGGCGACCATCGGGTGATCCTGGCCGGCTGGACGCACGAGGTCCAGCAGGCCGCCGACGACCCCCGGACGGGCGAGCCGACGCACGACGAGAGCCTCGCCAGGATCGCGTTCATCGACACGACCGACCCGCAGGCCCTCACGTACCGCTACGCCCTTCTCGTCGTACCCCAGGACAGCGGGAAGGACTTCGAGGCGGTCCGGTCCCGCCTGGGCGGCATGGTCTGGTACCAGGACAAGCTGATCGTCACCGCCCGCAACGGCACGGCCCTGCTCGCCTTCGACCTGCGCCGCATCCTCAAGACCGACGTGAACAGCGGCGCGATCGGCAGAGTGAGCGGCGGCTACTCGGCGGACGGCTACCAGTACGTGCTGCCCGCCATCGGCTCGTACGACCTGGCCGGCGGCTCGTGCACCACGGGCGAGGACCATTCCGTCCCGTGTTTCGGCTCGCTCTCCCTGGACCGCACCTCGACCCCGGACAGCCTGGTCGCCACCGAGTCGACCGTTCCGGGCAGCACGGACCGCGCCCGCGTCTGGCGTTACCCGTACAGCGTCACGGCCGACCGTACGGGCCTGCTCGCCGCCGACTCCAAGGGCCGTGTCGACGCGGACGAGGCGTACGAGACCAAGGCCACCGGAGTGTCCGGCGTCCTCTCGCACAGGCCGGACGGCGCGGACGAGGCCGAGTGGTACGTCGCCCAGACACCGGCCGGCGACAGCAAGCACGCCACTCTCTGGCGGCAGTCGGACAGTGACGCCAAGGCGGCCACGTGCACCGCGGACCTGTCGTACGCCTGCTGGGGTCTGCGCACCGCGTCCCTGTCGTACTGGCAGGAGACGGACGAGCTCTGGACGCTGACCGGCACGGCGGGCGCGGACACGGCTTCGGGGCGGGTTCTCTACGCAGTTCCGCTGTCCTCGGTCGACGGTTCGCTCGAGTAGCCCACGCAAGGGCGGCTTTTGGAGGCGGCCGCACCCCCGTGGTTCCCTGGCTCGCATGAGCAACGTCACTGTGACCACCTGGTCCCTGGAGCAGACGGCCCCGACCGACCTGCTCCCCGCGATCGCGCCCGACGGGGACGTCCGGATCGCCCGCGCCGAGGTCCCCTCGCCCGAGTTCAGCCGGTTCCTGTACGCGTCGGTCGGCGGGGACGTCCGCTGGACCGACCGGCTCGGCTGGTCGTACGAGCGGTGGCAGGAGCTCCTGGACAAGCCGGGCGTGGAGACCTGGGTCGCATACGACCGGGGGACGCCCGCCGGGTACATGGAGCTCGACCCGCAGGACGACGGTGTCGTGGAGATCACCCAATTCGGACTGATCCCCGCCTTCCGCGGGCGCCGGATCGGCGGGCACCTCCTCTCCTACGGTGTCGCGCGGGCCTGGGACCTGGCGAAGCGCCTGCCGGACCGGGCCGAGACCAAGCGGGTCTGGCTGCATACATGCAGCAAGGACGGGGAGCATGCGATGGACAACTACCTGCGGCGCGGATTCCAGCTCTTCGACACCAAAGTGGAGGAGGAGAAGGAGGTGGCCGCACCCGGCCCGTGGCCTGGGGCACGGACCGTCTGAACAGTCGCTGACCTGCGGTGTCATGGGATCTTGACAGGCCCCGACAGGACAAAGGGCCTCGTCATGTGACGGACGACATCACCGTCTCACGATCCGGGACCAGGGTGTCCACATGATGGATGACGGTGGACTGTCCCGAGACCCCCATGACACGCTTCCGTCATGTCTGGAACTGGGATTGCCTTGGTGAGTCGGCGGCACGTCGACCTCGGCCGCGTATCCAGCGCCATCTGTCCGGCGAGCTGACAGCCCCGGCACGGCCGGCATTTCCCGTTTGCCTCCCCCTGCGCAATGAGGCGCACGTACTTCCGTATGTGTCCGTTCCCGCAGGTGAGGGCCGCTCTCCTTCCTGTCCCGCAGTCCCGAAGGACGTATCAACCATGGCCACCACCCCGCAGGATCCCGCCGCCGCGCCCCGCCGCAAGGTGAGCCGTCACCGCGGTGAGGGTCAGTGGGCCGTGGGTCACTTCACCCCGCTCAACGGCAACGAACAGTTCAAGAAGGACGACGACGGTCTCAATGTGCGGGCACGCATTGAGACGATCTACTCCAAGCGCGGCTTCGACTCGATCGACCCCAACGACCTGCGCGGCCGGATGCGCTGGTGGGGCCTGTACACCCAGCGCAAGCCCGGGATCGACGGCGGCAAGACCGCGATCCTGGAGCCGGAGGAGCTGGACGACAAGTACTTCATGCTGCGCGTGCGTATCGACGGCGGGCGCCTGACCACCGAGCAGCTGCGGGTCATCGGCGAGGTCTCGCAGGAGTTCGCGCGCGGCACCGCCGACCTCACCGACCGGCAGAACGTGCAGTACCACTGGATCCGTATCGAGGACGTCCCGGAGATCTGGGAGCGCCTCGAAGCAGTCGGGCTTTCCACGACCGAGGCCTGCGGTGACACGCCCCGCGTCATCCTCGGCTCGCCCGTCGCCGGGATCGCCGAGGACGAGATCATCGACGGCACGCCGGCGATCGACGCGATCCACGGCCGGATCATCGGCAACAAGGACTTCTCGAACCTGCCCCGCAAGTTCAAGTCCGCGATCTCCGGCTCGCCGCTGCTCGATGTGGCGCACGAGATCAACGACATCGCCTTCGTCGGCGTGAAGCACCCGGAGCACGGCCCCGGCTTCGACGTCTGGGTCGGCGGCGGCCTCTCCACCAACCCGAAGATCGGCCAGCGCCTGGGCGCCTGGGTCCCGCTGGACGAGGTCCCGGACGTCTATGAGGGCGTCATCTCGATCTTCCGCGACTACGGCTACCGGCGGCTGCGCACCCGCGCCCGGCTGAAGTTCCTGGTCGCCGACTGGGGCATCGAGAAGTTCCGCCAGATCCTGGAGGACGACTACCTCAAGCGGAAGCTCGTCGACGGCCCGGCGCCCGACCAGCCGGTCGCCCGCTGGCGCGACCACGTCGGTGTGCACCGGCAGAAGGACGGCCTCTTCTACGTCGGTTTCGCGCCGCGCGTGGGCCGGGTGGACGGCGCCACCCTCACGAAGATCGCCGAGCTGGCCGCCGCGCACGGCTCGGGCCGGCTGCGGACCACCGTCGAGCAGAAGATGATCGTCCTCGACGTGGCGCAGGAGCAGATCGACTCGCTGGTGCAGGGGCTTGAGGCGCTCGACCTCAGGGTCAACCCCTCCCCCTTCCGGCGCGGCACGATGGCCTGCACCGGCATCGAGTACTGCAAGCTCGCGATCGTCGAGACCAAGGCGCGCGGTGCCTCCCTGATCGACGAACTCGAGCGCCGTATCCCCGAGTTCGAAGAGCCGATCACCATCAACATCAACGGCTGCCCGAACGCCTGCGCCCGTATCCAGGTCGCGGACATCGGTCTCAAGGGCCAGTTGGTCCTGGACGGCGAGGGCAACCAGGTCGAGGGCTTCCAGGTGCACCTGGGCGGCGCGCTCGGTCTGGAGGCCGCGTTCGGCCGCAAGGTCCGTGGCCTGAAGGTCACTTCGGACGAGCTTCCCGACTACATCGAGCGAGTCCTCAAGCGCTTCCAGGAGGAGCGCGCGGACGGCGAGCGTTTCGCCACCTGGGCCACGCGGGCCGGCGAGGAGTCGCTGACATGAGCGAGCGAGCCGCCCCTTTCTACTGTCCCTACTGCGGTGACGAAGACCTTCGTCCCAGTGAGCAGGGCCACGGCGCGTGGGAATGCGCGGCGTGCAATCGGGCCTTTCAGCTGAAGTTCCTCGGGTTGCTGTCCCGGGGTCTTCAGCGAAATGACGATGGAGGGGCAGAGATATGACGACACTTCAGGAAGAGCGCACGGACGAGGACTTGAAGAGCCTCGCCGAGCAGGCGGGGCGCGACCTCGAAGACGCGTCAGCCCTGGAGATCCTCCAGTGGGCGGTCGGCACCTTCGGCGAGAAGTTCTGCGTGACCTCCTCCATGGAGGACGCGGTGGTCGCCCACCTCGCCTCCCGCGCCCACCCCGGAGTGGACGTCGTCTTCCTAGACACCGGCTACCACTTCCCCGAGACCATCGGCACCCGGGACGCCGTCGAGGCCGTGATGGACGTCAACGTCATCACGCTCACCCCGCGCCAGACGGTCGCCGAGCAGGACGCCGAGTACGGCCCAAAGCTGCACGACCGCGACCCCGACCTGTGCTGCGCGCTGCGCAAGGTCAAGCCCCTCGAGGAGGGGCTCACCCAGTACAGCGCCTGGGCGACGGGCCTGCGCCGCGACGAGTCCCCCACCCGGGCGAACACCCCGGTCGTCGGCTGGGACGCGAAGCGCCGCAAGGTCAAGATCTCCCCGATCGCCCGCTGGACACAGGACGACGTGGACGCGTACGTCGCCGAGCACGGCGTACTCACCAACCCGCTGCTGATGGACGGTTACGCCTCCGTAGGCTGCGCGCCCTGCACCCGCCAGGTCCTTGAGGGCGAGGACGCGCGGGCCGGCCGCTGGGCCGGCCGCTCGAAGACCGAGTGCGGGCTGCACGGATGACCGCGAAGACGGCCGGTGCGCCCGCGACCACCGAGAACCCCCAGATCTCCCAGGAGAAGCAAGTGACAACCGGAGCCACCATCTGGCTCACGGGTCTGCCGAGTGCCGGCAAGACCACCATCGCGTACGAACTCGCCGGGCGGCTGCGCGAGGAGGGCCACCGCGTCGAGGTGCTCGACGGCGACGAGATCCGTACGTTCCTGACGGCGGGCCTCGGCTTCAGCCGCGCGGACCGGCACACGAACGTGCAGCGCATCGGCTACGTCGCCGACCTGCTCGCCCGCAACGGCGTCAAGGCTCTGGTTCCGGTCATCGCGCCGTACGCCGACAGCCGCGAGGCGGTCCGCAAGCGTCACCAGGTCAGTGGGGCGGCGTACATCGAAGTGCATGTCGCGACACCGGTCGAGGTGTGCAGCGAGCGGGACGTGAAGGGCCTGTACGCCAAGCAGGCGGCGGGCGAGATCTCGGGGCTCACCGGTGTCGACGACCCGTACGAGGAGCCTGAGTCGCCCGATCTGCGCATCGAGTCGCACACCCAGACCGTGCACGAATCCGCGGCCGCGTTGCATGCACTGCTCACCGAGAGGGGTCTCGCATGACGACCGTCGAGACTGTCTCCCAGGAGACGGGCAGCCCGTACGCGCTGTCCCATCTGGACGCGTTGGAGTCCGAGGCGGTGCACATCTTCCGCGAGGTGGCGGGCGAGTTCGAACGACCGGTGATCCTCTTCTCCGGTGGCAAGGACTCCATCGTCATGCTCCACCTCGCGCTGAAGGCCTTCGCGCCCGCCGCGATCCCCTTCACGCTGCTGCATGTGGACACCGGCCACAACTTCCCCGAGGTGCTGGAGTACCGCGACCGTGTGGTCGCCGAACATGGGCTGCGCCTCCATGTGGCCTCCGTACAGGACTACATCGACCGCGGTGTGCTCCGCGAACGCCCCGACGGCACCCGAAACCCGCTCCAGACCCTGCCGTTGACGGAGAAGATCCAGTCCGAACGGTTCGACGCCGTCTTCGGCGGCGGACGCCGCGACGAGGAGAAGGCCCGCGCGAAAGAGCGGGTCTTCTCGCTGCGGGACGAGTTCTCCCAGTGGGACCCCCGTCGCCAGCGCCCCGAACTGTGGCAGCTCTACAACGGCCGCCACGCACCCGGCGAACACGTCCGCGTCTTCCCGTTGTCCAACTGGACCGAGCTCGACGTCTGGCAGTACATCGCCCGCGAACACATCGACCTCCCCGACATCTACTTCGCCCACGAACGCGAGGTCTTCCAGCGCGCCAACATGTGGCTGACGGCCGGTGAATGGGGCGGCCCTCGCGAGAACGAGACCGTCGAGAAGCGGCTTGTCCGCTACCGCACCGTCGGTGACATGTCCTGCACCGGCGCCGTCGACTCCGACGCCACCACCCTCGACGCCGTCATCACCGAGATCGCCGCCTCCCGCCTCACCGAACGCGGCGCCACCCGCGCCGACGACAAGATGTCCGAGGCCGCGATGGAAGACCGCAAGCGCGAGGGGTACTTCTAGACATGACCAGCACCACCGAACCCACCGAGCCCCTGTCGGTCGAGCAGTTGTCGGCGACCACCCTGCTGCGCTTCGCCACCGCGGGGTCCGTCGACGACGGCAAGTCCACCCTCGTGGGACGCCTGCTGCACGACTCCAAGTCGGTCCTCACCGACCAACTGGAGGCCGTCGAGCGCGTCTCACAGAGCCGCGGCCAGGACACCCCCGACCTCGCCCTCCTCACCGACGGCCTGCGCGCCGAGCGGGAGCAGGGCATCACCATCGACGTCGCCTACCGCTACTTCGCCACCGCGCGCCGCCGTTTCATCCTGGCGGACACGCCGGGCCACGTGCAGTACACGCGCAACATGGTCACCGGTGCCTCCACCGCCGACCTGGCCGTCGTCCTCGTCGATGCCCGCAACGGCGTCATCGAGCAGACCCGCCGGCATGCCGCCGTCGCCGCCCTCCTGCGCGTCCCGCACGTCGTCCTCGCCGTCAACAAGATGGACCTCGTCGAGTACAAGGAGTCCGTCTTCGCCGCGATCGCCGAGCAGTTCACGGCGTACGCCTCCGAGCTGGGCGTCCCCGAGATCACCGCGATCCCGATCTCGGCACTCACCGGTGACAACGTGGTGGAACCCTCCGCGAACATGGACTGGTACGGCGGTCCGACGGTCCTTGAGCACCTGGAGACGGTGCCGGTCAGCCACGACCTGGCGAGCTGCCACGCCCGGCTGCCCGTGCAGTACGTGATCCGCCCGCAGACCGCCGAGCATCCGGACTACCGGGGTTACGCGGGTCAGATCGCGTCCGGTACCTTCCGCGTCGGCTCCCCGGTCACGGTTCTGCCGTCCGGGCGTACGTCGACGATCGCCGGGATCGATCTGCTGGGCACGCCGGTCGACGTGGCCTGGACCCCGCAGTCGGTGACCCTCCTCCTCGATGACGACGTCGACATCTCGCGCGGCGACCTGATCGTGCCGACCACGGACGCGCCGCCGATCACCCAGGACGTCGAGGCGACGGTCTGCCATGTCGCCGACGCGCCCCTGGTCGTCGGCCATCGCGTGCTGCTCAAGCACGGCACCCGCACGGTCAAGGCGATCGTCAAGGACATCCCGTCCCGGCTGACCCTCGACGACCTGTCCCTGCACCCGCACCCCGGACAGCTCGTCGCCAACGACATCGGCCGTGTGAAGATCCGTACCGCCGAACCGCTGCCGCTCGACTCGTACGCCGACTCGCGGCGCACCGGCGCGTTCATCCTGATCGACCCGGCCGACGGCACCACGCTGACCGCGGGCATGGTCGGCGAGTCGTTCGCCTCACCGGAGCCGGTCAAGTCCGAGACCGACGACGACGGTTGGGACTTCTGACATGAGCTTCAGAGACTTCTACTCCACGTTCGCGAAGGAGGGCGGCCGCGTCGGCAGCGGCGCCCTCGGCAGCGGGCAGGGCGGAGTCGCGCGATGTGCGCGATGACGTACGCGCACCGCTTGCGCGCCCCGTCCCCCCACCCGACGTCGCGGACGCGACGAAGACCTGTCGACCTTCCCGGCCACGCACCGAACCCGTGACCGCCGGGCCAACGAGGGGAATACCTCCCGTGCCTGCCATCCGCTCAGCTTCAGTGAAGCGCGGCCTCGCCCTGCTGGCCGCCTTGCCCCTCCTCACCCTCGCCGCCTGCGGCTACGGTTCCGACTCCAAGGACGAGGGAACCTCGAAGGTCGCCGCCGGCGCCGAGAAGATCGACGGTCTCGACTCCGTGAAGATCGGCTACTTCGGCAACCTGACCCACGCGACCGCGCTGGTGGGCAACCAGAAGGGCTTCTTCCAGAAGGAGCTCGGTGCCACGAAGGCCGAGTACGCGATCTTCAACGCCGGCCCCTCCGAGATCGAGGCGCTGAACTCGGGCTCCATCGACATCGGCTGGATCGGCCCCTCGCCGTCCATCAACGGCTACACCAAGTCCAAGGGCACGGACCTGCGCATCATCGGCGGCTCGGCCTCCGGCGGTGTGAAGCTGGTGGTCAACCCGGACAAGATCAAGTCCCTGGCGGACGTCAAGGGCAAGAAGATCGCCACCCCGCAGCTCGGCAACACGCAGGACGTGGCGCTGCTGAACTGGATCGCCGACCAGGGCTGGAAGGTCGACGCGGAGAGCGGCAAGGGTGATGTGTCGGTCGTCCGGACGGACAACAAGGTCACCCCGGACGCCTACAAGAACGGCTCCATCGACGGTGCCTGGGTGCCGGAGCCGACCGCGTCCAAGCTGGTCGCCGCGGGCGGCAAGGTGCTCCTTGACGAGTCGGACCTGTGGCCGGACAACAAGTTCGTGATCACGAACATCATCGTGTCGCAGAAGTTCCTCAAGGCGCACCCGGACGTGGTCGAGGCCGTGCTGAAGGGCTCGGTCACGACCAACAAGTGGATCAACGCCAACCCGGACGAGGCGAAGGCCTCCGCGAACGCGCAGCTGAAGATCGACTCCGGCGCTGAGCTTCCGGCGAATGTGCTCGACCCGGCGTGGAAGTCCATCCAGATCCTCAACGACCCGCTCGCCTCCACCCTCAACTCGGAGGCGGACCACGCGGTGAAGGCGGGTCTGCTGGAGAAGCCCGACCTTGACGGCATCTACGACCTCACGCTGCTCAACAAGGTCCTCAAGGCCGAGGGCGAGAGCCCGGTCGACGACGCCGGTCTCGGCGTCAAGTAAGCCCGGTCCCCGATGAGTTCCCAGGAGGTGACGACCATGGCCACCACACTCGCCAAGGCTGCCGACGGCGCCGAAGCGGTGGAGCACGCCACCCGTATCGAGCACGTCTCGAAGTCATTCGCCGGGCCCGCCGGGCAGCAGCTGGTCCTCGACGACATCACCCTTGATGTCGCGCCGGGCGAGTTCGTCACCCTCCTGGGGGCCTCGGGCTGTGGCAAGTCGACGCTGCTGAACCTGGTGGCGGGGCTCGACGCCCCGTCCGCGGGCAGCATCTCGACGAACGGCCGCCCGGCCCTGATGTTCCAGGAGCACGCGCTCTTCCCCTGGCTGACCGCGGGCAAGAACATCGAACTCGCCCTGCGACTGCGGGGTGTTGCCAAGACCGAGCGGCGCGAGAAGGCCGAGGAACTGCTCGCACTCGTCCGCCTCAAGGGCGCGTACGGCAAGCGCGTGCACGAGCTGTCCGGCGGTATGCGCCAGCGCGTCGCGCTGGCCCGCGCACTCGCACAGGACAGCCAACTGCTCCTGATGGACGAGCCGTTCGCGGCACTCGACGCCATCACGCGGGATGTGCTGCACGACGAACTGACCCGCATCTGGCGCGAGACGAACGTGTCGGTGCTGTTCGTGACGCACAACGTGCGCGAGGCGGTACGGCTCGCGGAGCGCGTCGTCCTGCTCTCCTCACGTCCGGGGCGGATCGCTCGCGAGTGGACGGTGGAGATCCCGCAGCCGCGCCGCATCGAGGACACCGCCGTGGCGGAGCTGTCCGTCGAGATCACCGAAGAACTGCGTGGGGAGATCCGCCGACATGGCCAGCACTGAGACCAAGACCGACGCGGTCGCCAAGGACACCCACGACCTCGCCGGTCTGGAGGCGGGCCTCGACGCCTTGGAGACGACCCACACGGGCCGAACTCCCTTCCGGCAGACCTTCGTCCAGAAGATCCTGCCGCCGATCATCGCCGTAGCGCTGGTGCTGTTGGTGTGGCAGGCGCTGATCTCGTTCGAGGTCGTCACCGACCCGAGCAAGCTGCCCTCACCGGGCGCCGTCTGGGACCAGATCCAGCAGGCCTGGCTGGAGGGCAAGCTGCTCGGCTACATCTGGACGAGCGTCTCGCGCGGCCTGGCCGGCTTCGTCCTCGCACTCGCCATCGGCACCCCGCTGGGTCTCCTGGTGGCGCGCGTGAAGTTCATCCGCGCGGCGATCGGCCCGATCCTGTCGGGCCTGCAGTCCCTCCCCTCGGTGGCGTGGGTCCCGCCGGCCGTGATCTGGCTGGGCCTGAACAACTCGATGATGTACGCGGTGATCCTGCTCGGCGCGGTCCCCTCGATCGCCAACGGCCTGGTCTCCGGCATCGACCAGGTCCCGCCGCTGTATCTGCGCGCGGGACGCACGCTGGGCGCAACGGGTCTGCGCGGCACCTGGCATGTCGTCATGCCCGCCGCTCTGCCCGGCTATGTGGCGGGACTGAAGCAGGGCTGGGCCTTCGCGTGGCGTTCCCTGATGGCTGCGGAGATCATCGCGAGCTTCCCCGATCTGGGCGTGGGGCTCGGCCAGTTGCTCGAGAACGGCCGCAACAACAGCGACATGGCGACCGTCTTCCTCGCCATCCTGCTCATCCTGTTCGTCGGTATCGCCGTCGACCTGCTGCTCTTCAGCCCGCTGGAGCGGTGGGTACTGCGCAGCCGTGGTCTGCTGGTGAAGAGCTGATCCGATGATGCGCCATCAGCCGGTCCTCCTGGTCATCGCCCACGGCAGCCGCGACCCGCGGCATGCCGCGACGGTGCACGCCCTGGTGCGGCGGGTAAGGGCAAAGCGCCCCGGCCTCCGCGTCGAGACCGGCTTCCTGGACTTCAACATCCCGTCGGTGAACGGGGTGTTGGAGTCCCTGGCGGCCGAGGGCGTACGGGACGTGGTCGCCCTCCCGCTCCTGCTGACCCGCGCGTTCCACGCGAAGTCGGACATCCCTGCGGTCCTGCGCGCCGCACCGCGCCGGCTCCGCATCCGCCAGGCGGAGGTGCTCGGCCCGTCGCCGCTGCTGCTCTCGGCCCTCGAACGTCGTTTGTACGAGGCCGGTTTGACGCCCGCCGACAAGTCCTCGACCGGGATCGTGCTGGCCTCGGCGGGATCCACGGACCCGGAGGCACTCGCCGTGATCGCCGACCTCGCGCGGGAGTGGCGCCACACGGGCTGGCGTGACGTGCGACCCGCGTTCGCCTCCGCGTCGGGGCCCCGCACGGAGGACGCCGTACGCGCGCTGCGTGAACTGGGCTGCGCCCGGGTCGCGGTGGCACGCTACGTCCTCGCGCCCGGTTTCCTGCCGGACCGCATCGCACGGGGGGCCGCCGAGGCGGACGTACTCGCCGATGTACTCGGCCCCGCGCCGGAGGTGGCGCGGGTGCTGCTTGAGCGATACGACGAGGCCTCGCTGCCGGCGCTGGCGGCGGTGGGCTGAGCGAGTCGTGCTGGTCCTGGCGACGGTGAGCTGCGCAAGGCGGGCTCTCGCCGCGGTGAGCTGCGCAAGGCAGGCCCTCGGTGCGGTGAACTACGCAAGGCAGGCCCTGGCCGCGGTGAGCTGCGCGAGGCGCCGTCACCGCTCCACGGCGGCCCCGCGCGGATCGCGACCGCTCGCCGCCAGCGCGCGTTCGAAGGCGGGCGCGTCGGCGGGCACGGCCACCGGGTCGGCGAAACCGTCGTACTGCCGGTAGAGATCGCCGTGGGTCTCGACGACGTCCAGGACGAGCCGGCCCACGCCGTCCGAGACGCGGAACTCCTGGCCGGTCGCCGTGGCGACGTCCCAGCCGTGCACCGCCATCTCCTTGACGATCATCGAGGCGAGTTCGCCGGCCGGCATCTTGCCCGCTCCGAGGTCGACCTCGCCCTCCCAGACGGCCGGGTCGGCCCAGGCGGCGACGGCCCGGTCGAGCTGGTCGGCGTATCCCTGCGCCCAGCCGGCGTCGGCGGTGAAGTCGCGCCCGGTGAGCTCCTCGGAGAGCTGCTCGCGCAGCGCCCGGTGCTCCAGTCCGTGCGAGGTGTAGAGGACCCAGTGGTTGACCAGCGTGCGCAGGTCCCAGTCCGTGCAGGGGGTGGGACCGGTCAGTCGGCCGACCGTGACGCCGCGCGCGACGCGAGCGGCTTCGGCGGCGCATTCGGTCATGTACGGGTACACGCTCTCTTGGTTCATGCACCTCACGCTAGGGACGCGTCCCGCGCTCTTCTTGAACAAACGCGACAGCCTGGTACGGCGGCGCGCAGGACGCGTACGACGTGCCGGCCTAGTACGAGGTGACGGCCGCGTCGGCGAGGCGCACCAGCTCCGCCACGGACATCGACCCCGCTTCCCGCCGCTCGCGTGCGAACGTGTTCGCCAGCCCCTGGAGCAGGTCGTTCAGCGGGGTCGGTACGCCGTGCAGCCGGCCCAGGAGGGCGATCTCGCCGTTGAGGTAGTCGGCCTCGATGGTGCCGGTGCCACGGTTGAGGGACTGCCAGGAGGAACCCGCGCCGCGTGCGGGGTCGAGCGGGTCGAAGTGGACCTTGTCACCGCGGACCCGCCGCTGCTCCTCCTGACCGGCGTACGCGATCCCGGCGGCGTCGAGCACGGCCTCGCCCTCCGCGCGTACGCGTCCGAGGAGCGCGCGCCCTTCCTCGCCGGACGGGATGCCACTCACCGCCTCGATCGCGTTCACGAGATTGCCGAGGAGCTTCGCGTACTGCCAGCGGGTCACGTCGGGCACGACCGGCGCCTCCAGGCGGGTCGGCTCCAGGTCTGCGGAGATACGGCGGGCCGTCTCGTCCGTGCCGTGCGGATAGCGGCCCAGGAGCAGCATGCCGCTGAGCGGGCTGCTGGGGGCGGAGACGACCCCGGGTTCGACGAAGGTGGCGGGCAGCCAGACGCAGACCCCATACACCCGGCGGAATCGGCGGAGCGCCAGCCGCTGGCTCTCCACCCCGTTCTGTGCGCAGACCAGTGGCAGCCGCTCGGCGGCCGTGCCGCCGCCCGCCACCGGGCGCGGGCCCCAGGCCGCCAGAGCCGCCTCGGTGTCCTGGGTTTTGACGGCGAGCACGAGTACGTCGTCGGCGCGCAGTTCGCCGAGCGCCTCGGGCTCCTCGACCGTGGGCAGCCGGTGCGTGAACGTGCCCTGCGGGGTCACGAGCCTCAGCCCACCGTCGCGCAGTGCCTCGTAGTGGGCACCCCGCGCGACCAGCACGACCTCGTACTCCGCCTCGGCCAGCCGACCTCCGATGGTCCCGCCGACCGCACCGGCCCCGATGATGATGTAGCGCATGGAGATCAGCGTCGCACAGTCGTGTGTACTCTCCATCGAATGGTCGAGGAAAAATTCGGATTCGGCGGAGAGCTGCCGCCGGTACGGCGGCTCGGCTATGGGACCGCTCAGCTGACCGGCCCCGGCTACTGGGGACCGCGCGGCGACGCCCAGGACGCGGTGGCCGTACTCCGGCGGGCCGTCGAACGCGGGGTCACGCTGATCGACACCGCCGACAACTACGGTCCCTCGATCGCCGAGGAACTGGTCGCCGAGGCTCTGCACCCGTACGCCGAGGGCCTGGTGATCGCCACGAAGGGCGGCGTCGTCCGCACCGGCGCCGACGCCTGGCACATCGCCGGACGGCCTGAGCAACTGCGGTCGATGTGCGAGGCGAGTCTGCGCAGGCTGCGGCTCGACACGATCGGCCTGTACCAGTTGCACCGGCTGGACCCGGACGTCCCGTTGCCCGAACAGCTCGGCGCGCTCGACGAGTTGCGCGCGGAGGGCAAGATCCGGCACATCGGCCTCGACAGCATCAGCGCCGAACAACTCGAATCAGCACGGAAGTTGACCGACATCGCCGCCGTGCAGAACCGCTACAACCTCCTCGACCGGACGTCGGACGCACTGCTGAAGCTGTGCGAGGCACACGGAATCGCCTTCCTCCCGTGGTTCCCGCTCGGCAACGGGTCGCTGACCTCCGACCCGGTGTGCGCCGAGATCGCCGCCGCACACGGGGCAACCCCGGGACAGATCGCACTGGCCTGGCTACTGCACCGCTCCCCCGTGCTGTGCCCGACACCGGGTACCGGTTCCCTCGTACACCTGGAGGAGAACCTGGCCGCGACCACGGTTCACCTCACCGACGAAGACACGTGCCGCCTGTACGCACTGGGTTGACCCTGCCCCTGGGGCAGACCCGAGGGTGCTCGTCATGAACTTCCACCTGACGCAGAGTGTGTTCAGTGATCCGGGCGACCTCGACACCGGCGACCTGCCACGGGACCCGGGTCAACTGGCCCGCCTGGTAAGGCAACTGATCCTCCATCGGTCGGAGGGATGGCGTTTCGACCACGCCATCCCGGAGGAACGGCTGCACGAGGACGCCGAGGCACGGTACGTGACCGAGCTGCTGCGGATCCTGCGCGAGCGCCGGGACGCGCCGCTCACCCGGCCGCGGGCTCCCGAGGAGCGGTTCGTCGGGACCTGCCGGGACTTCTCGCTGCTGCTGTGCTCGCTGCTACGGGCGACGGGAACGCCCGCGCGCATCCGCGGCGGCTTCGCCACCTACTTCGTCGAGGGCTTCCATGAGGACCACTGGGTCACGGAATACCTTCTCCGGGACGGGAGTTGGCGGCTCGTCGACGCTCAGGTCCTGCATGATTCGTACGACCTGGACTTCGACCCGCTGGACGTACCGCGCGACCGGTTCCTGATCGCGGGCGAGGCCTGGCGGGCGTGCCGCACGGGGGAGGCCGACGTCAGGACGTTCGGTTTCTCCGGCCTCCCGGAGCTGGGCGGGATGTGGTTCGTACGCGCTCGTGTCATGCAGGACCTGGCCGCCGTCAACGGCGTTGAGGTGCTCCCCTGGGACGGCTGGGGCTCGAAGATCCTCGACGACGCGTCCCTCACAGAGGACGACCTCGCCCTGATCGACACCGTCGCCGACGCCCGCTCCGACGACGAGCTACGGCACCTCTACCAAGACCCGCGCCTCACCGTCCCGGACGAGATCACCTCGTACACGACATACGGCGGCGAACGGAAGGTCACTCTGCGGCGGCGGTCAGCTCCTCCAGTTTGACGACGGTGTTCCAGTTGCGGGTGGTGGCGGTGACGCCCTTCAGGAGCCTGGGCTTGGACAGGGCCTCCGCCAGTTTGGAGCGGCCGAGGCCGTCGGGGGCGTACAGGTAGAGAACCCGGTCGCCGAGGCGGAACTCCTCCGGCAGGAAGGCCTCTTGGCCGACCCCGGCGAAGCGCTCGGCGTCGACGGGGCCGGAGAAGTACGTGGCATGCAGCTGCTTGCCCTCCAGTTCGGCGGCCGGAAACGGGCACGCCTCCCGTACGGCCTTGAGGTAGGCGTGGTCGCGCACCAACACGCCGACCGTGAAGCCGAAGTGCTTCTCGATGGCCTGCGCCAACTCGGCGGCGAGGGATTCCTCGTCGCCCTGGCCGGCGGTGAAGACGGCGTTGCCGCTCTGGAGATACGTGCGTACGCCGCCGTGCCCGAGCCCCTCCATCAGGGTGCGCAGCTCGGCCATCGGCACCTTCTTGCTGCCGCCCACGTTGATCCCGCGCAGCAGCGCCGCATAGGTCGTCGTCATACGTTCACGATAAGTCCGCACCGGATCCGTCCGCAGGCGGTGAAGCGGCAGTCCCCACCCTGATCACGGCCCCGAGAAGCCCCACTACTGGTGCACGTCGGCGGGCAGCTCGGCCTCGATGAGGTCGGCTGCCCGCCTTGTGCCGCCCTCCTCCGCCATCCCGTCCTGGATCTCCGCCAGGCGGCGTGCCACCTCGGGGTCCGCGTCCAGTGCGAGAACCGCCTCCCGCAGGGTCGTCGCGGTCGCCTCCTCCATCGGTACGTGCCGGGCGACTCCCAGCGCCTGGAGCATGTCGGCGTTGCCGAACTGGTCGACGGCCTGCGGTACGGCGACCATCGGCGTCCCGGTGGCCAGCCCCTCCTGGCTGCCTCCCGCCCCGGCGTGCGTGATGAACGCGTCGGCCTGGCGCAGGACCGAGAGCTGCGGCACCCACTGGTGCACCTCCACATTGCCGGGCACCTCGCCCAGCTCGGCGGGGTCGACGAACTTCCCGATCTGCAGCACGACATGCCAGCCCGGCAGCTCGCCGAACGCCTTGACGCACTCGCGGTAGAAGGCGGGCTGCTTGGTGAAACTGGAGCCCAGCGACACGAGCAGCACCTTTTCGGCGTCCGCGGGGCGCCGCCACTCGCCCTGCGCCTCGGGGGCGCCCTGGCAGGCGCCGACGAAGGTGTGGACCGTCTCGTCCACCCGGTCCGCATGGGGCTGTAGCGCCTTCGGGATCAGGACGAGGGAGCGGGCGGGACGGCCGACGAACGGGTCGGGGTGCTGGGTAATCCCGTTCTCCGCCAGCCAGGCTTCGAACCGCGCGTAGTACGCCCGTCCGCGCTCGGTCTTCAGCGGTTCCGCCCACATCGGCTTGGTGACCTCTTCCTCGGCGCCGGTCCAGGCAACGAGGTTCGGTGACAGGGAGACGGCCGGGACATTCCAGCGGTGCGCGAGGACGCGGGCCGGGTACGACGTGATGTCGTGCAGCACGAGGTCCGGTTCGTCACCCTCGTACGCCTTCACGAGCTGCGGCAGCGCCTGGATCGCGTCCGCCAGGAAGGGTTCGACGTTGTCGAGGAGAGTCGTCCCCCAGGCCTCGGGATCATCGTCGGGCGACGGCAGCGTCGAGGTGTAGAGGACGGGCTCGGCGCCGGTCGCCGCGACCTTGTCGGCGAAGACCGGCGGAATCGCGTACGTGACGCGGTGTCCGCGCGCGACGAGCTCCCGGATCACCTCGATGCTCGGGTTCACATGCCCGTGGGCGGCGATGGAGAACATGGCGATGTGGATGCGTCGTATGGTCACGCAAGGGAGGCTAAGCGAGACGAGACGTCTCGTGCAATTGATTAACGCACGGCAGTGGATTCCGTGCGCCGGACCCTGCGGGCGGCACCGGTCATCTCTGGTAGCGGGCCAGCACCAGGTTCCCGTCCTTCACGAGCCGCTTTCTCAGCTCGTCGAGCCCGATCGCCCCGCTGTAGTACTCCTGGAACGCGGGGGTCGCGACCTTGTCCTTCCACTCGGGGTAGCCGCGCACGGACTGGGCGGGCGCCGAGCGCAGGTGGGCGGCGAGCGCGGTGCCGGTCGCCCAGTCGTCCTTGGCGGTGTGCAGGGCAGGGTCCTTGAGGGCATCGGTGCCGGTGGGCAGCATCCAGTCGCCGAGGGCGAGGCGGACCATGTTCTTCGGCTGGAGCAGGAAGTCGATGAACTCGACGGCCTCCTTCTTGTGCGGGCTGTCCTCGGCGACGGAGAGGGTCTGCGGGCTGACGCCCTGGGTGAGGCCGTCCGCGCCGGCCGGGGCGGGCAGTACCTGCCAGTCGAAGCCCTTCGGCGCCTGCTGCACGATCTGCTGACGGTAGGAGAAGCCGAGCGGGACCATCGCGTACTTGCCGCCGAAGAACCCGGGCAGCGTGTCGGAACCGCCCATGCCGAGCGTCGCGCTCGACGCACTCCCGTCCGTGTTCACCTCGTCGTGCACCGTCCTCGGCACCACCTCGTCGGCCGCGTCGAAACGGACCGTCACCTTGCCGTCCTCGCCCCGGTGGAACATCTGCCCGCCGGTGGAGAGGGAAAGGTTGAGTGTCGCGGAGACCGGTTCCTTGAGCGGCCAGGCGACCCCGTACTTTCCGCCACCGCTCAGTTCCTTGGCGATCGAGCGGAACTCCTCCCACGTCCACGGGCTCTGCGGCGTCGGGATGCGGACGCCCGACTCCTTGAGCCACTCGGAGTTGGCGATGAGGACGCGCGGCTCCTGCAGGAACGGCACGCCGTAGATCCCGTCCGCGAAGGTCACCGTCTCCCAACTGCGCTGCGGGATATCGGACTTCAGCCGGGCGGGCAGCAGCTCAGTCAGATCGGCGAGATAGCCGCCGTACGCGAAGTCCGCGAGGTCGTCCGAGGCGTCATGGATGATGTCCGGCGCCTCACCGCCCTCGAAGGAGGTGAGCAGCTGGTCGTGGACGCTGTCCCAACTCCCCTGTACGTACTCGACCTTGACGTCCGGGTGAGCGGCGTTCCACTCCTGCACCAACTCCTTGTTGGCGTCGACGGACTCCTGCTGCCAGGCCAGGGACTGGAACCGGAGCGTGACCCTTCCGTCGGCGCTGCCGTCGTCCGAGGAGCAGGCCGTGAGGAGCAGCCCCATGACCAGTGCGAGGATCCATCGCCTACGCATCAGCTCTTCACCGCCCCGGCGAGCATGCCGCCCGTGATCCGCTTCTGGATGATCGCGAAGATGACCAGCGAGGGGAGCGTGGCGAGGAACGCCGCCGCGGCGAGCGGCCCGAGGTCCGCGACCCCCTCGGCCCCGATGAAGTGCGTGAGGACGACCGGAAGTGTCTGTTTCTCCGGGGTCTTGAGGAGCACCAGCGCGAAGAAGAACTCGTTCCACGCGCTGATGAACGCGAACAGCGCCGTCGCCACGATGCCGGGCGCGAGCAGCGGCGCGGTGATGGAGACCAGGGTGCGCAGTCTCCCCGCCCCGTCCACCGCCGCGGCCTCCTCCAACTCGGTGGGCACGGCCCGTACATAGCCCACCAGCATCCACAGCGCGAACGGCAGCGCCCACACCACGTACACCATGACGAGTCCCGGCAGGGAGTTGATCAGCCGGAGGTTCTTGAGGACCAGGAACAGCGGGATGATCACGAGCACGAACGGGAACGCCTGGCTGACCACGACCCATCCTGTGGCGGCCTTCGCGAGCCGCGTGCGGTGCCGTGCCATGACGTACGCCATCGGGGTCGCGATCAGTACGGCGATCACCGCCGCGCCGAGCGCCGCGATCAGGGAATTGAGCGCGGCCCGCAGCAGGGGCTGCTCGTCGAACGCCTGCCGGAAGTTGGCGAGGGTGGGGTCCTTGGGGATCCAGGTGGGGTGCAGGCTCGCCAGCTCACCCGGGGGCTTGAAGGCGGTGGAGATCAGCCAGAGGAAGGGGAAGGCGAGGAAGACGAGATAGCCGAGCAGCGCGAGGTACTGGCCCGCGCGAGCGCCCTTACCGGTCCTCATGCGTCCGCACCTCCCCTCAGCCGGCCGACGAGGAAGACGGCGAGGAGCACCGAGATCAGAGCGACCATCACGCATCCCATCGCCGCCGCGTAGCCGAACTGGCCGTAGCGGAAGGCTTCTTCGTAGGCGAAGAGCATCGGCAGCCGGGTACGGCCGCCGGGGCCGCCGTTGGTCAGCACGTAGACCAGCGCGAACGAGTTGAAATTCCAGATGAAGTTGAGCGCCGTGACGGCGAGCGCGACCGGTCTCAGCGCCGGCCAGGTGACTGTCCGCAAGCGACGCCAGGCGCCCGCGCCGTCCATCGCGGCCGCCTCGTGCAGTTCACGCGGGGTGTTCTGCAGGCCTGCGAGCAGGGCCACCGTCGTCTGGGGCATGCCCGCCCAGACGCCGACCACGATGACGGCGGGCAGGGCCGTCGCCAGGCCGCTCAGCCAGTCACGGCCGTCCCCGAGGCCGAGGTCGCGCAGCGTCTCGTTGAGGATGCCCGCGTCCGGGTTGTACACGATGCGCCACATGACGCCGACGACGACCTCGGGCATCGCCCACGGGACGATCGCGAGGGCGCGCGCGAGCCAGCGCAGGCGGAGTTCCTCATTGAGCAGGAGGGCGAGTCCGAGCGCGAGGAGGAACTGCGGCACGGTCACCCCGACCGCCCACAGCAGCCCGATCCGGAACGAGTCCCAGAACAGTGTGTCGTGCAGCAGGTCCTGGAAGTTGAGCACCCCGATCCACTGCGTGGACCGCGTCCGCCCCGACTGCGAGTCGGTGAACGCCAGCGCGATCCCGTACAGCAGCGGTCCGACACTGAGCACCAGGATCGGGATCAGCGCGGGCAGCACCAGGAACCAGGCGCCGTGGTCGGCGGAAGGACGCTCCGCCCCCGCGCCGGACGCACGCTTTGCCGACCGCCTCGTCGCGCTCGCCAATGTCACGGATTCGACTCCTTTGGGCGTCTCGTGGTGGTCTGAGCCTGGTCGTCACGGTGGCGGCGTCCGCCCGAAGGACGGGCCGGGCGGGGTCTGGTGCGTGCGGTCGCAAGGCGCCGGAAGGTCCTCGTAGCGGAGCTACCAGGGCCTTTTGGCAACGCGGCGAGCGTGCGTGCCAGACCCCGCCCGGCAGGCGGCACCGTGACGACCAGGCCCAACGCCCAGGCGGCCCCCGTCATCGTGCTGAGGAGCTGACTCCGCGTCAAGACAGCGCGCAGCCCCTTTGTGGGCGTCCGACCAGTACGAATGCGAGACTGGCCGTCGTGAATGGCGTGATCGTGACGTCCTACGCGGGAGCCGGCGAGAGCCATGGGAGGCGCAGGATGGACGAGGCACAGGCGCGGAACGTACTGCGCGCGGCGGATGTGCTGCCGGAGCCGGTACAGGATGCGGCTCTCCTCGCTCTGGGCGAGAACGCGGTGTTCGCGGCCGGTGACCTGGTGGTCAAGGTGGGGCGCGATGCCGAACTCCTCGACCGCGCACGGCGGGAACTGGACATCGCGGCCTGGCTCGCCGACGCGGGTGTGCCTGCGGTGCGGGCGGCCGAGCCCAAGGCGCGGCTGGTCGACGGCCACCCGGTGACGGTGTGGCACCGGCTGCCCGATCCCGTACGCCCCGCGGAGCCGCGCGATCTGGCCGAACTGCTACGGGTGGTGCACGCACTTCCTTCCCCCTCCTTCGCCTTGCCGCCCCGCGAACTGCTGGGCGGTGTGGAGCGCTGGCTGCGCCTGGCGGGCGACGCGATCGATCCCGCGCACGCGGCGTATCTGCGAACCCGGCGCGACGGCTTCGCGACGGCCGCGGCCGCGCTCACCCCGCATCTGCCGCCGGGCCCGATCCACGGCGACGCGCTGCCCCGCAACGTCCATGTCGGCCCCGCCGGGCCGGTCCTGGTCGACCTGGAGACCTTCTCCGCCGACCTGCGCGAGCACGACCTGGTGGTCATGGCCCTGTCCCGTGACCGCTACGGGCTCCCGGCCGAGGCCTACGACTCCTTCACCGAGACGTACGGCTGGGACGTCCGCGAGTGGGAGGGCTGCTCCGTGCTCCGGGGAGCACGGGAGACCGCGAGCTGTGCCTGGGTCGCCCAGCACGCGCCGGTCAACCCCAAGGCACTGGCCGAGTTCGAGCGCAGGGTGGCATCACTACGGAACGGCGACGAAAGCGTGCGCTGGTACCCCTTCTAGGACGGGCGCTCTCCGACAGGGGCTCAGACCCGCCCGTCCGCCAAGTCCCGCAGGCAGGTTGGGGAGCCGCTCGACCGCCAATCCCCGCCGCCAGGAGGCCTCAGACCCGCCCGCCCGGCGAGCCCCGAAGCCGGCCAGGCTCCTCAGACCCGCTCGACCGTCAAGCTCCGCAGCCACGCAGGCTCACACCCGCATAGCCCCAGAGCCCGGCAGGCTCAGACCCGACCGCCAGGCCCCGCAGCCAGGCAGGCTCAGGCCCACTCGACCGCCAGCCCCCGCAGCCAGGCGGCCTCAGACCCCCTCGACCGCCGAGTCCCGAACCCAGAGGCGCTCAGACCCGCTCGACCGTCAAGCTCCGCAGCCACGCAGGCTCACACCCGCATAGCCCCAGAGCCCGGCAGGCTCAGACCCGACCGCCAGGCCCC